>CAZQCZ010000017.1:0-10491 GCA_964592215.1 uncultured Candidatus Saccharibacteria bacterium
CCCAGGTTTTCTCGTCCAATATTCTCTTGGTCTCCATTTCAACAAGTGGCCTATGGCTAAACGCTAATGTGCCCCGCCATAATTCTATTCCCAACCGCTACCCACCCGCGCGCCCAACCACCTGCTCATCTAATTACCTATCAGCCCCCGGCTGATAATGTTCCCTTATCGCTCTGATAACTCTCTCGGCCCTTGCGAGTGGGATCGACGTCGGCAGCAGCACCGCTTGAGCAGTAATCTCCACCGCCGCCGGACAACTTTTTGGCGGTGGCATAATACCCGCACATCCGCGCACAAAAGCAACCCGCCGCCCCCTTGCCGCCCGCAACAATCGGTCCGGATCGGGAACACGAATGGCAAAGTAGCGAAAGGACGGCTCGGCCCCCCTCTCCACCCGAGGCAGCTTCAGCGGCGGCATATTCTGTAGTCGCTGAAGATAACAACCAGCAACTTCACGCCGGTGCCGATTCCTTTCATCGACCCCAACAAGCCGATGATAGGCAACCGCGGCCCAAACATTCGGCAGGCGACAGGCGACATTCCCCGAAACTTCCCGACCCAAGAGACCGTCCGCCACAACCCGTCTCGGTGGGAAGGGCAACCGACGGCGGACAGTCTCAAGAGCCCGCCCTAAATGCGGATCAGAGGTGGCGATTGCTCCTCCGCCCACGGCACCAAGCGACCCCTCCCGATCAAAAGAGAAAAGCGCCGCATCGCCGAAAGTGCCAAGCAGCTCACCGCGATAGCGCGCTCCGAGAGCATGGGAACAATCTTCGACCACTTTGATCTTTTTCCCCCGCGCCCAAGGAACAATTGCCGCCAGATTAGCCGCCTGCCCAAAGGCGTGCGAGATAACAAGCACCCTTGCCCGCTTGGTCAACACATCATCCAGCCGCTTGGAATCAAGGTTGAACGTGTCTCTCTCGACCTCCGTAAAGATGGGAGTCGCTCCCACCCGGAGGATCGCCTCGACAAGACACCGAGGCACACAGGCGGAGACAATCACCTCATCGCCGCCACCTACTTCCCAAGCTCGGAGGGCTTCGAAGAGCGCCACCTCACTGGCCGCGAAACCAAAGGCATGGGAGACGGAATGGTAGTTCGCCAACGCCTCCTCTAAAATAGAGGAGTATTTGCCTCTTCGCCAATGACAGAAAGGGAGGTTCGTAATCACCTTGGTAGAATGGTAGCAGATGGACGGTGATCTTAGACAGGCTGACGAGTGGGGCCACTACCTCTCCAGCCAAGGCTGGAAGATAGAGGAACTCAAACATCAAAAATCAAATACCAAAGTTTATGTCAGAAAACTACCTTTAATAGGTTCGGTGGTTAAAATCCAACGGCCAGCGATAACGCCGTCGATTGGAGAGGTTGACAAGATAGCCCGAAAGCACCGTGCCATCTGCGTCAAACTCGAACCTTTGTCAGCTGCCCACTACTCGCTACTAACCATCAACGGCTTCGTCCCCGACTCCGCCCCCAGCCTCGCCACCAAAGAGATTACCGTCAATCTCACCCCACCGCTTGAGGAAATTGTCGCCAATCTCCCCACTGATAGCGCTCGAACAAGGCGAAGTATCGAAGAGGGGCAGCACAATGGCGTTGAGGTGCGGTGCCTCGAGGGGAAAAAGACATCTGCTTCCGACGGGATGCTACGCGAGTTCCACCGGCTGCTTTCCCAAACTAGCCTCCGCCAGAACTTCTTCGCCCCGAGCTTCGATCAGCTTAAGGCGGAAATCAGCGCCTTCGGCCCAAAAGCAGCTCTCTTCCTCGCCTATGCCTTGCCTAGTCACTCGATCACCCCGGTATCCAACCGCCCCCTTGCTGGCGCTCTTGTCCTCATTCACGGCAAGACCGCCTACTACCACCACGCCGCCTCCGCCAAGGACGGACAAAGACTTTGCGCCCCATATCTCATGATGTGGGAAATCATAAAGAGAGCCAAGAGTTTAGGGCTCACTACTCTAAACTTAGGAGGGGTTTACGATTCCCGTTACCACCGGCAAACTAGACACTGGCGAAAATTCTCCGTCTTTAAGAAAAAGTTTGGCGGCGCGGTGGAATATCCCCCACCGCTAATTAAGTGCTACCATCCCCTGCCAAGGATAATCGCCCAGATAGGAAGCGGCATCTAGCTTTCCCTCAGAATACAAAGGGGGGTTCGTTGGCGTGCTTGGCCAATTGGGTTGTCACGAAAAGCGGCCGAGATTAACTTCCTATTAACGCCCACAGAGGCGGCCAAAACGCGTGTCGCCTTATCGTTGCTATCAATAATCGCCACGGGAAACCCGAGCGCCTTTTCGAGCTGGACAACAACGGCGCCGGGGTCCTTCGGTCCCAACTTGGCATGGCGATTGTACGGAGGAAGAGTGTAGTCACACGGGCCATCGATGGCGCTGATATTACTGCCGACGACGTGGTAGAAGACACCCCTTATCCCAAAGAGCTTGGTAACAGCACTGAGAACAACCGCCAAGGCAAAGCGAATCGGATTGGCTTCCCGCAAAGCTAGCTCCATTGTATAGGGGCTGCCAATACCAATCCCGTAATCCGGCTTGTAAACGAATTTGGCTAGCAACCTAGCAAGAGGGGAAGGCTTGATTGTCTCGATCGGGTATGACCGCCCTTGGGTAATTGCCACAACCCGCTCCCCCACCGCCAAAATATCACCCGACTCGAGCCGAGACTGGGCATATTTCTTAACCACAGCGACAATATCGTCTTCGGCCGTGATGACATGCGTCCGGATGGGAATGCGGGCATACCGCTTTCCTCCGGCCTCGGTGTAAAGATTCTTCCCTTCATTGGAGGCGTAAGCCATGCCTCCCAATATACCAGACCACTGGGAAGAAATAAACTACCGAAGCCCCTCGGGCCTCGGCACTCGCAGAGGAAAAAGGGGGGCAGGCCGCGCTTGCAGCGCGCCTTGCTCCAGTACGAAAGGTGATCTATGACGGAGAGAGATTAAAACAAAAGAGAGGAGGGAGACATGCGGAAAGCGTCAGCTGTTGGCCTGTCGCTTTGTCTTCTCTTGGCAACGGCAGTGCCAATCCCCATCCAAGCCCAAGAAGGCCTCGGAATCATTCACGAGTCGGCGTCTTTCACCTTCACCAAGGAGATGGCCTTCGAAATCGTCGCCAGCACTGAGCTAAAGGAGGCGCGGCTTTTCTACAAGGCAGGGGAGGGCGCGGTTGAATATTGCTTCCAAGCAGAGACAAGGGAAAACATCGCGCGCGGGCAGATCAGAAGCCGACGCAGCGAATCTCCTCTTCAAGTTCGACCTCGAATTGCTCCCTCACTTTTTCTTTGCAGAGATTGATCAAAGCGAGGACGTCGGCTGCCTTAGCGCCACCGAGGTTAATGATGAAATTGGCGTGCCGATCGGAAATCTGTGCTCCGCCGATCCGCTTCCCTTTTAGACCGCATTGGTCAATCAGGTACCAAGCCGGAACCATTCCCTCTTTAATTATTTCCCTAGGAATCTTATCACTGATCTCCGGCTTCAGATCTCTAACCCTCAGGTTCTTGAAAACGCATCCCGCTGAAGGATAAGGAGGAATACGACGGTCGCGATCGGCGAGATACGCAGTAATTTGCTCTTGGGTTCTTTCCCTCTCTCCCTTGGACAGGCGAAAAGTTGCCGACAAAGTTATCCACGGCCTACATTTGAAGATGCTGTCACGGTATCCGAATTCGCAGTCGCTGGCAGTAAGCGTCCCCAACACGCCCTCGTCATCGAGAATCGTCACCTCTTCCACCGCGTCCGAGATAAAAGATCCGTAAGCGCCTGCGTTGCCCCGTATTGCCCCTCCAACCGTCCCCGGAATCCCGGCCGCCCACTCCAAGCCAGTCAGGCCCGCCTCGATCGAATCAGCCACCACCTTGCTAAGCAGCGCCCCGCCGCCGGCAGCGACCATTTTGTTTTGAATTTCAACGTTTGATATTTGGTTTTTTACTACCAACCCATCGAACCCCTCGTCACTAACCAAAATATTGGAACCGCCGCCGAGGATGAAAAAGGGAATATCTGACTTGCGGGCCGCCTCAACCGCCCTGATCAGGCTATCAACGGTCCTTGCCTCATAGAAATAGCGTGCCGGCCCACCAATTCGAAAAGTGGTAAAAGGCATTAGTGGGATACCCTCATGAACGGATGGCAATATCGTCTTCAGCCCCATCTACCTTGAAACGCTTCTCGGCTTTTTCTATTACGCGGCTACTTCTTTCTCTTTGTGGTACTCCTCAAAAGATTCCGCTGCTTCAGGATCGACCGGACGGAGCAGTTCCAACGTCTTCTCCCGAATTTGCAGCGAAGTCACCACCCCATCGGGGGAAATATTTGACGCCCAATTCTCCACTTCGACGGCAATTTTCCCCGCTTGCTCGCGTGTTCCTCCAGCCTTGGCAACACTAACGGCAATCTTCTCACGACTAAAATCCTGAAGCCGACCGTCACGTTTTCTGACTTTTAATTCCGCCATTGTTCTACCGCCAACAATTCACCTCCTCCGGGAATCATTTTAGTTACCTGGAGAAGGGAAAAGCAAGAATGGCCAACAATCCCAACCGTAAGGAGAAAGAACCCGGCACTTGACAACCTCCAGATTGCCCAAAATGAGTTACTGCACCGAAGGGGCCAATTTATAAGCAGGGCAGATGTGACGGAAGTCACAGTAGTGGCAGAGAATTCCCGGCTTGGCGGGGAAATTTGATTGCCTGATCTCGCGCACCGTTTCAATAATCTTCTTTTTCTCATCTTCCAACTGCGCTGCCGTCCGCGTTGTCGTTACCTTTTCATTCTGCTTCAAGAAGTAGAGCGCCAAAGAGACAGCCTCAATCCCCAGCACTTCTTTGGCCGCCAAAGCATAGATCGTCAGCTGCTCGTCTTTGTCCACTTCTTTCTGGGACTTTGGCTCGTCGGCCGTCTTGTAATCGACTATCTCGAAACCCCCATCGGTACGATCGATTCGATCGATAAATCCCTTTATGAGGATGGGGCCCTCCGCAGCGGGAGGAGAAATTCTCAAGATGAAATTCTTCTCCAGGAAAACCGGCTCGCCTAATTTTCTCCGGCTGGTTTTGAAATACCGGCGAAGAAGTTTCCCCCCGGCGCGTTTCGCTTCGCGCTGATCCTCAACACCATCGTAGCCGAGAGGAATCCAATGCCGCCCGTAAAGATCCAGGAGTGCTGCTTCCGTCTGCTTGTTTTCCGGAAGACTGTGGAAATCGCGCAGAACGCGGTGCATCGTTTGGCCGAATGCCTGGGTGCGCGAAGTAGCGGTGGGGATCCTCAAAACATAGTGGAGCTTGAATTTCAACGGGCACTGCCGATAATCGTCGAAGTAAGAGTAAGAAAAATGAGGGATCTCCACTTTTATTTTTGAATTGCAGGCGGGGTTTTCTTCCTCTCGAACACACCAGATAGTTCGGCTATCTTTGGCCATCAGAATCTCGCCGACTTCAATCCCCAACTCTTTGATGAAAACCGAGGGTTTCTTCTCCTTGACACCGCCGTAGGAGCGGGCGAGAGAAAGGAAAAGGCGCTCCTTCGCCCGGGTGCAACCGACGAAAAAGAGCCGCCGCTCTTCTTCCAAATGAGCGTCGCCGGCGGGAAGAACTTCCTTAAAGAGCTCAAGGGGAAGTTCCAGCGGGTCCCGCCGATTGCGGGTCGGGAATCGGTCAGAGACGAGGGAAACAAGGAAAACAACGGGAAATTCCAGCCCTTTGGCGGCATGGACCGTCAGCAACCTAACGGTGTCAACGTCCTCAATCTCCGCTTGGGCCGGCGACTCCCCCGCCTCGATAAGCCCTTCAAGCCAATCGACCAAGTCGGGAATGTTCGGCGTTTCCGCCTGCGTTTCATAGAGCTTAACTTTCTCCAAGAAGAGGTTGATGTTCTTAACCTTCAATTGATTCTCCAACGTCTCTTCTTTTAGCAGACGTTGCTCGTAACCGGCGCGGTGGATGAATTCCAAAAGGACGGTCGTCGGCGGCTTTTTCAGCGACTGCTCTTGAAGTTCTTTTATCAACTGGACCGGCTTGAGTTCCGCTGCGGTAAGGACTTCCCACAGTGGAACTGATTTCTTTTGGGACTCGTTCAAAAGAGAGAGAACGCGATCGGCGGAAATTTTCCAGACGCTCATCGAGAGAAGCTGATACCAAGAAAGACGATCCTCCGGATCTTTTAAGAGGCGGAGCACAGCTAATAGCTCCCTAACCTCCTCTCGATCAAAAAGACCGCGGTTGCCGACCAATTGATAAGGAATACCGTGACGACGGAAGGCGGCGACAAATGGATCAAGGTGGTTATTCGCTCGAGCAAGAATGGCGAAATCGGAGAACGAATAACCGCCAAACCCCCGGGGTTTAGAGGAAACCCCGGGGGTTTCCTCTCCCGCCATTAACTCTTCGATCTTCAGCGCTACCCGCTCGGCTTCCTCTTCGGCCGTTTCTGCCAGAATGACCTCCGGCTCCGCTCCTCTTCCCCGCGTTTTCAATTTCTTGTTGATCTTCAGCTTCGCCTCCAAGCGGTCGGGATCGTTGTTTTTGATCAACCGATAGGCGGGATGGAAAACACCGGAATGAAGGCGGAAAGAGCGGTCCAAAACGACCGTCTTCACCTCCGGATAATGCTTCTTAAACTGCCAAACGTTGGAAACACAGGCGCCCCGCCACTTATAGATGCACTGGTCGTCATCGCTGACAACGACAAAGTTCGGCCGGCTTTTTGGCGGGGCCAGGAGAAGCAGCAACTCGTATTGGGCGTAATTTGTATCCTGGAACTCATCAACGAGAATCTCCTTAAACTGCTCGCGATAATGCTTGAGAACTGACGGCCGTTCTCGGAAAAGCTTCAGCGTCCAAGTAATCAAGTCACCGAAATCGAGCTTTGAGTCTTGAGCCTTGAGTCTCGAGTAAGTCTCATAGGCCTTTGCTAGTTCGGCTTGCTTTTCTCTTTCCTCGTTTAGAGTTTCGAATTTAGAATTTTGGGTTTGTTTAGGATTTCGGACTTTGGATTTGGTGCTCTTTAGCCCGCTCGCGTAGCGGACATATTCCTGCGGACTCACATCCTGATCCTGCGCTCTTGAAAACAACGTCAACATCGCCTGGATAAATTTCGTCGGGTTTCCCAGCGGCTTGAAGTATTTGAAGTTGAACTCATGGAGATGGTCGCGCACAAAAATCCATGCTTCGGGCGGGGTGAGAATTTCATAGGCGGGGTCAAGGCCAATCTCGACGGCGTTTTCCCGCAGAATCCGCTCGCAAAAAGCGTGAAAAGTTGAGAGCCACGGCTCCTCGTAACCGAGAGGCATCACCTCGTCGATCCGCCCCAACATTTCCTCCGCCGCCTTTTCGGTAAAAGTCAGGGCGAGGACATTGGAAGGAGAAACTTTTTGGTCTTGAATCAGATGGCGAATCCGCTCGGTAACGGTATGCGTCTTCCCCGTCCCCGGGCCAGCAACAACAAGAAGAGGGCCTGCTTTATGTTCGACAACTTTCTTCTGTTCGGGAGTGAGCTTCGCTCTTGCCACCAGTTCTCATCTTACCATTGACGACGAATATTCGGGACGCTGCTGATGCCTAACGCTCCAATAGCCCTAAGGCGCTCCCCAGGCAAGATCCAATTCAAAAAGAGAAGGGCCTAACACGCGGTCAGGACCTCACTCCGCTAACACCCGCCACCGGAACGTTCTGCGGCGTAACCGACCTCATCCCAAAGGAACTTCTTCACCGACGCCAAAATCGCCGATCGGGGCAGCGCAAGAATGAACTGGATCGCCAGAGGATCCACCTCGGCAACCGCTGCCAAGGCGACGAGATTCTCCGTCCGGCACCAATACTCCAGGGCGGCAAGCCGTCCTTCGGGTGCCATCCGCGGCCAGGACACCTTGATCCGACACGATTGGCACCCTCCGGCGCCAAGGGCCAGATCGCTGGCGATGGAGTTGGGGTGAACCATCTCCTGCCCGCAGGTGGGACAACGCGCCACCACTTTCTGGCGGCAACGCTTCATCTGCTCCGGCGGGCACCTCCCGCACCCGCCGCCCTCGGGACAACCTCCACCATTACTCATCTCTTCCTCCTCTTCCTCCTTATTAAGGGATACTGCCCTAATTATGCCGCAGGAGACTATAAGACACAAATGGGGGGGCTTAATTCAAGACGAGGCGCTTGGCGGCTCGCGGGACGTCCTCGAGTTTCAGAAGTTGCGCCAAGAGTAGCAGCCGGTAAATGATAAAGAAGATTAACACTCCGAGCGGGACGACGATAGGATAAAAACTGAAGAGAGTAAGCGCCACTAAACCGGCAAGGACAAAGGGAACATATGGCTCGAACGGACTGACCACCTGCTGCAAACTCTGCTCAAGGTCGGCGGCCAGCCAGTCGGCAACTTCGGCTAAAGAGGTCGGCGGCTTATCCATCGCCGCATTTATCCCTAGCTGCTGCAGAAGCTGACGCGCCATCTCTGCCACCGCTGGTGCCAGCATCTCCTCCGGAACATCGGCACCAAACTGCCGTTCCAGCATCCCCCCGAACATCCCTACTACCATATTGGCGAGGGGCTCCAGCGCCTCTCGATCGACAAGTGCTTCGCGGCGCGCCAGCGCCTGCCGTGAAAGGATAAAGGGAAGCATCGCTAAAGCGAAAACCAAGATGAAGAACAGGGAACGCAACGCACCGCGGAAATGCGAAGCGGAGAAAGTGAGATATTCCTCATGGGCCTTCCGCGCCCGCGGACGGAGGAGCAAGAGTCCCACAAGAAGGATCGTCCCTACACCCAGTTTCCAGGGGACGGCCAGCACTGCCAACGAGAAGCCAAAGAGAAGAGCGACAACCAAAAAAACGGGGGCGGTAAATTGCCACCCCGAGACGAGGGAGAGAATGATCGCCAAACTGGCCATCGCCAAGAAGGCAATTAACGCCTGCAGGAAGCCAAGAAGACCTTCCAACGTCAAGGAAAAGGTGGCGAGGGAGTTCTTCAAAAGAAGGGAGAAAGTCAGACCGGAAACCACAAAAACGCCGGCGACGATCAGGGGCTTTGCTGGGGATCGCTTAATTGTCTCCGTCTGCGCTTCTGCCACGTTTTGACTCTAGCTTAAAATCTTTCAGCTGTGCAAGCCTCGTGGAAAAGGCAGTGAAGCTCGTGGAGAGTTTATCAACGGTACTTTTGGCGTCGGTAATGTGGCGAGCAAGCGTCGCCAAGACGCCGTCGAGATTCTCCGCGTCACGGGCAACGGCGTGGAGCATTCTCAAAATCTCCTCCGCCTGCTCGGCAAACTGTTCCCGTCGGTGACCGATAAGCAGCATTTGAAGGAGAACCCAAAGGCTCTGCGGAGAAGTGAAGTAGACCTTCTTTTCCAAAGCATAGCGCCATAGGTCGGGGTCGGCCGTCACTTGGTTGAAGATCTGGTCGAACGGGATATACATCAAGGCGAAGGGAACGGTCCCCTCCTCGGGGACAATGTAGGCAGCAGTTTCGTCCATTCGTAGCTTGACGCTCCGAGCGAATTCCCGCCAAAGCCGCTCCCTCTCGGCGTCATTTTCCGTTTTTTCAATCGCTTGAAACTTTTCAAGAGGGAACTTGGCGTCTATCGGAACCAGTCCCTGGCTCGTTTCAATAACAGCGTCCACCGTCTTCCGCGTCGTCTTGAATGTATGCTGGCAGTGAATAAATTTGGGGGGGTAGATTTGGCAAAGGAGATCCTTCATCACCATCTCCCCCACGTTGCCGCGGAGCTTGGTCGCCCGCAGTGATTCTTGGAACTCCCGAATCTGCCGAGAAACCTCGCTGATTCCACCCATTTCGGAGACGACGCCGCGCAGATTCTCCTCAACGGTTTTTAGACCGGCGCCCAGCTCACCTTTCTGGACGTTGAGGGTTCGCAAAATCTCCTCCCCCTTGAGCGCCGCCGTCAAGGCGCCCAGTTTTTGGAAAACGAGGAAAAGGCCGATCAGAGCAACGACGACTAAGGCAATCAGGAGTAAAACAATCGGGTCCATCAGCAGAAAGTATAACAGACAGAGGGATGATTCAGCCGACAGTGAGAAGAGGAAAGCAGATCAGCTAACATAAGGTAGATGAGAAAATTTCTCCCCAAAAAACGCCGGGTCGAAAAGACTGGGTTGCCACGGTTCATTTACCTCCTCGTATTCCTTGCTTTTTCCTCGTGGATAGGATGGGCTTACCTTCTCTTAAAAATTCCACCTGCCAAAACTATTACCAAAATCTCCTTTCTCGGCTTCCTCTTCTTCGCCCTCTTCTTCACTTTCACTTTCCTTTTTTACGAGACAGGCCAACTTCTTAGGCCAGGAGGCCTGCCTCATGAAGTCCTGCGTACAGGGGGAAGGCGCGCTTTTTTCCTCGCTCTTTTCTTCAGCCTCACTGGAGCGCTGGCGCTGCTGGAAGCCGCCAGCCCTTTAAATGTGGGCCTCTTTGGGCTAATCCTCGCGCTCATCGAGATTCAATTGTCAAGGGGGAACCGCCGCCCG
>CAZQCZ010000018.1:0-2342 GCA_964592215.1 uncultured Candidatus Saccharibacteria bacterium
GCCCCGACCGCCGCTCCGAACCGACGATAATCGTCGTGTGGGTTTCGTCTTCTAGAACTGACTTTGGATGAATGAATTCCTGATTGCCGGAAGGCCAGGGGTCGATGTGGGCAATCTTGACATTGAAGGCGCTCTTATTTCTTTCGCGCAACAACTCTTCCCATCGCGGGGTAGGAAGCCAATTATGAGGAATAGAATTACTCATCCCTACCCGCGGCGCCCTGTAGTGCTGGTGGGTTGCTTCATTTGGAATTTATCTCGCCGCTTTGGAATGAGGTACTCCCAATTCACCTCCGCTTCGGCCTTTTCAATAAATAGGGGGTGGGAGGTCTGCTCCCCAAAGATTTCCTGTAACTCTTTCGATGAAAGCTCACTTGACGGATTGAGAAATATCCGTTCGCCATCCTCCGACACCAAAATAACGCCGGAATCCGCCGGCGTTCTAATCGTCTCACCGATTACGCTAAATTTCCCTCCCTCGACCCCAAGGTTCAAGTCGCCAATCTCAACGAATTTAACCCATCCTTGCGGCACCAAACTCAAAACACCGACGCCTTCCTTGAGAAGTGAAAATGTTTGCGGTTCGTCAGAGGGATTGTAGATCTCGATCTCCGTATAATCATAAAAATCTGTCCTGATTACTTTGGCGTAGAGAGCAGTTCCCGGAACCGATTGCGCGACGATCTCCTCCGGCAAGTCTTCTCCGAAGGAGAAGTTCTTAACGGAGATGTCCTGCTGATACTTATAGGAATCAATTATTTCTTGAGCGTCGGGATCGATCTCTAACAAAAGGGCCTGCTCATCCTCGCCAAACTCATCAAAGCCGAAACGGTCACGAGAGGACAGATACCAAAGAAGCGATTGCAAAATATCGCGATCCATTTCAGGATGAGCAAAGGCATATACCTCAATCTCCCAAAAGAGGGGCATATCTAACATCTCGTACGAGAGGAGCACCGGTGTAGTTTCGTCCGGAACACCATAGTCTGAATCCAGACAAGCGGTGTTAAACGCCAAGATAATGCGACTCTTAGGCGGGATGGCGACCTCCGCCCCAGAAGCGAGAAACGTGGCCCGCACCGTGTCGCCTTCCGCAGTCTCGGTAATATCCTCCAGATCCTGCGGCTCAAAGGGAAGGCCGGTGGCATAAGTGACGGTGTCCGAAATCTTGCCGGTCTCGTCCGACCCTTTACCCCGAAGTCCCATGAAGATAAGGAGAACACTCGCCGATGCTATCAGCAAAATCAGAATAAGGATGAAGATTTTCTTTCCTTTCGACTCGGTCATCCTAAGCCCAAAACTAGCTTAGCCCAAACGACCAACGCCAATCAAGATTTCTTCTTCCGAACCCTTAGGGTTCCCGGATCACTCCAGGAACAGGAAGCTATCGACCATCTGATCGTCGTAGATAATGTCCGTCGCGTCGCCGGTGCCCAGAACCTTATAGAAGGTGTAGGCCTGACCGGTATCCCAGGAAATGGCCTTGTTCCCGGCCGGGTAGTATTTCAGCACCGTCGCGTAGTTGATAAGACAGCCGTTTGCCTCCGCCTCCTCCATCGTTTCCGCCGGCGGAACATTTATCTCAACATCGTAAACGCCTTCCTGACTGCTGGCTACCTTCTCCCCAAGGCCACATCCGGAACCATAGCGCTCCTTGATAAAGGCATCAAGCTCATCGTCATTGTTGACGGTTTCAACGTAGATCTTCCACGCCTGCTGGTAGTAACCCTCCGCTTCAAGGTATTCGGCGTTGAGATGATCAAGCGAATTGGTAACCTCCTCGCACCCCGAGAAGTAGGTATAACCGCCGGACATCATCTTTCCTGTCAGCTGGTAATAAAGCTCGCTGGAAAGATAGACGATGCCGTTGTCGTTATCCTCGAAAACGGCGGTGGAAACAAGCGCATCCTTCGGCCGATAGGAAGACCCGTCCCACTGGCAAGCACCGTAGGAATGGAGCATCTCTTTGGGGAAATTGATCGAGAAGCCCAAAACGCAGTTGATGTACTTGTTCCAGGTTTCGTCAACAGACTCGATTGTCGAGTCCGCGTCACCGCAAGCGGATGCTTCCTCTTCTTCCCCCTCCTCACCGGTTGGGGAACCGGATTCTTCATCACCCGATGGCCCACCTTTTCCCAAAAGCTCTTTGACGTTGTCGGGAAGCCACTTGTCAAGGTAATTCGTCTTCCAAGCAATGCCGACTATGGCGAGAAGAATCACCAAAACAATAAGAAGCGGCCACATGTGCCACTTTGCTTTGGGTTCCGTTTTGACCTTAGAGACAGGAGTCTCCTCTGTGCTTTCCTTCTTCTCCGTGTTTTCCGTGGTTGCAGTTTCTTCTG
>CAZQCZ010000018.1:2442-10487 GCA_964592215.1 uncultured Candidatus Saccharibacteria bacterium
CAATATAGCTTTTTACGGAATCCAATCTCAATCCCTCATATTGACGCCGACGACGACTTTATCGGTCTGACTGTTACGCAAATCTGGAGTGTTCTTGGAGAGGAAAGGTATAACGACCTCACCGATATGAAAGACGTCTACGATACCCTGAAGGCGGCAGGAATCGGTTCCGGCGATTCCGATAGCGATGGATATTCTAATCTCGATGAGCTTTTCATCGCCCACGGCTTCTTCGCCGACAATGGGAATCAGCGTTATGACCCGGGCGAAGAGGTTGGCCGGGCCGCTTATCCAGCGAAGCCTGACCGACGGAACACCCCTGATATCCCGGGCGCGTATCTATTGGTAAAAATAGAGAATAAAAATGGCAGTCCAGTCTCGGGATGCACTTTAACCATCAACGTCGAATACGAGCCACCCAACGATTATCACAACTACAGTTACGAGGTAGAGCTGGCGCAAGCAACAGGAAACATGGTCGGTCTTGGACTATCACCGGCGAGCAGGCCCGCTACCGCCAGAATCATCGCCAAATGCCCCGGGGGTGGGGTTAGTCAGGAGTACTGGGCGAAGGTCGAGGCCTCGACTACCGGCTACGCCGAAGAGGTAACCTTCGAGGTAGATGATTCTCACTAAACTTCGGGGGGTTAGTGGACGGATTGGAACAAGCGGGCGGCGAATCTGCCAACAACGGGAAGCTCTTTTTCCTGCCCGTCTAAGGCGTTGCTGATTCCAGTGTAAATCAAAAACCCGATACCGAGATAAACGGCGCGCTGCAAAAGCGAGATCGCACCGGAGAAAATCCCCGGCAGCGGATACCAAACCGGAACTTTCAAAAGCAGCCAAAAGAGAATCCAAACGACCACTTCGGCGGCGAAAAGCGCCATCCCCTGCCTCATGTGAAATCTGACGAAAGCATCTTCCTCCCTGATGACGAATGGAGCAAAACAAAGAGGCCCGAGATAGCTCGCCAGCGCCATTCCGCTCACCAATTTGGTTTCGTCATTTCCCGTTTCCATCTCCACCATAAAGCTTCTGATTCCGATCCAAACTCAAATCGCCCAAATCCGCCGCGGCGCTTCCCTCCAATGTCACGCTCGTCATAAGGGTCTGGTAACCTTCTCTCGCCACCTCGAGAGCCGGCGTCCCAATGATCACCTTGTCGAAGGAAAAACGTCCTTCGCTGTCTGTCTCACCCCGAACCCCACCGATAGTGACAACTGCCTCGCTCACCGGAGAACCGCTCGCCCTGTCTAAGACCCTCCCCCGGACACCGGCCGTTTCCACATCTAGGGAGAAAACAAGCTCTTCCTTATCGCCATGCTTGAGCGTCACCGTTTGATAAAAATCTTTGAATCCGGGAAGACCGACCCTGAAAGTTACCAGGCCGGCGCCAAGATCAGTAAAGGTAGCCCGACCGCCGTCGTCGGTTTCGGCTGGAACACCGTCGGCCTCGACCAAAAGTCCTACCAGGGACCGACCCGACCGTGTCTCCTCAACCAGGACAGTAACGGACGATTTCCCCACCCGTGGGGCGAAAATTACCTTGGCGAAGAAAAAGCCGCAAACGGCTATACCTACCAAAAGGAGAGTGGACCGCCAAGACATTTGCCGCTATTGCTCTTTCTCCTCACACTCAACGCAGTATCGGGCTTGGGGGAAAATTTCAAGCCGGGCACGGTCAATACGCCCCCGGCACTTCTCGCAAATCCCATACCTGCCGCTCTTTATCTTGGCCAAAGCCGCCTGCGTCTCCTCAAGGCGCTGCCTGACTACCGCCATTTCCGTCTCAACCCGTTCGTGCCCAAGTGCCTCCTCGGTCTCATCCATGGTCTCTGCATTCCCCACATCCCTTCCGGGAACAAAGAAAGGATCGTGTGCTACCAGCCGCTTCTCCTCTGCCCCCAACAGCGCTATCTCCTCGGTTAGGCGACCTCGGACCTCTTTGATGAAATCAGTTGGAAGATGACTTCTCTTCAGAATTGCCATTTTTATCCCTCCATCGAAGGCTTGGCTTCCAAGAACGAACAGCCTCCTTCCTTACTTTTAACTTAAACCGAAGCTGTTTTTCAACTTGCCTCGCCGACTGGCGAGCCCTTCCAAGAAGAGCGGGAATAGCAACCCTCCGTTGGAGCAGGCGCGGAATGCCTCGCGCGCGGGCGAAGAGATAAAGCAGCCTCAGAACGCCGAAGAGAACCAAGAAACTACCAAGAAGATAATTAAGATCAACCCCGCCTGCCCACACGGGCAGGTAGACGATGGTCTTTTCCGCCCGCTGCCACTCATAAAAAACAGTAAGCGCTCCTGACCCAACCAAATAGGCAGTAAAAGTCGTCCCAACGGCAGCCAACCGCCTCTTAGCCAAAACAAGAAGGATGAATAAACCGAGGTAGCCAAACCCGGCAAGGGCAACCGAGGAAAGATAAGAAGTTGCCTCCGCCGCCAACAAAACCAGTCCCTGCCCCAGCGCTAATACCGGCACCGCTAAATCTGCCAACTTAGAGAACGACCATTCCTCCCGCCGCCGGGTATAAAGGTAGAAAGAAAGCAGCCCCGCCAAGAAGGCTGGTGCCCAGAAGATACCGTCCCCGACCCGCACCAGCGCTGTCAGGGAACCCCCCCCGCCGAGGAAAAGAAGGAAGGTCAATCGGCCGGCGAGGAGAGCAACAAATGAAGAAAGAAAGATAAGATCAAAGATGGTATCGGAGGCGAATCCCTCCCGATGCGCCGATCGCCAAAAGAGAAATGCTCCAAGAATAAAAATAGCCGCCAAAAGAATACCGAAGCTGTAAATCGAGTAAGCGCCGAAACTCAAGAGCGGACCGGACAGCACCATTGCTCTAAGATAATAACACAACGCAGCGTCCCCCCCAATCTTGAAGGACTAAATTCCGCCGGATCGATACTGCTGAATACCTAAGAAGGCGACGCCTCCAGCCGGGCAAGGAGCCAACCAAAAACCTGATTCCTAAAGAGACCTGCCGCCAAAGCTAGAATCCCAACGGCGGCTATTAAGGGAACTGGGGTAAGAACATCGGCGCCAGCGCCAAAAAACAACGTTACCGAACTCTGGAGGACTGCATTGACGGTATCCAAAAACCCATAAACCCTACCGCGAATCTTATCCGGAGTCACCTTCTGGAGGAACGTCGCCACCGGAATGGCAACAAAGGTCATCGCTACCCCCAGCGCAAAAACCAACCCCCCTACAACCAAAGAGACACCGGGAAGAAACTCGAATGCCCGGGGGGAGGCGAGGTGATTCGCCAGGCGGGTGGCATAGCTGACGAAACAAGGACGAAACACCGGGACCAAAGCGAGCCCAAGGGTGGCGACACCCAACATAATAAAACCCGTTCCTACCATCCTCTCACTCCCCCATCCCTTCCTCCGACTTACCTTTCTCAACAATACCGTCCCCAGAATCAGCCCTAGACAAAGCGGAACGCCTCCTACCAAACTTATATCCTCGGCGTCAATTCCCAGACTCTGTTCCATGAACCCCGGAGCCAGAGTTCCGGCCACCATCCCTCCCGCCGTAAGTACCGCCATAAAAAGGGCGGCGGCACGGACACGCGGTTGTTGCAGAAAGAAAGAAATCCCGCTCGTTATCCCATGCCCTAACTGTGAAACAAGCGGTTCCGCCGACCCCCGCACTACCACTGCCGGAAGACGAGAAATAAAGACCATCCCTAACAAACTGAGGGCAGCAGCGACAATTAGCGGGGCCTCAAAACCGAAAAAGCGCAATAACGGCCCAGCCAAAACAAATCCGGCCACCGTCGCGGCGTAAGCACTCAACGAGAGGAGGGAGTTGGCGGCAAGAAGATCGCTTTTGGGCACTAACCGAGGAATGGTTGCCGTCTGGGCCGGAAGGAAAAATTCGTCAATCCCTTGGGCCACGGCAGTAACGACAAGAACTGCCGGGAAACTGCTTCTCGCCACAATGTAGAGCAACACTGCTAGCGCCCACAGGAGATTAGTCGTCAACATTATCTTCTTCCGGTCATGAGTATCGGCAACCACTCCGGAGACAATGCTTAAAGTCGCCGAAGGAATTAGAGCGGTGAGGAGCCAGAGGGAAACAGCGATGTTCATTCGCATCAGCTTAAAAACCCAAATCACCATGGCAAAAGAGACCAAATAGAAGGCGGTCGAGGTTAACATCTGATTAATCCAAAGACAGAGGAAAGGGCGGTTGGCGAGGAGTTTCCTTGTCTCACAGGAAACTAAAGCCATAATGCTACCAAGCATAGCATAAAGGGGGGAGGCACCTCAGTCTCCCCGGCGAACCGCAGATAAAACAAACCGAGGAGTCGGAAAACCAACTCCTCGGGCCAAAACAACCTACGACAGGTCAAGAAGAGACAGGAACGTCGCCTCATCGTCCCTAGCATAGGGGCCAACGACAGCGAGATTTAATGTCTCGCTGGTGAAAAGCTCCCGCGCCACCTCGCGGATTTCTTCGGCGGTGACAGCATCTACTTTCTTCATCAGCTCCTCCGGCGTCTCAATCTTCCCCTTCAGCATCTCCTGACTAACCACAAACTCGGCAACATCATCGGAGCTCTCGAGGCCGAGAGCAAGCCTACCGCGGATCATTTCCTTCGCTTTGACAAGCTCCTCTGGATCAACAAGCTCCTCTTTAAGACGGCGAAACTCGCCAATAATCGCCGCTAACGCCTTATTAACCCGATGGTTGCTGACCCCTCCGCGAGCAAAAATGGTCCCGGCATCGGTGTGAGAAAGGACAGATGAGTTAATGTAATAAGCCAACCCCAGCTCCTCCCTCACTTTAGTGAACAGTCGGGAGGACATCCCCGTCCCCAAAACGGTGTTGAGGACCGTGTAGGCATGCTTGCGGGGATGGTCTAGGGGATACCCGCGCACTCCCAGCATGAGGTGCGTTTGGTCGGTTTTGCGCCTCTCGAGGAGGACACGCGGCTGGAGCTGTTCCGTCCCCGTGAAAGGAATAGCCCTTTCCCATTCGGCAGGTACCATTCCCCCCAGCAGGCGCCGCACTTCAGCAATTGCCTTATCCGCAGAAATGTCCCCGGCAACAGCAACAGCAATATTCCCAGGTTTGTACCACCGCCGACAGTAGTCAAAGAAATCCTGCCGCTCTATCGCCCTTATCGTCCTTTCCTGACCGATAACCGGCCAGCCCAACGGGTGGCCCCCAAAAGAGAGCTCGCTATAGAGATCCCAAATATGGTCCCGGGGATTGTCACGATACATTCGCCGCTCTTCGAGAATCACTCCCCGCTCCCGCTCGAGCTCCGCCTCGGCAAACCTCGAGTTAAGGAGAATATCCGCTAGAACATCAAGAACGCGGGCAAAATTCTTTGCCGCCGACTTGGCATAGAAGCCTGTTAGCTCGTGCGCGGTAAAGGCGTTAAACTCCGCCCCCATAGCGTCCATCTCACTTGCTACTGCCAACGGCGTCGGTCGCCTCTTTGTCCCTTTGAACATCATATGCTCGATGAAATGGGCAACCCCCTGCCGCTCCTCCTCCTCGTATCGCGACCCAGCCCCAACCAAAATCATCACCGCCACTGATTTCAGCTGCGACATCGGAATAGTAATAATCCGCAAACCGTTTTTGAGAGTGTTCTTTGTAAAATTCATCAAAGACTAGGCAAAATGGCCAGCTCAAATGATACCACAGAAAAGAGAAAGACGGATAAGCCTCTAAAGAAGAAGGAAAAATTAAAGGCGGCGGAAGATTTTACCGGCCTCTCCAGCTATTAAATGCTGCTGAATCGAGTCCCCCCCCGAGCCAATTTTCCCGTCAAGCGACCCGCTCCACGTATCTCCCTGTCTCGGTATTGATGCGAATGGTATCGCCCGTCCGAATGAACATCGGCACCTGAAGCTTGTAACCGGTTTCGAGGATTGCCTCCTTCGTTGCTGAGGAGCGGGTGTCGCCTTTATCGGAAGAAGGGCTCGTCTCCGCTACCTTAAGATCAATTTTAAGTGGGAGCTCAACCGCTAACGGCTCGCCGCGAAAGGCAATCACGCTTACTTTCCCGCCGGCGGGCAAAAACCGGACCACGTCCTCTGCTATTTTTACGGGGATGGAAAACTGCTCAAAGGTCTTAGGATCCATGAAAAAGGCGCTCTTATCGTCGGCGTACAAATATTGGGCCTCTCGACGATCAACTTCGGCCCCCTCAACGGTGGCACCGGAGACAAAGGTCTTAGTCAAGAGCGCCGCCGTCTTCAAATTGCGAACCTTAACCTTGATGCTGGCATTTCCCCGCCCTACCTTAGTATGCGTATATGCTAGAACGCGAAAGGGAACTCCTCCTTCGGCAAAAATGGTCCCTTTCCGAAGCTCTGTTACTGAAAGTAGCATTGCGCCCACCATTATCAACCAAAGATCCTCTGTTTGCAACCGCCGTAACCGAGAGGTTACTGCTGACAACTGGCGTAATCCTGACCAGGTAAACTTGGCCTACCTTAAATACCAGAGGCAATGATGGCATCGGAGGTGAGAACCACCTCCTGCTAGAGCAAGCTCAACACAGGATTTTGCCACCCGAGCGTATTTCCTGCCGGCAACACTACGACCCAACCCAGGGACAACCTAAACACGGCAAGCCCCGACCGATGCAGTATCATAAAAGAATCTTATGGTAGCGGATCGAGAAGCAGCACATCTCGCTCCTTTCGAAGGACACGACGAGAGATACGGCGCCAAGGAGAAATTCTTCGGAGACAAGGCGGAGAGAATCTCGAGAGAAGAGTATCCCGCTGTTGTTAAAGAGCTTGTCGCTAAAGCGGCAGGACACTTCCAACGGCTTGAGCCCCACGAGCAGTTAGAAGACAAAGAAGACTTCGGGGACGTTGATTTCGTTGCCCTCGCAGGAGACGGAGTTGAGGACGGCGAAGGATTCTTCCGCAAAATCTTCGGGGCAGACTTGCTGGACTACCATCACGAAAAAGCAGCTCCCGGCAAAGAAAACGTCCTTTATACCCTCCTCGTAAAATTGTCGTCCGGAAAGCAAGTGCAAGTTGACGTTACGAAGGCCAAGAGCGAGGAGGATTTCGAGAGAAAGAAAACCTACTATTCAAGGGGACACCTCTCCTCTTTCATCGGTGTTGTCGCCAAAAATCTCGGCTTTACTTACGGGACCGAGGGGTTCTTCAAAAAGTACTGCGATTCCAAGGGCCAATGGCACAACATTCTTATCACCGGAGATTTGAAAACGGGGCTGAAAGTCCTTGGGTACGATACCGCTGCTTATGAAAGCGTTAAGACACTGGACGATTGCCTTGCTTTCCTCACTTCCTCTCCTTATTTTGACAGCCGCTACTTTGACCAGAAAAATATGGTTAGGCGCGACAAGGAAGCGCTACGGAGAAGCACCCAACAGCAATACCTAAGAGGCAAGCTTCCGAGAGACCAACGGCAAAAGCTGAAAGATGAGAAAGAACTCCAGACGGAAATAGAGGAGCGCTTGGGGGAACTACTTCCGGGGTGGGACGAGGCATACCGCCGGGAAACCGAACGGATTGAGGCAGAAATAGCCAGGAGAGCCGCCGAACGCCGGCGGCGCCTTGCAGCTTTGGACAAGTAACAAGGAGTAACCTTTGTCGGTCGCTCAGAAAGATCGAATTTAGCGTTCTGCAGATGGAAAGGCCACAAGCGCGTTGCCTGCGGCCTTCTATTTCCGCCCCTAGTCCTGGTCTTGACCACCCGACGGGGGGAGCTCAGGATCTGCCCGCTGACAGAGGACATACACCACCTTTGTCCTCGCGATCCCCCCGCGAGTGATGACACTCACCGCAGCAACGGTGAGTATCTCCCATCCCTGAGCGATGAGCCTGTTGACAGGCTCATCCCAACCGGGAAAAACCTCGATCGAGGTTACCCCAACAATCCTTCCGGGAGCCGCACTACCCCGCCAGTCGCCACAGGGGCAAGAGCTTGCCCGAGCGACCGAACCTCCTTTCATCTCTCCTCCTCTTGCGCTGTAATTTTAGATCGCTCCTACTGTACCACTACAGGGTAGAACTGTCAACGGAAAACAACCGTCCTT
>CAZQCZ010000019.1:0-10407 GCA_964592215.1 uncultured Candidatus Saccharibacteria bacterium
GTTTTTCTTCTCGGGGCTGGGGCGGGGGTGGCGGAGAAGGCAGCGCGGGAACTGCGGCGGCGTTATCCCAAGCTGAAGATTGTGGGGACGTTTGCTGGTGACGGCTCGCCGAAAGG
Source organism: uncultured Candidatus Saccharibacteria bacterium (assembly GCA_964592215.1). GTDB lineage: Bacteria > Patescibacteriota > WWE3 > 9FT-COMBO-53-11 > 9FT-COMBO-53-11 > CAZQCZ01. The sequence goes on from CAZQCZ010000019.1 coordinate 117, forward strand.
TGATGCAGAGACGATCTCCGCAATTAAGAGATCCGTCGCAATCAATAATCAACAATCAACAATCAGCAATATTGATCTTCTCTTCGTCGCTTATGGAGGAGGAAAGGAGGAGTGGTGGATAGCCCGTAACTTGAAAAGGGTTTCGGCGAAGGTAGCAATGGGGGTGGGCGGAACGTTCGACTTTGTCGCCGGGGAGGTGCCGCGGGCGCCGGCAGCCATCCGCCGTCTTGGTTTTGAGTGGCTATACCGTCTTATCCGTCAACCGCAGCGCTTCCGTCGCCAGCTTACCCTTATCCCTTTTGCCGCTCACGTCTTCAGACAATCGCTACGAGGTTGAGGTCATCGAAAAGAAAAGGCCTCGGAACGGCCCCCGCACCTTTGGCGTCCACGATTCGCGACTAAGCTCATCGTGGGCGACAGGGGTACGGGGTCCGCAACCGAGGCCTGAACCTCCTAATTGCTGTCTCTAGCCTCCCGGGCAGTTATGGTCGTTAGCCCGTCTGGTCTTTGCGACCGCTGGCTATTGATCCGCTCCCCCTTGTTAAGGTGCTCTGTAATGATGTCTACCAAAGTCTAAAGGGCTTTGTCAACTATCGGTGAGGCGGGGCGCGTCGCTTCCTTTTCGCTTGTTGAAAATGAGATAATAGCAAATCATGAAAGCTAGGCAATCTCTTTTAGGCCAGGTAACGCATGTTTTTCCGAAAGTGATGTCGCCGTTGCGCGTTCTCATTGTTATTCCCGAAGTTTTTCCCTATGCCTCTGTCGGTGGCGTTTCACGGGTAGCGGCCCATCTTTCCAAAGCGCTCTTGGAACTCGGCCACGATGCCCGTCTGTTCATGCCGAAATATGGGATGATCGACGAGAGCAAGTATCCGATGGAGATGGTGGTTGAGGGGTTAAGAGTTAGGACGGACGGTGACAGTACTCCTTCGGAGATTATTTGCAATGTAAAAACATGTCAGGCTGGAGGTCAGGCGCGGGTCTATTTCTTGGAGAACATGGAGTATTACGAGAAGCGGGCAAATGTCTACGGCTATTCTGACGACCCGGTCCGCTTTGCTCTTCTTTCCCGAGGGGTGCTTGAGTTCCTGCGCCACTTCGAGTGGAAACCGGACGTGATTCACGCCAACGACTGGCAAACGGGGCTGGTGCCCAATTTTTTGAGGACGACATACGCCAAAAGCCAGGAGTTGGGGGGTATTCCTTCCCTTTTTACTATTCATAATCTCAACTATCAGGGGATGTTTGACCATCGGCAGGTTTCCGAGCTTGATTTCGATGACGGTCGGGAAGCGATTGCTCCCTTCTTTTCGGAGCGCCTGAAGAAACAGAATCTTATGCGGCGGGGAATTATCTACGCCGACGTCGTGAACACCGTTTCCGAGACCTACGCCCGTGAGATCCTTACTCCGGACTTCGGTGAGGGCTTAGATAAGCTTCTTCTTGAAGTCCGCTCAAAGCTTTTCGGAGTAGTGAATGGTATTGACTACGAGGATTATAACCCAGCGACCGATCCTCTTATCTCTGTCAACTACTCAATCTCCTCTCTTGATAAGCGCCGCGAGAACAAACTTGCCCTTCAAAAGGAATACGGTCTTGACGAGGGTGATGAGAAGTTTATCGTCGGGATGGTCGGTCGGCTTGTTGAGCAGAAGGGTCTTGACATTCTTCTGGAGGTCCTGCCTCATTTCCTCGAGGAATTCGATGTTCAATTTGTGGCTACCGGCGGCGGTGAGGAGAAATACGCTAGTGCTCTCCGTGATCTAGCAAAGCGCTTTCCCGGCAAGGTGGGGGTTCATACGATGTTCAACGAAAGTTTGCCGAGGATAATCTACGCCGGTAGCAATTGTTTTGTCGTTCCCTCACGTTTCGAGCCAGCCGGGTTAACTCCCCTGGAGGCAATGCGCTACGGCTGCATCCCTTTGGTTAGAAAGACGGGAGGTCTCGCCGATACCGTTACGGATCTAAATGTTAAGGAAAATACCGGAACTGGATTTGTCTTCAAAGCCTACGACCGCTGGGCTCTTTTTTCCCAGCTGGTACGCGCTTACGAGAATTTCCGTCATCCGGAGGTTTGGAAAGGGTTGGTCAAGCGGGCGATGGCGGCTGATTTTTCGTGGAATGCTTCCGCCAAGAAGTATGTTGGTCTTTACCGTAAAGCACTTATCTTCCACCAACGCAAAACAGAATGATCGCCGTTAATCGTTCACTATTAGGCGTAGGCTGAATATGCTCTTTGTTCCATTCCTTCACATCTACCAACCGCCGACCCAGTATATCCGTACTTTAAAGAAGGTCGCCGCTGAGTCTTACGCTCCGTTGATCGAAACGTTCGAGCGCAATCCTAAGGCGAAGGCAACCATAAACATTTGTGCCTCCTTGACTGAGCAGCTGGTCAATCACGGCTATTTCGATTTGGTGAGGCGGCTGGGCCGCCTTGCCGAGCGTGGTCAGATCGAACTGACCGGCTCCGCCGCTTATCACCCTCTCCTCACTCGGTTGCCTCGAAGCGAGGTTGAGCGGCAGGTACGCTTAAACGAAGAAATAAACTGTCGCCACCTTGGAGTCTTTAAGCCCCGCGGTTTCTTTCCTCCCGAGATGGCATTTTCGCGCGAAGTGGGTGACGCTGTTTCTCGGCTTGGGTACGACTGGGTTTTAATTGAGGAGATTACGTTTCCCAAGAGGGGAAAGGTGCGGCGAGATGTCGTCTACCGCCTGTCCGGAAGCAAGTTGGATATTTTCTTCCGTAACAGAGACGCCTCCTTGGCAATTGCCTTCGGGAGGGTGCGGACGGCCTCCGAACTCGAGAAGACTTTGTCCCGGAGTGACGAATATTTCTTAGCGGCGATGGATGGCGAGACTTTTGGCCACCACCGTCCCGACGCATTCCCGCTCCTCAATGATTTGTACCGTGGATTCAAGAGTGTAACGATTTCCGAGCTGCTCGCCCGCCTTCTCGACCGTGTCGAAGTTGAGCCATTGGAGTGCTCTTGGGCGGCGTCGTGGGAAGGATGCCGGAAAGGTATTGCCTATCCCCGGTGGGATAACCCGGAAAGCCCGCTCCACGTCAAGCAGTGGGAGTTGTTTGGGCTGGCGGTGGAGGTGGTTAAGAGGGCGGGTGATCACGGGAAGGCACGCGAGCTGCTCGATAAGGCGGTGCACAGCGACCAGTTTTGGTGGAGCTCGCGGGCGCCGTTTTGGCATCCCGGGATGGTAATCCGCGGGACGAGGATGTTACTAGAGGTCGTCAATGCGGCTCCAAGGGTGAGCCGCGAAGAGCGGGAACGGGCGCGAAGGTTGTATGATGAGATAGTCACGAGAGGCATTGAGAGCTACGGGAAGAAGCCGATTGTGGGCTGATCGGGGGCCGCAGGTGGGGCGAGAAACCTAGCGTCGCTTAGGACCGCCTGTGGTAACCTAAAGTTACTAGTAAGGTATGTACTGGGCAAATTTTCTCCACTTCTATCAACCGCCAACCCAGAAGAAGTACTGGATTGATCGGATTACTGACGAGGCTTATCGCCGGATTTTGGCGGAGCTGAAGCGAGTTCCGCGGGCCAAGGTAACGCTGAACATCAGTGCTCTCCTGTTGGAATTTTGGGACAAGTACGGCCACCACGATGTGATTGAAGGGTTTCGCGAGCTTCTCAAAAAAGGTCAGATTGAATTGACCGGGAGCGCCAAATACCATCCTCTCCTTCCTCGGCTCCCTCGCGACGAGATTGTTCGCCAGATAGAGCTTTCAAACGAGACACTCAAGAATTATTTTGGCGATCTTTATCAGCCTAAGGGTTTCTTTCCCCCCGAGATGGCTTACAGCCGGAAGGTGGCGGAGGTGGTGGCCGAGTTGGGGTTTGAATGGATTATTGCCGAGGAGCTGTCCTATGCGGCGGAGTTTAACACTGTTGACTATCGGAAGATTTACGAGGTAACGGGGACCCTCCGGCGGGGAGGGGGGCATGACGCGGGAGAGGGGGAAAGGCTGAAAATCTTCTTTCGTCAGCGCGACATCTCCTACAAAATCCTTTCCGGCCAGTTGGGGACAGCAAAGCTTTTCCTCCGGGAGTTGGGCGGCCGTGTCAACCGTGAGGAATATCTTTTAACAGCGATGGATGGCGAGACTTTTGGCCACCACCGCCCCGGAATGGAGAAGTTGTTGTTTGAGCTTTATAAGACACCACGGATTAAGACAGTCCTTATTTCTGACCTTCCTAACCTTTTTAAGGAGCGGGAGGTGGTTGAAACGCGGCCGGCGACATGGGCATTGATGCAGAAAGACTTGGAGATGAATGTTCCTTTTGCCCGCTGGGAGGATCCCGGGAATACGATTCATGAACTGCAGTGGAAATTGACGGACCTTGCTATTAAGACGGTGAGGGCAGCGGCCGACCCGGGATTGGCGAGAAAGATGCTCGACCAGGCTCTTCATAGCGACCAGTACTGGTGGGCTTGCGCCCGTCCCTGGTGGAGCCTAGAGATGATCGAGCGCGGGGCGCATGAGTTGAAGGAGGCAATCTTCGCCGTTCCCGATGTGCCGGATTATGTCAGGCAGCAAGCTCAAGATCTTTACTACCAGATTGTGACTACTGGCTTCGAGTGGCAACGCGCGGGGAGGGTTGATGAACTGGCGCGTAAAGAGGATGAGGCAATGCGGATGATCGCTGATCGCGGAATCGCCGGCCTTCCCAAGAATGAGATTCGGCAGATGATTGTCACCATACGAAGGGAGTTGGAGCAGGTGGTCAAGAATCAGGAGTACGAGCGGGCGGCCCAATTAAGGGATAGGATTAAGGAGTTAGAAGGGTATGTGGAAGGTGGAAACGCATTGTGAGTCGTGAGTTTAGCTGTCAATGGCTGACTATCAAGAGACTTTTCAGCCCGTCTTCGACAGAATTGGCTTTGAGCCGGCTAAGACTTTCCGTGAGGGGCCGCGTTTTTATGTTGTCGGGGGAGGCTATCGGGGCAAACGGGCAGTTTTTAAGGCCGATGTGGAAGAGGGGCCGCGGCGGCTGCGGAAGGCGCGTTGGAGGACGCGGCGGGAAGCGATCTTCCTAGAGTACGCCGGGATAAAACATATCCCCGAATTTTACGAGAAAGGCGTTAGGAGGAAATTTTTTTGGTTTCTGGAGGGTTGGGTGAGTGGGGAGTCACAGGAGATGGGGGGGAGTACCTTTCTCGTTAAAGAAACATTCTTTACCGAGCGAAATATGGAGTTCTTGCTTGAATTCCTGACGGAGCTCCATCGCTTGGGTGGAAAGTCTATTCCCCAGTTTGAGGCGCATCTCCCCCGATATACCCTAGCCGACTACATGAACTTCATCTGGTCAGATAGGGGCCATCTCCTAGGTAAGGATTTGGCGGAGGAGGCGGCTGTTTATCTAAAAAGCCGCCATCGGCTATTCAATATTAACCAGACGGTGGTTGCTCACCACGAGCTTTATGGACCCCATATCTTTGTTGCTCCTGACCAGTTTAGTGTTATCGACTGGGAGAATGTTGGTTGGGGCAATCTCGCCCACGACTTCGTTTCCATTTGGATTAGGAGTTTCGCTCACCCTGATTTTCAGAGTGAGCTTCTAAAGCGTTTTCGAGCGAAGCAGAAGGCCAAAGAGGTTTTTGACCAACTTTTCCGTTTAGAAGTGATTTTGCAGGGAGTGGGGAACATAAGGTTTTTCAAGTATGCCAAAGCGCCGGAAGAGAAGTTGGTGGCGGATGAGGTTTCAGACTTCCTTCGTGAGAACCTTGAGAAGGCAGTATCAGCATGACGAGCTTATCTCACAGAACCGACCTTCACGTTTTCCATTTTCGAACCCCATTGCCGTTGGGTGGAGACCTTGACGCCGTCTTTGCTCCCCGCGAGATTGTTGATTGGGCGGGAAGGTTCGGTGTCTTTAATCGCTTCGTTTTGGGGAATCACCCCGCCGCCTTTTTCCGTGTCAATACGCAGCTTCCTCCCGAGGAGTATCTGGATGCGATGGCTTCTGCAGTAAGGAGTTTGCGGGACCGTTTTCAGGGTTCTGTTCCTGCTAAAGCGGCGGGGGGCAGACGGCTTTTCTCTGGCTTGGAATGTGATCTTCTCCTCCCGAAGCCTAGGGAAGTCAGCTTTGGCCCCGGTGAGCGATTGTTGTCCCACCTTAATCCCGACGTAGCTCTTATTGCCCTTCATTTCCATTCTGGCCTTACTTACGGTAAACGGTATGAGATTGTCGTTACCGATCTCACGAACGCTTTTAGGTGGGCGATCGGTTCTGGGTTGTTTTCAATCTTGGCCCATCCATTCGATGTTTTGGCGCGGATATTCTACGAGGACCGTCAAGGTTTCGAGGAGATTGCTGATTTGGCTCGAGAGAAAAGGGTTGCTTTTGAAATCAACGCCGATAAGGGATTCGAGGAGAAGGCGATGGCCGCCTTGGTCGAGAATAATAATTTCTTTTCCTTCGGCGGAGACTTTCACGCCTTTTCCTACTGGCTTAAGCGAGATCCGGGGGGGATTGCGGCAGCGGGGGAGGACGAGGTTTTGGTAAGGCGGATTTTAGGTCTGACACGGGAGGCCGCCGACAAAGAGAAGCAGTATTGGCGGGAGCTCGATCCCCTCTTTTGGCAGTTGCCTTGTTCGAGCAAGGAACGGGGGGCTTTGAGGAACTACGCCGTCCAGCTCTACAAGCGCTTCTGTGGCAACAGCCGCGTTTTTGAGCGGGGTCTGGAGAGGGTGAAAAAGCACTTTGATGTGGGGAAGCAGCGGGCTGTTGAAGTTTGCCTCCGAGACCTTTTTCAGATTTACACAAAGTGGGGAGGGGAGCCGACAAAGAGGGAGCGAATGTACGTTGAGAGAAAGTATTTGCTTCATACCCCCTTAACGCCCGGCGAGAAAGAGGTTTACGAGCGTTGGCTTGCTCGTGCCCTCGGCTTAGGGCTTAAAAAGGAGCAACTGATTAATACTTGGGACAATCCGAGATTGGAAAGATTTCTTCATCGGCGGTAGATCTCCGGGGGATAAGATAATGAAGGGAGCGGGAGCCCCCGGCCCCCATACTTACTATAGGGTCTTCTCAAGGGGACACCCGTTTTGTTAGAGTGGGGCAGTGAAGCTTAGGGTTCTTTTTGCCGCATCGGAATGCACTCCTTTAGTGAAGGTTAACAGCTTAGCCGATGCTGTCGGTTCCTTACCGAAGGCACTGGCGAAGGCCGGGGTCGACGTGGCGGTTGCCCTTCCGGGCTATAAACATCTCGCTGATTATGAAGTTCTCCCCGGTTCGGATATTCCCCTCTTCTTGGTGGAAAATGAGGAGTATTTTGGCAATTCGGAAGCGCCGTACCGTGACTTGGCTGCCGATGCCAAGCGGTTTGCCTACTTCTCCCGTCAAGTTGTTCAGCAGATGGCGAGATGGGGTTTCGAGCCCGATGTCGTCCATGCCCATGATTGGTATGCCTCTTTGATTCCCGCCGTTACCAAGAAGATGGGGCTTCCGTATGCCAGCGTTCTGACAGTCCATGATCTAGCGACGCAAGGCATTTCCGCCGACGATGTTCCCTTTCCCGCTGGCCTTTCCGAATGTGACTTGAGGGGGCTCGAATGGGATTTCCAAGATAAGAATATTGATCTTCTTCTTCAGGGATTGATACATGCGGATGTGATTAACACTGTTTCACCGACCTACGCAAGAGAGATACTGACTCCGGAGTCCAGCGAGGGACTGCATGATGTTCTAAGAGCGTGCGCGGGGCGGCTTTGCGGAGTTCTAAGCGGTATTGATTATGACAGCTATGACCCTGCTAACGACACTAATCTTTTTAGGACTTTTGGTCCGGATGACGTCGCGGAGGGTAAGGCGATGAACAAAGAAGCACTTCAAAGAGAGTTAGGTCTGGCCGTGGATGAGAAGGCTATGCTCGTGGGTTTTACCGCCCCGTTAGTAGATCGGAACGGCCTTAGCTTGATTGTTGAAGGCTTTAAGTGGATGATGGAGATGCCCCTTCAATTTGTCCTCTTGGGCGCCGGCGATTATCGTTACGAGAGGCAATTCGAACAATTCGCCGCCTCATTCCCGAGTAAATTTAGTGCGCAAATTAAGACTGACGAGGCGCTGGCGCGCCGGCTCTACGCTGCCGCCGATCTCTTCATAATCCCATCGCGTTTTGAGCCATGTGGGCTTACCCAGATGGTAGCAATGCGATACGGTGCTCTGCCCTTGGTACGTGCGGCCGGGGGGCTCAACGACAGCGTCATCGACGGCGCTGACGGCTTTGTCTTTGAGAAATATGAGGCGAGGCAGATGACCGCTGTCTTGCGTCGCGCGCTTAGGGTCTTCAAGACGCCTGTGTGGGCGCAGATGGTTGGCGCGGTGATGAGAAAGGACTTTTCGTGGGATAAAGTAGCCAGAGAGTATATCCCGCTTTACGAGCGCGCTATAGATTATGCCCGAAAGTAAGGTTGCTTATCTCTGCGCCGAGTTTGCCGTCTCCCCCGAGCTACCGACCTTTGCCGGAGGGCTGGGAGTGTTGGCGGCGGATGTTTTGCACCAGGCAAGCGATTCTCGTTTGCCCGTGGTTGGGGTATCTCTTCTTTATGCCGCCGGTTGTTTTAATCAATGGCTGGACGAGGAAGGAAATCCTCGGGAGGAGTGCATTCGAATTGATTCTCGGAAGGCAGGCCTTAGCGATACCGGCGTCATCGTCGACGTTTCTCTTTCCGATCGCGTGGTTTATCTTAAGGTCTGGAAGAAGGAGATTGGAAACGTTCTGCTTTATCTTCTTGATGCTGATATCCCTGAGAATAGCGAGTTGGATCGGACTATGGCTTATCGCCTCTATGATGGGCGGGAACGGCCGTCCCGTCTTGAGCGTTCCCTGCTCTTTGGGGTGGGGGCGGTAAGAGCGTTGCGGAAGCTGGGAGAGGATATCTCTCTTTGGCATCTCAACGATGACCACTCTTCCTTCTCGGTTTTGGAGCGGATTCGGGAGCGGGTCTCGGCGGGAGAGGACTTAGCCGCCGCGCGCAGGCGGGTAAAGGAGGAGACGGTTTATACGACCCATACTCCCGTCGCCGCCGCAGAGAGCGTTTTCGGTTTGGCCGAGGCGAAGCCGGCATTGGCAGCGCTTTTCCGTGGTACGAATGTTTCGATTGAGGAGTTATGCGCTTTGGGGGCTCGTGAGGCGGAGGGGAAGGAATGCTTTAGTTTAACGGTCTTCTCGATGAGGCATAGCAGGACAATCAACGCTGTAAGCCAAGCCCATCAGAAGATCTCCCGTAATCTCTGGAGCTTCATTTGGCCATCCGCTCCAGAGGAGGAGATTACCTACGTCACTAACGGAGTTTACCTTGGAAGGTGGGTGGTTGAGCCGCTAGCTCAGCTATATCGGCAGTATCTTGCTCCCGGGTGGGCGTCACGGGCGGATGATCCTTCCCTTTGGGAGAAGGTGAGCAGCATTCCTGATGGCGATTTCTGGGAGGCAAGGCTCAAAGCAAAGGAGGCGCTGGTGGCCGAAGTTCGTCGCCGGACGGGGAGAGAGCTCGATTCTCAGGCACTCATTCTCGGTTTTGCGCGTCGGCTTGTTTCCTACAAACAACCTGCTCTGCCCCTTAGCAGTCCCGAACGCCTAGCTTCGATTCTTTGCAACCCGGAAAAACCTGTTTACCTCATGATGTCCGGCAAGGTTCAGCCTCATGGGGAGGTGGATCTTATTCATACCATAGTGGCGGCGGCCAAAGATCCCGTCCTGAAGGGGCACTTTATCTTCCTCGAGAACTACGGTCTTGAGTTAGCCCGTTTGCTCGTCTCCGGGTCGGATGTCTGGCTCAATACTCCCATTCCGGGGAATGAGGCCTGTGGGACTTCCGGGATGAAGGCTCTCTATAACGGTGTTCTCCATGCTTCGACTCTCGACGGGTGGTGGGTGGAGGCTTTTGACGGGGAGAATGGTTGGGAGGTTACCGGTCCTGACTTTGCCGACTCGTTGTATTCTCTTCTCGAGAAAGAGATTGTTCCTTTGTACTATCGTCAGTCGGATGGAATGCCGAAAGAGTGGCTGGCAAAGGTCAAGCGCGCCCTTAGCGGCCTCGCCCCGCGCTTCAACACCGTTCGGATGATGAAGGAGTACGGAGAGAAGGTTTACCGAGTGGGTTAATACCGCCAGTTTTATCCCGTCGCTGTAAAGAGGTGATATCCTGCCAGCTGCAGAACCTCTTAAGAAGAATTACGCGATGAGAGTATCACTAGTTTTCTCGCCAGTGCTTCGAAAATAAGGAATGCAACTGTTCTTGTCTCGGCTCTTTGTATGTTTGTTAGAGTCC
>CAZQCZ010000020.1:0-10333 GCA_964592215.1 uncultured Candidatus Saccharibacteria bacterium
CCACTACCCACCCCGCCCAAAATTGAGCCTCTCCCATCCGTCGCTGAAGTCCCGCGCGTCAAGCCGCCGGAGACGGCAGAAAAGGCTCCTACCCCACCCGCCGAGGAGGCGCCCACTCCGGCTCCGATACCGGAGCCGACGCCCAAACCAAAACCGACACCTCTGCCAAAGCCAGCACCACCCCCCGCCCCACTTGGAGTTGAAGGGCTCGAAAAACTACCAGCTCCTCCTAAACCGGCGGCGACGGCCTCTCCTCCTCCCGTCCCGAGGAAGGTAGAGTTTTCCCTCCCGGAGCGGAAGCCAAATGCCATCAGTGGGGCAGTCTATGACAGGAAAGGGAATCCTGTCGGAGGCGTCCTGGCGATAGTGAAGGACCCCACCGGTTTGATCTGCCGGGCTACTAAGGCCGACCAGCTTGGCCAGTTTGTCTTCTCTCCCCTCCCCAACGGGGACTACACCGTCGAAATTCCGAGAGCGAAGGAACCTTTTGCTATAATGAAGGTTGAACTTACAGGAGGGAGAGTACCGGCACTGGAGATAAAACAAAAATAGCGGCTGGTGAAAAGTAGCTGGTGGATGATCGAGGGACAGAACGAACATTGACTGGCCACTGAACACTAATCGCTAAGAACTTTTATGGCAGAGAAGATCGCTTCAACCCAAGAACAATTAGATATCCTCGATATCAGAGATAACCTTGTCCTTATCAAAGGAGGGGGGGCGGCTCTTGTCATCCAAACCAATGCCGTCAACTTCGACCTCCTTTCGGAAAAGGAGCAGGATGCAATGATTGCCGCCTATGCTACCCTTCTCAATTCCCTCTCTTTCCCCATCCAGATCGTCATCCGCTCACGAGGGCTCGACATCTCCGCTTACCTCCGCACCATTGACCAGATGAGTGAGAACCAACCCAATCCCTACCTCCGCGAAAAACTCTCTTCCTACAAGGAGTTCATCAACGGGCTGGTCCAAAAAGGAGAGGTGCTGGATAAACGGTTTTATCTCATTATTCCCCATTATGAACTCACCGTCTCCGCCCCGCCGCTGTGGGACACCATCCAACGGTTCTTGGGAATGACTCCCAAGCCCCGAGCCGTTGACAAAGCTGGTCTCCTCCAACGCGCTAAAACAAACCTTGATCCCAAGAGAGATCACCTCATCAAACAACTAAGCCGGCTAGGGATAAAGGCAAGGCAGCTTTCTACCTCGGAACTGATCGAGCTTTTCTACGGAATCTACAATCCAGAACAGGCAAAAGTTCAACATCTCGGCGGGGGGGTTGAACACTACACCACCCCGATGATCCAACCCGCTATCCAAGAAGGATTCGCCCCGGGAGCTCCAGCCAACGAGAAGGATAGAGAGAGCAGTTAAGGGATGATACTGGGTAGAAGGCCTAAAACCAAACAGCAGCCAGAAGCCGGCCTAGAGAGGCTGGCCCAGACTATTGCGGAGGGGCAAGTGAGCGTTCAGGACGTTATTGCCCCGGCGGCAATGGAGGTTGACTTTGACTACCTTAAAGTCGGAAATATTTACCTCAGAACACTTTTCATCTCAGGATATCCCCGCTTCGTGGGGGCGAACTGGCTTTCGCCGATCATCAACTTCGATCACACGCTTGATATCTCTATGTTCTACTACCCGGTTGAATCGCGAGGGGTTCTCACCGACCTCAGACGAAAGATCGCCGAAATGGAAGCAACCATCAGTGAGTCCCAGGAACACGGGCGGCTCGTCGACCCCGCCGTTCAAGCCGCCCTCGAGGATGCCCACACCCTCCAGGACCAGCTGGTAAAAGGAGTTGAACGCTTCTTCCAATTCTCCTTCTACATTACTATCCCCGCCAACTCGCTCGAGGAGCTCAACAATATCACCAAAAAGGTAGAAGCAACGTTGGGATCCCTGCTCCTTCTCTCCCGCCACGCCACTCTTCGAATGAATGAAGGGCTCCAGTCAACCGTTCCTGCCTGTTTGGACAAGCTGCGCATCCTCCGGAACATGGATACTACCTCCCTCGCTACCACCTTCCCGTTCACTTCCTCTAGCCTCACCGCTAATGAGGGAATCCTTTACGGGATAAACGAGCATAACGGCTCTCTAATTGTCTTCGACCGCTTCGCCCTGGAGAACGCCAATAGTGTCGTCTTCGCCAAGTCAGGCGCCGGTAAATCATATATGGTTAAGCTTGAGGCGTTGCGGTCGCTCATGTTCGGAACGGAGATTCTCGTCATTGATCCTGAAAAGGAATATCAACCTTTGGCAGAGGCAATTGGAGGAGATTATATCGCCTTTTCGCCTACCTCACCGGCAAAGATAAACCCTTTCGACCTCTCAGGTACTTACGAGGAAGGGGAGAATGAACTTGCCTTAAAAATTCTCTCACTCCACACTTTCTTCAAAGTCATCGCTGGAGGCCTCACTGCCGCCGAAGATGCTCTCTTGGATCGCGCTCTAATTGAAACTTACAGAAGGAAAGGAATCACCCAGGATCCGGCCACCCACACCCAGGCAGCACCCATCCTAGGCGATCTCTACGAAGTCCTGCGGGAAATGCCAGAAGGAAAATCTCTTTCCGATCGCGTTGAACAGTATGTTGTTGGTTCCCTTAAGGGGATCTTTGACCAGCCTTCAACCGTTGACATCAAAAACACTTTCACTGTCTTCTCCACACGCGACCTAGAAGATGCTATTCGCCCTGTGGCGATGTACCTCATCCTCGATTACATCTGGACGAGAATCCGCCGTGAACTTAAGAAACGCATCTTGATCGTCGATGAGGCTTGGTACCTGATGCAGCACCCCGACTCCGCCGCCTTCATATACTCCATCGCCAAACGAGCACGGAAATATTACCTTGGGTTAACAACAATCACCCAAGACGTGGCCGACTTCCTTAAGTCGGACTACGGCCGGGCAATTGTTACCAACTCCTCAATTCAAATCTTGCTTAAGCAACATCCGGCGGCTATCAGCCAAGTGGCTGAGACCTTCTACCTCTCCGAAGGGGAGAAACGTCTCCTCCTCGCCGCCAACATCGGCGAGGGCTTATTCTTCGCCGGCCCCAACCACGTCGCGATGCAGGTTGTCGCCTCTCCGGAGGAACACCCCCTCGCCACTTCCTCACCAAAGGAGATTCTCGCCATCAGGAAGGCCCAAAGGGAGGCGGAAACCGAAGCGCCTCTCGCCGGAGAAAAGGAATCGGAGGAGGCAGCGGAAGAGAAAGCTGCCCCCGAGGGACCGCCTCCCACCCCCTCAACCGAATGATGGCTGGCTTTGTCTCCATCGGCGCCACAATCAAACAGGACGCAAGACGCGGTCCGACTCAAAGTATCCTTCTTACCCTTCGAGTCAAAGAGGAGCTCGATCGTGTCTTGCCGCAAATCCTCTTCGGACTGGCCGGGAAGGCATCAATGCGTTCCTACCACGAGGGGAGGTTAACTATTTCCACCCCTTCCCCGACCGTTTCTCAAGAGGTGTTCCTCCACCGCGAGAAAATCAGAAGAGCATTGAACAAAAAACTAGAAAAAGAAGTGCTAAAGGAAGTCAAAGCAAAAATCAAGATTAGAGATACGGAATGATGCCTTCGAACACCTAAGTTTTTCCAATTTTAGTCCGCCACCCCGACCTTAGACCTTGCTGGATTTTGATACCGGGATATCACTCCTGCAGTCTTATCGGCATGACGACATGGAGGTAGGAGGAATCTGAGGGAGAACGGAAAAGAACGGGGTCAAGCGGCGAATTGAGCGAAAGCTCCACCTCCTCTGACCGGAGCGCCCCCAAAGCATCCATCAGATAGCGCCCGTTAAAGGCAATCTTTCCCTGCTTACCTTCTCCCGTCGTCTCGATCCTAATATTAGCTCCCCCCAGCTCAGGTTCCTCGGAGCTGACCTCTAGGGACTTCTTCACCGGATCAAAAACAAACCTGACCACCCCCGCGCCTTTGCCGGAGAAAACCGCTGTCAGCTGCACCGCCTTAATCAGCTCACTTTTCTCAATGACCACCTTTGTCTCAAAATTGGCAGGAATGATCTGCTCGTAGTCGGGAAATTCCCCCTCAAGCGACTGGGTAAAGACTGTATATTCCTTTGTTCGGAAGAGAAGTTGCGCCGGCTCCGGCGAGAGAATTTCCACCTCACCTTCGCCAAGAAGGTGAGATACCTCGACCAGCCCTTGGACGGGAAGGACCAAAGTAATATCCGCCTCGCCCGAAGCTTTCAGACGCTTCTCCGCCAAGCGAAAGCCGTCCACTCCAGAGAGGACAAGGCCCTCCGCCGTCAGACGGAAGAGAATTCCTGTCAAAATCGGCCGGGATTCGTCTTGGGCGGCAGCAAAGGAAACTTGATCAATTGCTTCTTTAAGCTCCTTACTTTTCAAAACGGCGATCTTCCTCCCCTCGGTAGGGAAACTAGGAAACTCCTCGGCTGAAAGACCGTTGATCCTGGAAGTGACTACGTCTGTTTTAAGCTCGAGGATATCTTTCTCTGCAGAGAGGACAATTTTCCCCGGCGGGAGATTCCCGATCAAACCGGTCAGCAGCCGCGCCGGGACAGTTAACGTTCCTGCTTTTTCGACCTTGGCTCCAACGGTGGTGCTTATCCCTGTTTCCAAGTCGGTGGCGGAGAGGCACAACTTCCCCTGCTCAGCCGAGAGAAGCATATTCTCCAAAACGGGCAAAGCGCTTTTCACTGACGAAACTCGCGCTACCGCCATCACTTTAGGAAGGATGTTTTCCTGAAGAACTGTCGCTTTCATACCATCAGGCAATAGGTGTTCAATGACCAGTCAACCCAAGAATATAATCGTGCGAAGGATGATTGCAAGGAACAAGTATTTCCCACTCCTCACTTCTCACTCTCGCCCGGCACCACTACCACGTGGCGCTCGCGTCCTTCCCCCCGGCTTTCCGTCCGTACTCCTTTCTCCTCCGCCAGAGCAAGATGGACGATTCGCCGCTCAAAAGGAGACATTGCTGGAAAGGACACTTCTTTGAGGAGAAAACGCGCTTTGTCGGCCGCCTCCAACGCTCGTCGGCGCAACTCCTCCTCACGTTCCTTGCGGTAACCGCCCGCCTCCACCAAAATGGGCGAAAACTCTCCAAATTCCCTGAAAGTGAGAAGACCAAGGATCACTTGGAGAGAATTCAACGTTTGCCCATGATAGCCAATGAGAAGCGGTAAATCGTCCCCGCTCTCCGGCGAGATCTCTACCAGATAATGCCCGTCGTCCTTTGACCCTTCCACCGCGACTTCGGCGGGAAGCTCCATTTTGGCGAGAATCGCCCCCGTCTGTTCTCTAAGGAAAGTGTCTATTTTAGTCGCCATGCCACTAACAATTTACCACATCTCGTCGCTGGTGAACACGAGGAGCCTAAAGGATGCCGCTCCCCAAAACTCTTTCCCGCTTTTAGGCCCGCCGCATCGCCCACCACTGCAAGCCCAGCTGAATAAACGAGGTAACAAGCCAATAAAGCATTACTCCCGCTGGGAGCTTAAATCCGATTACTAATGTGAGTAGGGGAAAGAGAAAGAGGTTCTGCTTCTGCATCGCTGTGGCAAAATCATCGGCCTGATCTTTCGTTGCCTCGGCTGCCACTTCTCCCTCGGAAACGCTAGGAAGTGTTATTCGAGCGAGAAGAAATTGGGCCACCGCCGCCAGTGCTGGAAAAATAAAGTAAGGGTCGGACCGCGAAAGGTCCCAGACGAGAAATCTAATATTCAGCGTCGGATCGGCGATAGCCTTAGCAAGGACGCTATAGAGGGCGACTAAGACTAAAACCTGCATGATCTGGGGTAGGCAGCCGGCGAATGGATTAATCCCCGCCTCCCGAAACAAATCCAGTTGCGCCTGGGCCAACTTTTGGGGATCATCTTTATACTTCTTCCTTATCTTGTCCAGCCTCGGCTTTAACTCCCGTTGCTTCTTGACGGAACGAAGAGAAGGAAGGACAAAAGGGAAGAGGAGGATACGCAAAAGGGCTGTAAGGCCAATGATCGCTAACCCTAAGTTCCTCCCCAGAAAGACATAAAAAAGGAGGAGGAGGCTTGTCAATGGTTGAACTAAAAGTATGTCCCAAAGATTCATCGCTAAAATTTTCAAATCCCGCGGAGAGCCTATGGCCCTGGGTCAATTAGACTAATTCTCATGACCGCTATTCGCCGCCCAACCCAGTCACGGCACCGGGTCCCAACCTCCTCTATTAAAAGGATGGCAACGAAGAACCCTTTTTAATCCTAACCATATTCCCCGCCAAAGTCCATACTGCCCAATTGCCTCATGGGCATACTCCGAACAAGTTGGGCGGAAGCGACAAGTACCTTCCCCAAATACTTTACGGAGATGGCCATGGTCGGGGGAGAGAGTCCGCTGATAGAGACGGATTAACTCTAAGGTAATTTTCTTGATCACTTAATTGCCAATTTTCAAGCTCAAAATCTCAATGAAGTTCTAATGCTTCAACGCCTTGACGCTCAATGCCCGTTGAAGATTAGAGCCTGATCATTGAAAATTTAAGGCGTAAACAAATCTGCCTGCTTTATTACTTTCTCTGTCTCTGCCCACAATTCGTTTGCCTCCGCCTCCAATGCCCTTCGCTGCACCCAGAAGACGATATCATATCCGTTTCCCACCTTCGAAAGAAGGGGAAGCAAACCCTCGCTTAGAAGGCGTTTGATTCGGTTCCGCCTAGTAGCGCGTTTATCAACCTTAGTTGAAACAACGAAACCAAAACGCGAAGGGGCCATCCCATCTTTCCGCAAATAAAGAAAGGTAAAGAAAGGAGTGTTGATCCTTGTTCCCCGGCTCTTAACCTTCCTAAAATCGTAATCGGAAGTTAGCCTTCTCCCTCTAGGAAGCATTGGAGACGGTTACTCTCTTTCTTCCCTTCAACCGCCGTCTTTTTAGGACCTGTCGCCCCCCGGAAGTTCTCCGCCGGGCCCGAAACCCATGAACGCGACGGCGCCTTCTTTTATTAGGTTGAAACGTCTGTTTTGGCATAATCTAGTGATTGGGGTTTGAGGATCGGCCTCCTTACTTCCCCCCAATACCCCATTGCTCACCCTTTGTTACTTATTCGAGTAATTTATTTCCTCCTTTGACTATGGGGCACTTTGTTAATTCTTCCCCACCCAAAAGGGAACTAGTACTGATTTTATCATACTTCAACGATACTTCAAACATCTGGAGAGCCGAAAAACTTTTTAAGTGTTTCACATAATGTCTATGGGACCAAAGGGAACTCTTCCTATTGCTCTTGACAGCCCCCAAAAGCCTTTCTTAGGATTGGTTTATGTGCTTTGCGCTCTAGGCGCTAAGCCGCCGGTCCGCACTACTATCCTCATAATGACGGCGGCGAAAGGGGTGTGTTTGAGCGCCTTTGCTTTTTCCTGCCTTTGACCCTGCCCTCACTGCTTACGAAAAGATGAACATGAAAGAGTTGTGGAAAAATGCTTTGTCCACGATTGAGGTAGAAATCTCGAAGGCGAGTTTCGCTACATTCCTAAGCAAAACTGAGCTTACTTCCCTCAATCAAGATACTGCGGTGATTAGTTGCCCCAATGGTCTCATTGCCGAACGAATCAAGAAAAAATATACCGAGCTGATAAAAATGGTTCTCCGCGACCTTACCGGAAGGGAATACGGTCTCTCTTTCAAGGTTGAGCGGCGGCGTTTGCCCCTGCCGGAGGAAAGCGATCTCGGGCCACTTTTCACCCAAGGGAACAAATCCGACGGTTTGTTTCCCGCGTACACTTTCGAGAACTTCCTTGTTGGTCCTTCAAACCGATTGGCTCACGCCGCCGCCTGCTCTGTTGCCGAGGAACTAGGAACCATTCATAACCCCCTCTTCCTCTACGCCGGAGTTGGACTGGGAAAAACACACTTGATCCACGCTATTGGCAACGCTATAAAAAGAAAAGATTCAAAATCGAAGATTTACTATTGCTCGGCGGAACATTTCACCAATGAACTAATCACCGCCATCCAAAATCGCCGGACAGCTTCGCAATTCAAACAGAAATTCCGCTCTGTTGACCTCCTTATGATCGACGACGTTCAATTCCTCGCCGGAAGAGAGGCCACCCAAGAGGAGTTCTTTAACACTTTTAATGAACTTTACCTCGCTAAGAAACAGATTATTCTCACTTCGGATCGCCATCCACGGGAGATGAAAGAACTTGAAATGCGCCTCGTCTCCAGATTCACCGGAGGGACGGTAGCTGACATTCAGTCGCCGGACATCGAACTAAGAATTGCTATTCTCAAACAAAAAGCTAAAGAGCGGGGGATGACTCTCAATGAGGAGGTTATCTTTACACTCGCCGAGCGTCTTGCTGGCAGCATCCGTCAGCTCGAGGGAACGCTAAACCAACTTCTCCTCCTAACCCAAACCCACCAAGAATCGTCGCTGACAGACTTGGTCAACCTCGTCACTCTAAATACCTCTTCCTTGTCGCATCATCAAGTTAGCCCGGAGACAATAATCCAAAAAGTTTGCCGTGAATTCGACGTTACCCGAGAAGGATTAATCTCCCCACGAAGAACCAAGGAACTAGTCCTTCCTCGTCAGATAACGATGTACCTCTTGAGGGAAACAGCCCAACTCCCACTAGAGAAGATCGGCCAACTCCTTGGAAATCGCGACCATACTACCGTCCTCTACGGGATGGAAGTCATAGAAAAACGGCTTCAAAACGATTTGCTCCTTCAGAATAAAGTCACTTCCATAAAGTCATCACTCTAAACAACCTTCTGTTTCCGACAGGTTAAAGTGGAAAACTTGCCTTTTTTGTGGATAACACGCTACAAGGGGGGCCAGCAACCTTCAAAATGTTAGTAGTTCCCCAGAAAACCATCGAAGTTTTCCCCAAAATCCCCACATATTTCTTGCTATGCTAACTCTGTGTCACCGGAACATTTCCACAAATCAACATTCCCTATTGCTCCTACTAGTGAAGTTTGTCAAATGGTTAAGAAGATTTTGAGAGGGAGTGAGATGAGACTTCTCTTTCTCCTCTTAATTCTTTTCCCCGCCAACTTCAGCAAACATTTTATCCTTCCCAGCGCTTATATTCGTGGAGTCCTTGTTGACTACCTTACCCCAGCAATTTACTTGACGGAAGTTGTCCTTGTTCTTCTCCTTGTTATGAGTTTTGGCCGGCGGATCATTGAGAGAAAATTTTCGAAAAGGTGCTTATCCTACCTTCTTTGGTTGGCAGTCTTTTTGCCTTCGCTTGTTTTCGGCAGGTGGGCACCTATCTCCTTATTCAGATTTGTTGAAATTGCTCTTTGGAGTGGTTTTGTCTTCTGGGTCTCTAATAATATCGTTTGGGAGAGAGACAAGCGTGGTTTGACCAAAGTCCTCTCTTTCGGTGTTAGCTGGGTGTCCATCCTAGCAATTGCTCAGTTCTTTACCCAAAGAAATATTGTTGGCTACTATTTTCTTGGTGAGCCGACACTTTACCCCTCCCTTGGCGGGGTGGCCCACACCTCCTTCTTTGGAAAAGAAGTTATCCGCGCTTACGGGACTTTTCCTCATCCTAATATTCTTGGCGGAACATTGGCGGTTATTCTTCCTTGGCTTCTTGGTGAAGGCTTCTACATTCCATTTGCGTTGGGAGTGGTCGCCCTTCTTGTCTCTTTTTCTCGTCTCGCTTGGGCGGCTTTCCTCCTAGGTTTCTTCATGTGGTTAGCAACCCAAATTAATACCCGGCGGCGGCTGGTTTTTATTCTGTTTGCTGTGCTGGCCGCTCTAGTGGGGATTGGTGCCGTTTCTCCTTCTCTCACTGATCTTTCAGTGACGCGGAGGATTGAATTGTTAGAAAGCGCCGGTGAGATGTTTCGAACCTCTCCTCTAAGTGGTATTGGCCTCGGTCTCTTTACTGTTAAGTTACCTTCTTTTAACATTCCCTCGGGACCGACGCTTTTCCTTCAGCCTGTTCACAACATTTTTGCCCTAGTTGCGGCTGAAAGTGGTATCTTTGCCTTAGGTTCCCTGGCAGCGATTTTTATCTTTGCTTTCTATTTTTCCTGGAGAAAAAGACGAGCCCTCCTCTTAGTTTCCCTTTTTCAGCTCATCCTTCTTGGCTCCTTCGACCATTATCTGTATACCTTGCCTCAAGGATTATTTCTTTTAAGCTTGACCTTGGGGTCTATTTTCTCGTATCTTGGGAGTGATGGAAGACCAAACCTCTCCTGTCGCTCCAAGTCAAGGAGTAAAGTCTCCTCTCTCGGGGGGTGAACCCTTGTCTCCCTCTGCGCCAATGAGTGTACCTGTGCCGCCTTCGCCTGTTTCTGAGCCGCCTCTGTCTCCCCGGGAAGGCCCTCCTCCGGGTGG
>CAZQCZ010000021.1:0-7860 GCA_964592215.1 uncultured Candidatus Saccharibacteria bacterium
GAAGTATGGGGAGTGGAGCGAGAAGTTGCTCGAGGCGGCGGAGGGGCTAAAGGGGGAGGCGGCGCCGCAAATCGAGCGGGTGGTGGAGACGCTTCGGCCATTGGCAGAAGAGGCAGCCCCGGTTATCGAATCAATTAGCGAGAGGGCGGAAGAGAATGATCAGCCGTACTCCGTGCCAGGCGGTGTTGATACTTCCCCCCAAGGGGCGATAGAAAGGAGGCTCTCCGCTGTTAAAGGGGAGTTAGATGACGCTGTTAGCCGCGCGCGACGTGAGCTTGAGCGGCGTCCGCGGCGTTCAGACGCTCCGTTGGCAGCTGGCAGAGCGAACAAACCTCGGTTCTTTAAGGGGATCTGATCGTGGCGAAGAGAAAGAAGGGTTCTTCTCTTGATAATTTTGATAAGACGACGCCGAGCTCTAAAGATGAGGGGCGGTTTTATTTTGTCTGTCCCAACCACGGGCGAATCCCCCGCGAAGAAGTTGCCTTTCTCTGCAATACCTGCGGACACGAGGAGCTGTTAGAGAAGGGGGAAATTCTTCTTTGTCCCCAGTGTCTTCAGCCGGGCGAGAATTTCCAGTGTTTCCTCTGCGGTTCAAAGGAGGTAAAATTGCGAGAGGTCAAACCCTCTAGGAAGAAGCATTAATCCCTGCCATCCCGTAATACTTGGCCTTGAATAAGGCCGGTGTTATTTTCAAGGTGGCATATTCTCGGTGGAAAGGAGGAGAACAAGTGGGTCAGCCTGCTTAGGGAGTACGGGCCTATCGTGCCCAGCATGGTTGACATTTTAGGGATAACGGCGACGTCGCCGCCCCCGACGTTCTTTCCTCTTGCCTCCTACCATCAGCCTCTTGTATCATCTTAGTTGATGACCCATCGGGAGATTCGTAAAAAATTCTTCGACTATTTTGTTGCCCAGGGGCACACCCTTGTCCCTTCTTCGTCTCTTGTCCCTTCTGGAGACAGAAGTGTCCTCCTGACAACGGCGGGAATGCAGCAGTTTAAGCCCTACTTCTTGGGAGAGGCTGACGCGTTGGCCGATTTTGGGAACAGGCGATTAGCCTCAATTCAGAAGTGTTTCCGCACTTCCGACATTGATGAGGTTGGTGACGAGCATCACCACACGTTTTTCGAGATGCTGGGCAATTTTTCCATCGGTGGTTACTTTAAAGAGCAGGCGATTCTTTTGGCGTGGAATTTCCTCACGAAGGAACTGCGGCTGGATCAGAAGCGGATGTTCGTCACCGTTTTCGCTGGCGACTCCGACATCCCCGAGGATGACGAGGCACGGAGGATTTGGGAGCGAACGGTGCCTGGCATCAAGGTTCGTGAGTTCGGCCGCAAAGAAAATTTCTGGGGTCCTCCGGGCGACACTGGCCCTTGCGGCCCTTGCAGCGAAATTCACTACATCCTTCCTTCGGGGCTTGAAGTAGAGTTATGGAACCTTGTCTTTACCGAATACTTTAGAGATGAAGCGGGGAAGTATCATCCCCTTGAACAGAAGAACATCGATACCGGAATGGGTTTCGAACGGTTGGTGATGATTCTTCAGGGGAAGGAAGAGGCTTACGAGACTGATCTTCTTGCGCCGGTTATGGAAGAAGTACGGCGGCTCGAAGTTGTTTCCTCCCGGCCAACTTGTTCCGCAGCACCTTATCCTGCCAATAAGAAAGCCAGTGAGTCCTCCGGTTGCCTTCGCTCGTCACGGATCATTGTTGACCATATCCGCGGGGCAGTATTTCTCATCGCTGATGGCGTTCGTCCTCTCAATGTTGGTCGGGGTTATGTTCTTCGCCGAATTATCCGTCGCGCCATTCTCCACGGGAAGATTTTAGATATCAACGGCTATTTCCTTCTTGAGCCGGCGAAGAAGATTCTTGAGGTCTACGGCGAAATCTATCCCGAGTTAATCAACAGGGAAAAGGAAATTATGGAGACGATAGGGGATGAGGAGCAGCAGTTCGGCAGGACCTTAGACAAAGGATTGAGGCAGCTCGAAAAAGTTTTTCAGCGAACTCGGGGCAGATTAGTCGACGCTTTTGCCCTTTACGACACCTACGGATTTCCTCTTGAGCTGACGCGTGAACTTGCTCGGAGCCGCGGTTTGGAGGTAGATGAGAAGACTTTTGAGAGGAAGCTCGAGGAGCAACGAGAGCGGGCGCGGGCGGCACAGAAGGAAGGGACAGCAGCAAAGGAGTTGATTGCTCCGCAGCATACGGCTGCTCACCTTCTCAATGCCGCGCTTAAAGCGGTTCTCGGCCTTCAAGTCCGTCAGGCCGGTCAGCATTTGGAGGCCGGTAAGTTCCGCCACGATTTCACCTTCGGTCGGAAGTTGACGGACGGGGAACTTAAGAAGGTCGAGGCGCTAGTGAACAGATGGATCAGGGATGACCTTCCGGTTATCAAAGAGGCCGTCACTCTTGAGGAAGCAAAAGAGCGGGGAGCGGAGGCGGTTTTCGTCGAGAAGTATAAGGAGGTCGACAATCTTACGATGTACTGTATTGGCGATTCGAAAGGTAAATCCTGTTCGATGGAGCTTTGTGCCGGTCCTCACGCCGCCCGTACAAGTGAGCTGGGCCATTTTGAGATAATCAGGGAAGAGGCAGCCGGAGCGGGAGTACGGAGGATTTATGGGAGAGCAGTTGTTGATTAGCCAATCAGCTGATTGGGTAGTTGTCCTTACTAATTAATGAACCCAGCAATTAATTAACTATAATGAACATCCTTCGGTTGCTTTTCAAAAAGAAAGAAGACTTCCCGGAAGAATTTCTTGCCCTTGATCTAGGGGGGAGTCTTTTAAAGGTCCTTCTTTTTAGGGCTGAGAGGGACTACGTCCATCTTTTGGGAGCGAGGAAAGCACCACAAGGCAGCGATTCCGCTGCTACTCTCCGGGAGATGGTGGCGGATCTTCGGGGCGATTTCCCCGGGTTGTCGCGTGTAGCTGTCGCTGGCGTTTCTGGCCCGTTTGCTGCCGCTTTCACTACGGTCGTGCGGAGCAGCCTATCAAGAAGCGCCGATGAAATTGCCCTTCAGGCGAGGGAATTGGCATTGAGACAAGCGGAGCGGGAATTGCGCCGCTCTTTGGGTGATTCCAAACTCTCTCTGCTTGAACTTGAAGCCGAGGTGTTAGAGGTCAAGGAGTTGGAGAAGTTGGAGCTGTATCTATTTACGTCTTTTGGAGAAAAGAGTTATCTCCGCCGTCAGGAAGAATTGGTTCGCCAAAGCGGCCTTTCTCTTTGGGGATTTTCTTCCCTTCCTTTCAATCTAATTGGCGCGCTCTCCGCCAAGGAGAGTTTGAATACGCTGGTCGTTGATATCGGTGGGGAGAAGACGGAGATAAGCCTCGCTTTCGGAGGCGAGTTGATGGATACCAAAAGCTTCTGGTGGCATTTTCCACCCGAAGTGGAGGAGAATTCCGCTCGTTTTTTAGACCTCTGGGTCAGCGCTGTTTCTGACGCTCTGGATGCTTTCACGGAGACGAAGACTTTTCCTGCGCAGATTCTTTTGACAGGCGGTGGCGCCGCTGTTCCTGAGCTTGTCGAGCGAGTTGGGAACTTTCGGTGGGAGCAGGAACACCCTTTTGACTCCACTCCTGCGGTTTCCGTTGTCAGCAAAGATGGCCTAGCTGGTATTTACGCCGAAGGAATTGGCTTCGGCTCGCCGGAAGACATTTTAC
The DNA here is from genome assembly GCA_964592215.1 of uncultured Candidatus Saccharibacteria bacterium. Taxonomy (GTDB): domain Bacteria; phylum Patescibacteriota; class WWE3; order 9FT-COMBO-53-11; family 9FT-COMBO-53-11; genus CAZQCZ01. The sequence goes on from CAZQCZ010000021.1 coordinate 3,673, forward strand.
CTCTCTCGCTAGGGAGAGTTGCCTTGAGGGTAGGGGGGTCCTTCTCTGGGGCTACAGAGGATAGGGAGTCGGAAGAGGGAGGGGAGGAGGAGGGAAAATGATGCCAGTAAATCAGTTACGCAGTAGCTCAAAATTTGGATTATTAGGTTGTCGGGGTTGTTGGGGTGATTAGCGAACAAAGTGAGCTTATTTGAACTGTTGGAAAGAATCATCGGGGCTGAGGGTAACGAGGTAGAGATCGAGCTTCCCGAAGAGAAGATAAGTCTTCTTGCCGTTCAGATCCTTGAGCGGGAAGCAGCAAAGCGGGGGAAGACGCTTGAGTTTAAAGCAGCGGGGCCAAGGGGAAGGTGTTTGGTTGCTCAGCTTGAGGGGTCCTCGTTGGAGGATGGGGCGGGGGGCGGCCTAGCACTGTCAGGGGTTGTCAAGAAGATTAGATTCCCGCGTCTGCATCTCAATCTTACTTCCATTCGCCATCTGGGTTTGATTTCGCTTCTTCTTCTCGGGATTTTTCTTTTGGCGGGCGGGGGAACTTACTGGCTGATTAACTTTCTCCCGCGGGCAGAGATTGTTCTTACTCTGGAGCAAATTCCGATGGTGAGGGAGTTTAGTGTTGTTGCCAGCGCCGAGGTGAACGAGGTCAATGTTGACGAGGGTGTCATTCCTGGAGCAGCGCTCACGGCCGAAGTGGGGGGGCAAAAGTCAACACCGGCAACGGGAACGGCGACGACGGGGGAGAAGGCAACGGGAACGGTCAGTTTTGTTAATGGTAATCCGTTTGAGGTGCATATAAGTGCTGGTGACAAGATCATCAATACCGGCGATCAAAGCCTAATCTTCTTGGCGGTTTCGGCTGTTGATGTGCCGGCTACTAGTAGCAGCGCTACCGTTGGGGTGACGGCGGAGAAGATCGGGAGCGCTTATAACCTTGCGGCGGACAAACTATTTACGATTGAAGGGAAGGAGGGAATCTCCGCCACCAACGACGCTGCTTTCACTGGTGGCGAGTCTCATCAAGTGACGGTTGTCTCTTCGGCCGATCAGGCGAAGGTTCTCGAAGAGCTGAAGGCCGAGTTGCTTGGGGAGGGGAGGGAAGAACTGCAAGGGGAGGCCGGCTCGGGACGGGTGATATCCCAAGAGGCAATCAATGAGGAGGAGCTCGAGCGCCATTTCCTTCAGGACGTAGGTGACCAGGCAGATACCGTTGGTTTGACGCTCAAGTTGGAGCTGACTACCGTCTCTTATAAGGAAGACGATTTGGAAGATTTTGTCTCGGAGGCGCTGACGCGTCTTGTCCCCGACGGTTACGAACTTTACCCGGGTGAGCTGGCCATTGACGTCCTCGGTTCTGAGCTTAGCGACGACGTTTTGCACCTTTCGGCCAAGGTTTCTGCTCAGGTGATTCCTCAACTTGATCTCACCGAGGTCAAGGGCAGTCTCGCCGGTCGTATTGCTAGTGACGCTCAGGATTACCTCGCTTCCCTTCCCAATGTTTCGGCGTACGAATTACGTTTATGGCCAAATCTGCCGGAGAGTTTGCGACGGGTTCCGCGGAGTACTGGCAGGATAAGGATAGAGTTGAGGACAGGGGAGGATTAATAAGCTACCGAGGCCTAAGGGGACTCGGTATTCGCGAAGGATAAAATAGGTCAGTAACTCAATGAAGCCAATAAGATCAATAAAACAGGCAAGAACCCGTCTCTCTTGGAGGATGGTGAGGTGAGGTGTTACCGGCGTTACCGGATTACTGGGTTACTAAGAATACCTCGTCTCCTTCCCGTACCCGATCCGTTACCTGTATACCGACCTCATCGCCTGCTTTTGCTTCCGGTAGGTCTTTATGATCAACTTGTATCGAGGCGATCTCCTGTTCGAAGTCGGTCGTTGTTCCTTTGAAATGGACCTTATCGCCGACTTTCAGAGCGTCAGCCAGCTTAATTATCCCTGCCGGGATATGCCCGAAGTAGTGAGTTATTTCACCGATTTTCTTTTCCATCGCGTGACAACTTGCGAAGCAATTTAAATCGATAAGCGGCGTTTATCGGAATGGATGTGGTGATAGCACGCCGCCGCTTCGCTGTTATAGATGTTCACCTCCCTTCGATAGAAGGTTAGCGAAGCTAAGCCTTGCTTTGCAAAATAACACCTAACCCAGGAGGCGGGAAATATTTACTAGTTCGGGTTCCTGCCGCCCTGTCTGCCATCCCCGTCTCTCGTTTTGCCTCTTTCCGATCGCCCCTCCCCCTATCAAAACGGCAGGTCTGCGGTCTCGTCTTCCCCTTTGTACTCGGCGATGAGATTCCTTGCTTTCTCCTTGGCCGGACAAAATTCTAGGTAATCGCAGTAGTAACACATCTTCGTTGGTCTAGGGAGAAAATCCTTCTCGTTCCGTATCTGTTCCGCTATCTCTATTATCCTGGCTTTGGTACACTCAATCGCCTCTTTATTTGGGTCGAAGCTTTTGAGGTTTCCGCTACGGAGGTAGAGATAGCTCGCCTTCGTCGGCGGCATTCCCAGTGCTTCGGTAGCCAGGATCGAGTAGGCCATCAATTGAAAGTCATCATTCTGCTCGCTTTTGCCCGTTTTGTAATCAATTAAGTGGTAACCCTCGCCCGTCTCGCTTTTGTCAATGCGGTCAATTTTGCCAGCGAGGGTAACGTCTGATCTAACATTAACTTTAAGGAAGTTAGCCTTGATAAATTCGTTTTCCTTCTCCTTCTCCGGCAGATACGCGATGTCGGGGGCGAGGTCTTGGGAGTGGCAAAACCTCGTGAGAATGTCTAAGGCTTCACGGTACCATTGACGCTCTTCCTCAATGTTGGGGAAACCGCCACTCTTCCCCCGCGCCCCGCCATTCTCTCCCGTCCACGTTTCTTTAAGCAGGGTTACGATTTTTTCTTCGTGCCTTTCGTCTTTCGGCAGGCGGAAGAAGTCGTTGAGAATAATATGCAACAAGCTGCCGAGGGTGAGCTCCTTTCTTTTTCCCGCCTCGATCTGAATATTCTTTATCTCCTGCTTGTGGGGATAAACACTCGTGTAGTTATCGAGGTATTCGAAATAAAACTGCTTAGGACATTTGACGTAGAGTCCAAGCGAGTACGGAGAGTGAGCTGTCCTTTGCTTAGCCATTACTTGTTTTCAGATAGCAGCTTCGTTGTTATTTGGATTGCTTCTCTGATGCTTCCTTTGAAGTTAAAGGCGGCTGCTCTTTTGTGGCCGCCGCCGCCGAGAGCAGTGGCGATTCTGTCAACGTTTGATTGAGTTCTCGAACGGAGGTTAACACGAACGTACCCGTCCTCCTCCGCAAAAATCGCCACTGCCTTTGTTCCGGCGATAGCGCCCAGAAGCTCGTTGGCGGTGTACGCCTTAGCATTGGAGAGATTTCGTTCCTCGACGTTAGCGCGTGCGGTTTCCTCCCAGCTCAGGGTGGTGTAGAGGAAGCGGTTCTTTATCCTCGCGTTTTTGAGTAAAATTTTCCAGAGGTTGATGACTGCCGGTGGCCAGCTGTAGAAGATATAGCGGGTAATTTCGTTCTGGTTTGCCCCGTAGCGGATTAATTCGGCCGCTTTCTCGAGTACCTCGGGGGTGGTAGAGCAATACCGAAAGTGACCGGTGTCGGCGAGGATGCCGGTGAGCAAGCACTGGGCTATCTTTGGGGATATCTTAGTCTTCCAGATTTTGGCTAAGTCGAAAATCATTTCTGCGGTAGAGGTAATTTCGGGGTGGATAAGGCTCAGGCCCTTCAGGCCCTGCGTTCGGTCAGTGTGGTGGTCAATGATGATGGTGGGGATTGACCCGACCCATTTTGGCCAGTCTCGGTGAGCGAACCGGCGGAGCTCATTCCCGTCTAAGAGCACAAGGAGGCTGTGCTTGCGTCGACCAATGCTGGCAGGGTCAATCCGTTTGATCGTTTCCGCCTTGGGAAGAAAAAGGAGGTTCTCCGGTAGGGGGTCGGCGGAGACAACGTCGACCTTTTTATTCCACCCCTCAAGGATGAGTTTGAGGCCGAGGGCGGAGCCCATGGAGTCAGCGTCGGGGTGGAGATGGAGGGGCACAAGGACGCGCTTCGAATCTTTTAATAGCCTTAACATTTTAGCCGAGTAAGCCATGGGGTAAGTTTAGCAAACTAACCTCCGTCGGCAAAGGGGGCTTGAAATCTTATCCTTTTATGCTATTGTGATCTCCGCCGCC
>CAZQCZ010000021.1:7960-10286 GCA_964592215.1 uncultured Candidatus Saccharibacteria bacterium
CCGCCGCCGCTGATCCTTGCTTTGCTCAGGCTTGGCGGCGATTGGCAGCTGGCGGGAGGGTCAGCTTCTCTCCAGAAAGCATCTGTCCGGAACACGGGGCGGCGTGTCCGCTGGTAGAGAAGCTGGTCGAGCTGGGCATCTCGATGGTGATCCGGTTGCGGCGGGATTACCGGGAGATGTTCGGCGACTTATCGGAATTGCGAGCGCGCTTCAAGTGAGGCGCGCTTTTTATCGGCCATTTGCCCATCTTTCCTTGGTTGATAACTCATCCTTTATAATTCATACTACATATTGCGATGAAGGTTTTAGGTGTCGACTGGGGCGAAAAGAGAATAGGGTTGGCAATTTCCGAGGGCGAATTGGCGGAACCTTTTGGTGTAGTAGAGTCAGTTGAAGGGCTTATCGCGGTAGTCAGGGAGGAGGGCGTCGAAAAGATCATTCTGGGCTTGCCGGAAGGGAAAAATAAAAGAAGAGTTGAGGAATTAGGGAGGAGGCTTAAAGAAGAGCTGGGTGCGGAAATCGTTTTCCAGAACGAGGTTCTCTCGACTAAGATTGCCTTGGAGAAGGCAATTGCTGCCGGAAAGAAGAGAAAGGCCCGCCGGAACCTCGACGCTATTGCTGCTGCCGTTCTTCTCCAAGAATACCTAGATTCAAAATAGGCTTTAGGCGACCAGACAATAAGCAATTAGGTAAGAGTACAACTCGTAATTTGCGATCGGTGCTTTGGGAAGGATCGGCGACGGTCAATGGCCCCGCCGCCGGGGCAGCCTTGGCGGGTCTGGGAAGGTGTCGCGGCTTCTGGACGATTGCGGGCGGCAGGGCGGATTCTGTCGAAGTGGAAGGGCCACCAGCAGCAAGCGGACCGGGGTTTTCCGTTTGAGTTGCTTTTCTTCTCCCACTCCCCTTAAAATGAGCTTGATGTCAATTGTTTTTCCGGGGTACGTTGCCAAGCTGCTGCTCTCATTTTTCTTAGGCGGCCTCCTCGGATTCGAGCGTGAGCTTCAGCGCAAGCCGGCCGGTTTGCGCACCCACATTCTTGTTTCCCTCTCCTCTGCGTTGTTTACGCTCCTCTCGCCGAATTTTGGTTCGGGCAGCGACCCATCGAGAATTGCCGCCGGTGTCTTATCGGGTATCGGTTTTATCGGTACCGGTGTTATTCTCGCCGGCAAGGAAAAGATGGATGAAATTACCACCGCCGCTTCCATTTGGATAACTACTGCCATTGGGATGGCCGTTGGGTTGGGGGAGTGCGGAATGGCGGTATTGGTTACATTTCTGACTTTATTTGTCCTCTGGTTCATGAAGGTGCTTGAAAAGGTTTTTCTCCACGCCGAAAAATAGCCTTGGCCCCTTTTGTTTGATCCTCGGCTTATAACGAACTATACTTTAGCGGTGGCTAGTAGAGGGCGAAAATTCGTTCTACTTTTGGTACTTGCAGTTCTTACCGCTGTTTCCACCGCCGGTTGGGTGATATATGAGCTGAATCGACCGGCCGGTAACGGGCCGAAGCAGGAGGTTGTCATTGAACGCGGCGCGTCGGTCCAAGCAATTGCAGCGGAACTGAAAGAGTTAGGTCTCATCCATTCCGCAAAACTTTTTACTGCTTACGTGAGATTTAGAGGGCTAGTTTCCCAATTGGAGGCGGGAAGTTATGAAATTCCTTCCTCCCTGTCGATGCTCCAGATAATCGAAGTTCTTCGCCACGGAACCTTTGATGTTCGGCTTACCTTCATTGAAGGGTGGCGGCGGGAGGAGTATTTAGAGTATTTGTTGGGGCAGCTTCCGGTTGATAGCGAGAGCTTTCGGGCAGAGTTTCTTGCCGAGACCGAAGATCTTGAGGGCTATCTTTTTCCGGATACTTACATTGTTTCCCGAGATATAAGCGCTAGGGGCCTGGTTTCGTTGATGACGGGAAATTTTGAGGCGAAATATGCCGAGGTGGCCGATGCCGTTGCTGCCCAAGGTCTTAGCCGCGAGGAAGCGGTAATTCTCGCTTCATTAATTGAGCGGGAGGCGCGGCGGGCGGAGGAGCAGGCGATTATTGCCGGGATATTTTTGAAGCGCCTTGAAATAGGGATGCCTCTTGGTGCCTGCGCTACCGTTCAGTATGCTCTTGGGTACCAATTGCCGGAGGTGGCCGGGGGGGAGGGGAGTTGGTGGAGGAAAAGTATCACCATCCCCGACACAGAAATTGATTCTCCCTATAACACCTACAAGCACGCCGGCCTTCCCCCGGGTCCGATTTGCAATCCCGGTTTGGCCGCCCTGAGGGCGGTGGCTAGTCCGCAGGCGAGCGAATATCTTTACTATCTCCACGATGCCGATG
>CAZQCZ010000022.1:0-10076 GCA_964592215.1 uncultured Candidatus Saccharibacteria bacterium
AAGCAGTATCTCAAATGGCGCTTTCCGCTCGCGCCTATCACAAGGTTCTCAAAGTCGCTCGCACCATCGCCGATCTCGGTGGTGTCGAAAGGATTCTGCCGGAGCATGTAGCAGAAGCGCTGCAATTCCGGCCGCGAGAGAGCGACTCTTGATTCCCCGGTTTCCTCTCAAATAAAATGGGGCGGTGAGAAAGTTGCTTCCCCTCTTGTTTTTTCTGGTTGCACCTCTCTCTCTGCTGATATCGCCAGCTGCGTTGCGGTACACCGCCTTTCTTGCCCTTTTTGTTTTTCAAGTGGTCTTTTCTCTGAAGAAGTATGATACGGCTGCCCTTGGTCTTGATAAGATGATAGCGGTTTATCATTGGCCCTTTATTCTGGCTTCGGTTTTGTTGGCTGCTTTCATTTTCGCCGAAAGATCTTTCCTCTGTCCGCTGGTAACTTGGCAGGGAACTCACCATCTTCTCGATGACGGTCCGGTTTGGCTGCCGTATCTTTTCTACATTTTGCTAAGTGCGCCGTTTCAGGAGCTTATCTATCGCTCTTTTCTGGTAAATTATCTTGAGGAGATCGGGCTAGGGAGCGGGTTGGTGGTTTTGGTAGGCGCTGTGCTGTTTGCCTTTCTTCATCTTTCTTGGGGGGCTGCTTTAATTGTCGGCGGATTTCTGGCGGGTCTTTTTTGGGGTTGGCTTTTCATGAAAACGAAGAGTTTTTGGTTGCTTGCTCTCTCGCATATCATTGTCGGTCTCGCCATCGTTTTTCTTGCCTCCTCTTTTTGTAAGGAGTCCTTTATAGGTTGGCATTAGAGATGTCTTTGGTCCTCTAGGACGACTTTTTATTAATCCGCGGTAAAGAAGGGCAACGACTGCCAGCGGTGTGTGGGATTTAAAGGAGAAGGGTGAGAGCGACAAGGGCGGCGAGGGCGGCGAGGGTAAGGACGGCACTTTTGGCGAGATCAGCTTTGAGGAATTTGGGATCGACTCGTTGGGTAATTGTTGCCTTCTCAGAGCGCTTTAATTTTTCTTCTTTAGCGCCGTTTGCGATTATTTGCTTATCCTCGACCTTTTGGGTTGTTGATGAACTTGGCCTTTGTGTTGTTAGTTGGGCGCGGAGAACTTCAACTTCGCGCCGAAGACGGGCGAGTTCTTTTTCCCTCCGATTTTTCTTGGCCATGCTTCGATTCTACCACGAATTTGACTTCTCCGAACGGCGTTTGTTAATCTGGATACAGATTTTGATCACCCTGCCCTTTTAGCGTGATTGACGAGAAGAAAGAGGACAAGAAACCGTCAAAAATCTCCCGTATCTGTCGGCGTTTTCTGGGATGGGTTGGTCGTCATAAGAAGCGCCTCTTAATCACCTCCCTTCTTTTGATTTCCTTTCTTGGGGGAGGATTGTACTCTATTCTTGCCGGGCGATATTCGCTTCCGACGATAAATCCCCTCGGGGTGTTGACCGGCGAGCCGGTGGTTACTCTTGTCGCGGCGACTGTGCGGGATCAGCCGCATCCCATCAGCGGTGTTTTTTACACCGCTGCCGAAAAGGAGAGTTGGGCCAATCGCCGCCCGTTAGCGGTGATGATCGATAACCATGCCTTGGCGCGGCCGAGCCAATACGGGCTGCAGAAGGCCGATTTGGTTTGGGAGGCGGTAGCCGAGGGGGGAATCACGCGGTTTCTGGCGATTTTCCACGGCAACGATGTGGCCCAACTTGGGCCAGTCCGCTCTTCCCGCGTCTACTACATTGATTGGGCGCTGGAGTTTCCCGCTTATTACTCCCATGTTGGTGGGGCGGGAACGATCGGATCACCGGCAAACATTTTCGTCTACATGAAGCAGAAAGGCGTTTTGGATTTGGATCAGTTCAAATTGGGGGCAAGCACTTACTGGTCCGGCGGTGACGTTATGCTCGGCGGGGGAACAATCCTTTCTCATATCAAATATACTTCGACGGAGAAACTTTGGCAGGGCGGGGAATCTCTCTATCCGGGGACGAACACTTTGCCCAACTTCAAGTCTTGGCAATTCAAGAATGACGCTCCTCTCGGCGAGCGCCCCGAGGCGCAGGAGATTTCTTTCTACTTCTGGTACCCGGCCAATTACGGCGTCGTTTGGCGATACAACCGAGATGAAAACGCTTATCTCCGCTGGCAGGGCGATAGCCCCCATCTCGACCAAGCAACGCAGGAGCAGCTTAGGGCGAAGAATGTTGTCCTTCTCTACATGAAGCAGGCAGGGGCAGGCGACGGGGCGGGCCATCTCCTTTACACCACTACCGGCAGCGGGGATGCTCTCGTTTACCGCGATGGGGTGGAGGTGGCGGCGACCTGGTCTCGGCTATCGCTCACTGATCGGACGGTTTTCTACAAGCGGGGAACGCAAGAGGAGATTGAATTTAATCGTGGCTTAACGTGGATTGAGGTGTTGCCGAAATAGCGCCACCGCAGAACACGGAATTCTTTGGTGTTTCCGTTCTTCTCGGTGTTTTTTGCGGTATGAAGGGAGGTGAATTCAAAAGTAGCTAATAGCAAATAGCTAATAGCGAAGAGCTGGAGGTAGGAGACACCTGCCTCTAGCCATAAGCTTTTAGCCTTTTGCCATATGCTGCCAAAGGCAATGGCTTTAATTAAACCGGGGAAGAAAACGATAGTGAAGAAAAGCGGTAAATCGAAAGCGGCGTCGAGACCGGGGAGCTCGAATTTGCTCAAGAGTTTGTTCGTTTCGCAGGTGCGGGTGGACATTCTTAAACTTTTCCTTCTCAACCCGGGAAAGGGATGGCACGTTCGAGGTATTGCCCGTAGTGTGGGGGCGGAAATCAACGCCGTCAGGCGGGAATTGTCGAATTTGGCCGCTATTGGGTTGTTGAAGAAGAATCCCCAAAAGAATCGGCTTTATTACGTGGTTAGGGATGATTTTCCTCTCTTTAACGAAGTGTTGGGGATGCTCGTAAAGGAAAGCGGCCTTGGGAAAGCGCTTCTGCGCGGCGGCGTTTTGAGTGACGCCAAGTTGGCATTTATCTCCATTCCTTATCTTCGGGGTCGGGTTGCCAATCAGAACGAGATCGATCTTTTAATCGTTGGTCGCGTCTCGGCGATAAAGGTGGCCAAGATCGTCAAGGATGAAGAGAAGCGAAGAGGGCATGAAGTTAACTACACCACTCTCACGGAAAGGGAGTTTGAATCGCTGAAGAGGCGGCGCGATCCTTTCCTTCTCTCTGCTATCTTCCAGCCGAAAGTTATTCTCACCTCTGGGGCGGAGGAGTGTTTAACGATCGGGTAGGGGGATTAGAATAGTGGCTAGTGGGCGATAAGCAATAAGCTGCGCGCCGATTTGTTTTTGATAGTTGTTCCAGAGTTACTGGCTAATGTCTAACGACTGCTGACTGACAAATGGCCGAGAAGATCATCAAAACAGGAAATTCGTCGGCGGTAACCTTGCCGGCAAAGTTTGTGAAAGACCTTGGTCTCAAGGTAGGCGATCCCGTTGAAGTAGAGGTAGATTACATTAAGGGAGAGATAATTTTCCGATTCCCCGGCGCCCGCCAGCTCCGCCTCTCCGCTTCGGGGAAAGGAAGGATGTCGGAAGCAGGCCCCGCACAATCGGCTTATGCGTAAATATCTTTTTCTCCTCAAGAACCAAGTTAGTTTAGTTGCCGCTTATCGTTTCGAAATGGTTTCGCGTTGGATTATGAGTGCCTTTGATACGATTGTGTACGTTGCCTTGTGGAGCTTGGCAGCGCAGGGCGACCCAGAGCAAATTAGGAAGGTCTTTCTCTACTTTGTTCTCTTTTATGGCATTTTGCATGGTTTGCAGACGGGTAAGGTAGCGAAATGGATGGCCGAGGATATCAGTTCCGGCCAGCTTAATCAGTACCTTGTTAGGCCGATTAATTTTCCACTTGTCCAAGTTATAAAGAGCGTGACCGTCCTCATCGTTCGAAGCTTGGTGCCCGCTTTAATCATCGCGGTTGGCATCTTAGTTTTACCCGACTATTTTGCTCCTGTCGGTGTGCCCAATTTGATTCTCGCTATTCTTTTTGCGCTTTTGGGCTTGGTTCTATGGAATCTTTTCATGATTCTTATGGGGACGGCGGCTTTTTGGGTGACAGAAATCGATTCTTTGTTGACCGTTGTTGACCTGACCTTGAATTTATTTAAAGGGGCTTATATTCCTGCTTTTCTCTTTCCAGCGCAGGTAAGCAGGATTCTTTCTTTCACCCCTATCCCTTACTTGAGCGCATTCCCAATAGCGGTGTATCAGCAGCCCATCACAACTAGTACTGCTCTTTTTTCCTTGGCCATTATTGGCTCTTGGGGGTTGGCGCTTGGTTTGTTAGCTGCCTTAACTTATCGTAAAGGGCTAGAGCATTACGAGGCTGTTGGCGGCTAAGAAGCATGTTTCATTATCTTAAGGTTTACTGCCAGTTTTTAAAGAGTTCTATCTCATTGTTTATGAGCCATCGCTTCAACTTCTTTATGGGCGTGTTGGCCAATATCGTTTGGACGATTGGGCAGCTTATTTCCATCCGTTATTTGTTCCTTAAGATTGATAGGTTTCAGGGCTGGGAGTTTGCGGACTTGGTTCTCCTCTTGGGCCTTGGTCAGATCTATTACTATCTGGCTTTCGTTGTTTTTGATGTGAACCTGGACCGGCTACCCCGAAAAATTATTGAGGGAGACTTTGACCGGATGCTGACTAAGCCGATTAACATTAAGTTCCTCGTCTCCTGTGAGCGGGTGGCGATTGCTCAAATAATTCCTTTGTTAGTAACCGTTATACCTTTGACCACTTATGGCTTAAGGTCGCGACCTGATCTTAACGCCACGGGACTTCTAGCGTCCCTGCCGGTAGTGGCTTTGGGCTTTGGCATCTTCTATTTTGTCAGTTTATCGACGGCAGCCCTTAGCTTTTTCGTCGCTGATGTTCAGTCATTGAGGGATTTTGTTTTGCGAGGTTCTTTGAACCTAGTGAGGATTCCACTCGATATCTTTCCGAAACTCATTCAAGCAGCCCTGACATTTGTTATTCCCCTCGCGTTTATCGGCTTTTATCCAGTCCGGGTACTCCAAGGTGGGGCTTCATTGGTAAATCTCCTGCTTATAGAGGCAGTGCTGGCGGTTGTGTTTTACTTAATCTCGGATTACCTATGGAGAGTGGGGCTTAGAAGGTATTCCGGTGTCGGGTAGGAAGATATGAGCCAGCCTCAAATTGTTGCTAAAAATCTTTCTAAATGTTTCAGGCAGTACAAGAAGGAGTCGGGTTTGGGCGGTTCGATTAAAAGCTTGTTCCGCCGCCGGTATTTTGAAATTAAAGCAGTAGATGGTATTACCCTTTCGATTGATGAAGGAGAACGGGTGGGATTTATTGGCCCCAACGGCGCTGGTAAGACAACTACCCTAAAAATGTTTTCTGGTCTGCTTTACCCGACTTCGGGGGCGCTTTCCGTCTTGGGTTATCAGCCGATTCAGCGGCGCAAGGAATTTCTCAAAAGCTACTCACTGGTAATGGGGCAGCGGTCACAGCTTTGGTGGGATTTGCCGCCGATGGAAGGTTTTATTCTCAATAAAGAGATCTATGAGGTTGGAGATGATCCTTTCAGGAAGAGAGTAGGTGAGCTGAGCAGTTTGTTGGGAATTGAGGACATTCTTGAGGTACCGATGCGGAAACTTTCGCTTGGCCAAAGAATGAAGTGTGAGTTGATGGCTGCTTTGATCCATCAACCTAAGATTCTCTTTCTTGATGAGCCGACTATCGGTTTGGACGTGGTGGTGCAGAAGAGGATCCGCGCTTTTCTGAAGGAGTATAACCTTAATTCGAAGGTGACGGTTATTCTCACCAGCCATAACATGGATGACGTTCAAGAGCTTTGTGAGCGTATTGTTGTAATCAGCCGGGGGAAAATTATTTACGACGGCAGTCTTGGGAAACTTCTTCAGAAATATGCCCAGAGAAAATACCTCAAAATGGTTTTTAACCAAAAGGTGGCTAAAGTCGACCTAGAGAAGTACGGTCATCTTGTCTCGTACGCTGACGATGGCTTGTCGGCGACTTTATCAGTTGATCGGGTGCAACATACTCGAATTGCTGCCGAGATTCTTGGTCGGTTGCCGGTAGATGATCTCGATATCGCCGAGGCCGACCTAAAGGAAATCATTGCGAGGGTATTCGAGGGGCGCCGCTGATCTTCTCTTTCCCCGGAAGAAGCGAAATCTGAAGGAAATACGAAGAATGAATCATGAATTATGCGGTGCGGATCCCAGCACAGAGGAGGCGATCTAGCGATCAACGATTGACAAGGATACTCCTTGTCACAGCCGAAATACTTGACACCGATCAGCTCATCGGTCGTGTGCACATACTAACACGTGCATATGGACTTGGTGTTTGCAAACCCTTCGGATTGGGAGTGCCTAGTTATGCCTCCTCGGCGGCGAGGGCCTCTTCCTTAGTCTTATGGATCGTCCCGTCGGGGTGTTGTGGCGGGGTGTAGATCGTGTAAAGCTTTAAGTCCTCGCCTGCCGAAGTGTTGATGACGTTGTGCTTCGTTCCCGCGGGAATAACGCTCGCCTCTCCATCCGCCACCGGATGTTCTTCTCCCTCCCCAACGACCACCTTTCCTTCCCCCTTCTCGATCCTGAAGAACTGGTCAATACTGGGATGGACTTCAGCTCCGATCTCCTCTCCCGGTTTGAGAGACATCACCACCAGTTGGCTGTTGGGTCCGGTGAAAATAACTTGGCGGAAGCACTCGTTTTCCAAAGTCAACTTCTCAATATTTCCGAAATATGCCACTGTTATCACCTCCCTTCTCGCAATTTCACTAATAGCACAGTTTGTGGATTAAAAAAGCTTACTGCCTCTTTCCGGTGATGGCGTTTCTCTGCTCGATTGTACTTTGTTTTGTCTCTTGGGGTGTTGCCATCATACTCTACAGTATGATAGCAAGGCCGTTGTTAGGCATAGGTTCAGTAGTGCCTCCATCGGTAACTGACAAGGACACTCTTTGTCGTGTTGCGGGCCTGTTCAACCGGAGCCCTGCCCGTGGTATATTGATGAGTGTTCGATGCCTAAGAAGACGTTTTTCTTTGGGTTAACTTTCTTCGTTTTCTTGGTAGTGGCGATTTTGGTCGATTTGAGCGGCTTGGTTTGGTCGGCCAATGTTGATTTGTCGCGCTTCAAGATTCCTTTCAAGCGAGACCTGTCTTTCCGCTACGGCTTGGATCTTCAAGGCGGCTTACAGGTGGTTCTAGAGGCGGATATGAGCAATATCGCTGAAGGCGATCGGGACAAGGCACTGGAGAGCGCTCGGGCGGTAGTCTCTCGTCGGGTTGATTTTCTCGGCGTTGCCGAGCCGGTGATTCAAACATCCCGATCGGGTGATTCTTGTCGGGTTATCGTTGAGCTTCCCGGTATAACTGATCCCGAACAAGCCCTTCTGTTGATCGGTCAAACAGCCCAGCTCGACTTTCGCGAGCTTTCCTCCGATGACACGCAGGAGTTTGTAGGGACAGGCCTTACCGGAAAGGATCTCTCTCGGGCCGAGGTTAGCTTCGATCCCAACACCAGCGGACCTCAGATCTCCCTCAGTTTTACCGCCGAGGGGGCGGCGAAATTTGAGGAAGTTACTGAACGCAATATTGGCAAGCCTCTGGCGATTTATCTTGACGAGGTTCTCCTAGCGGCTCCTACGGTTAGAGAGAAGATATCCGGTGGCAGCGCTGTAATCAGCGGCGAGTTCACGCTGAGTAGCGCGAAGCGGGTTGTTACTCAACTTAACGCCGGAGCGCTGCCAACACCGATTAGAGTGCTCGAGCGCCGCCAAATTGGGCCAGCCTTGGGGTCGGAGACGGTGCAGAAAAGTGTCATCGCGGGCCTTGTCGGCTTGGGTCTGGTGGCGTTTTTCATGATCGGCAATTACGGCCGCCTTGGAATCTTAGCTACCGCCGCTCTAGTCATTTACGGCATAATTACCTTGGCGCTTTACAAGCTGCTGCCGGTGACGCTGACTCTTTCCGGCATCGCCGGTTTTATTCTTTCGGTGGGAATGGCCGTTGACTCCAACATTCTCGTCTTTGAGCGAATTAAAGAGGAGCGGCGGTGGGGGAGGGAGTTGGACGAGGCGAAGGAGCTGGGCTTCGGTCGGGCTTGGGACTCAATCCGCGACGCGAACTTGACGACGCTGGCAACCGTTTTCGTCCTTTTCAATCCCCTCAACTGGTCGTTCCTTGTCACTTCTGGAATGGTGCGCGGATTTGCGCTGACTTTGGGCTTGGGTGTCTTGATCTCGCTTTTTACGGGAGTAATGGTGTCAAGGGCGTTGGTGAGGATGTTCTATCGGTGAAACCAAGCTATGAACTTTATGCGCTTTAGAAAAATTTACTTCTTGATCTCGGCGGCGGTGCTGGTGCCGGGTATTCTCTCGTTGATCTTCTTCGGGCTAAAGCCGTCGATAGACTTTAGCGGTGGGACGTTATGGGAGATACTCTTTGCGGAGGTGGCGGTCGGCGGCCAACAGTCGGGAGTGGCGGGGGGGATTGAGGAAGTTTTTGCCGCGCAGAGTTTAGAAGTTGCGTCGGTCCAACCATCGGGCGATGATCAATTCATCGTTCGGACAGTTCCTTTGAGTACCGAGCAGCACGAGGTGCTGGTAGCGGCGTTGCGAGAAAGGTTCGGCGAGATTGAGGAGATTAAATTTGAAACGCTCGGCCCGACCCTCGGGCGGGAGATGCTTCTCAAAACCCTGCTGGCAATTGTCCTCGCTATCTCTATTATCTTGGCTTACGTCGCCTACCGCTTCGGCGACTTGATGTTTGGGGTAACCGCTATCTTAGCGATGCTCCATGACAGCTTGATTCTTCTCGGTATCTTCTCGCTTCTCGGCCATTTCGCCAGCGTCGAGGTGGGAACGCTTTTTGTGACGGCAGTCCTTACGACCCTCTCTTTCTCCGTCCACGACACAATCGTTGTCTTCGATCGGATTCGGGAGATAACGCGGAGTAGTCCTGTGGGTCTTGAGGTTGCGATTGACCAAGCAGTGGGAGAGACGCTGGTCCGCTCGCTTAACAACTCCCTGACAATTATCTTCATGCTCTTGGCGCTATTCCTCTTGGGTGGAGAGAGTTTGCAATGGTTTGTGTTCGCTCTCTTGATAGGAACAATCTCCGGAACCTACAGCTCGACTTTTACCGCTGCCCCGCTTTTGGTAGTTTGGAATCGACTGAGGTTAAGGAGGTGCTAATTTATCCTGAGCAAGTTTACGCTTAGCGTGGCCGAAGCGAAGGACGGCGGCCCCTCTGCTCGTCGTTTGGGATCGGTTGAAGTCGGAAAGGCGCTGGCCCGCCTCGGTGCTATTATGCTCTTGGTATGGAAAAGCAGTGGAAAGTTCTTGGTGAGCTGGCAACTAACGGCAGACAGCTTACAGCAGAATCAGTAGTAGAGGTTCTTTTGAAAAATAGAGAAATCACGGATCCCGACCCGTTTTTTTCTCCGCCGAAACCGGATTCTCTGATTCCTCGACTGTCCGACTACCTTCCTGACCTTGATCTTGACCAACTTGACCGCGCCACTGCCCGAATTAAGTTGGCAACCGCTGGCGGGGAAAAGATTTCCATTTGGGGAGACTACGATGTTGACGGCATTGCCTCAACAGCGGTGTTGTGGGAGACGCTTAACGCCCTCGGCGCTAATGCTCTTCCTTACATTCCTGATCGGCTCACCGAGGGATACGGTTTAAGCCGCGAAGGTATTAAAGAATTGGCTGGCTCGGGCGCCAAGCTTATCATCACTGTTGATTCGGGTATTACTGCGTTGGAAGAAGTGGCTTACGCCAACTCGCTGGGGCTGGAGGTTATTGTCACCGACCACCATGTGAAACCCGCTTCTGGCGGACCGCCCGCCTACGCTGTTGTCCACACCACCAAACTTTGCGGCGCTGGCATCTCTTGGCTTTTGTCTTCTTATCTCACGGCCCACAGCTCACGACGCGTTGCCGATTCTCTCGACCTCGTTGCTATCGCCACCGTGGCGGATATTCAACCCCTTTTGGGAATTAACCGAAGCTTGGTCAAGTACGGCTTCGAAA
>CAZQCZ010000023.1:0-9796 GCA_964592215.1 uncultured Candidatus Saccharibacteria bacterium
GTGTGCGCACAGGTGGGCGGGGCAAACACAATTTTAATTTTTGCGGCGCATCCGTCAAAGACAGATACGAAATTCGGCGGCGGCGAAACCCCAAAGCAGAGCAAGCTCGCTACGGGGCAAGAAGCGAGGGCAGGGGCGGGAATTTTTACCCCGTTGGAAGCCGAAGGCTTTCCTGCGGGGCCTTCCCCCCAACCACCTTCCTTTTTGCCCGCCCGAGCGTTCAGGTTTTGCGCGCGAAGCGCGCAATCATTCGGAGTTTTGCTCAAAAAATGTTCGAACTTCGTCCAAAAAACACCGCCATCCTTGCCTACGCCGCCGAAGTAGTTTCGGCTACGAAGGCCGGACGCTGAGGCTACGGACTGGCCCTCGCCGCGTTCTCTTGTAGTTATGGCGAGGATAAATGGGGGTGAACAGGTAGTACTATGGAAAACGAGAAATTTTTGGCTCCTAAACCTAAACCAAAGAGTGAAAACAATATAGAAAGACCAAAAGAATTTATAGAAGCTCCTGATGGTTGCTATTTTATTCATGGAGTTACATGATGGTCCAAGCACAACCGAATTGGAATCCGAAGCCCAGAAGTCAGCGTGTCGCTTCAGAGGGATAATGTTACTAAACCACTGCGTCCTTATGGCTATATTTTGAGAGTTGAAAGAGGCGCAATTTCCGGAGCTTTCGATAGAGACGTTACGAGTGCTTACAACGGAAGAGGTGAGAAAGAACTAAAGCCTCAGTCTGCAGGAAGAAAGCGCCGACAATATGGTGAGGGTGATTTGCAAGAACTTATAGCAAACACAGGAACCGGTTCGCATAATGAATTGTGGGTTAAGGGAGATCGAGTGGAAATTATTGGTGCATACATAACAGAAGAGGCACTAAGTGCGCCTGGTGCAAGAGCATTTCTGGAAGCGTGTCAGAGAGACGATATTCCTGTTAGAATCCTTAAACCTTAAAAAGGAATCCGGAATTAAGTCCGAATAGAATTTGCCGCCAAAGAAAAACTTGAAATTGTTAGTTTTTGCGGCGGAGCCGCTCTTTTTTGCCCCGCCACATCCGAGCCGCGCAAAGAGCGGCGAGGAAATTCGGTTCGAGCTATTTTAAGAATACACCCCCAGTTGAAAAATCTGTCGAAGGTATGATTTTTGGGTCTGCTCGAGAGGCAGCGCTAAGAAGGGTTCAGAAGGGAATTGGAAGGAGCACGCTTTAGTTACGATTTATTGGGCCATCTGTAGTACCATATTGGTATGGATCTAAGGAGTACCGGTTTAGAAAGCATGCGTGTCGGCACTGCCGCGAGAGAGGCCGTTGAGCGCGCTACACAAAGAGAACAATTGTTAACCCCGGCCGGAATGGAGATCCCCTACGACCCTTATTCCGAGGGCCGCCCCACCACAGAAGAAAGGCGTTCTTTTTACGGCAGAGAGGCAATTTTAGCGAAAATTCGGGAGAGGTTGGAAAGGCCTGGTTTTGCTTTGGCTGTTATAGAAGGCGGTTATCGCTCAGGCAAGACATCTTTGCTGGAGACCACAGGCGCAAGAATGGTTAAAGACGGGATAGTTGGGACAGCAATTGTTTACGACCTAGCACCGGACTGCTCGTCTAATTCCGAGCAGGTGGTGGCGGGTATTGAAGATACCATTGGAGGCGAAGAAGCCGGTATTGAAGGGGAGGCTGTTAGCGCCCCTGTAAGAAAGGAGCGACCAGCGACTACTTTAGTGATGCTCGATGGAGTAGAGGCCTATGGCTCCTTACATCCAGAATGGCTGACTGAGATCCTAGATGCCCTAAAAGCTAAAGGCTACAAAGTAGCGATGGCGGTTACCGGCGACTTACATGGGACCAGTGCGGCAGAGCTGCCCCGAGAGGTTAAGGATAAATTATTGGAGATGGCTGGTGACGATGGGGTAATAGTGAATGAATTACTAACCGATGAGGAAGCGCGAGAGTTATTAGAACAGAGTAAAAGGCAGAGTAAAGGACCTCTATTCACCGAAGTGATGACGGAGTATTTAGTGGCAGAAGCCGGCGGCAACCCTTTTCTTGCGAACCTCTTAGCCAGTAACGCCTTCGACTTACTTAGGTTCCGTGGCGTTGAGCCAAACGGACTCGTACAGAAGCTGGAGGAAGCAGTTGAGACTGAACTTTGGCGTTTCGGCCGGGTGGTAGATGTAATTGTTTCTGCTGGATTTAACCCGTTAACGTGGGAGTGGCGCGGTGAGGGAACCCCGCCTGATGTCGGGGTTTATCAGAATATGATACCTAGGCCTACCTCAACAATATTTCTTAGGTGGCTAACGGGTTACCTTGACGAAAAGAACAAAAAGGATAAGGAGAATCAAGCTATTGGGTAGGTCGGAATGGTTTGGTAGGAACTGATAGGCAGGCTCCAACACCGTCACATGGGTTTGGATCCCATCTCACCGCCAGTTGGAAAAAGAACTTTATTCCGCTAAAGAGTAAAAGTTAAAGCCCCTTTTTATTGAATTGATTCCAGCCTTTGTTCGATCCAGGCACTTAACTTCCTCATTATCTCGGTTTCATATGCGGGCAAATCAAAGAAAGAGTCCATCACACATGCTCTCAATGCTTTACCCCATCTGTTCTTGCCAATATCTATTCCATACTCTTCCAATCCCTCCTCCTCCTTTTTCCTTAGTTCTCTACTCTTTTTCATGAGGGATTCTTCTTTCTTTTCCAACTCCTCTAACCTCTTTTCCGCCTCGGACTTTTCACTCGTCGGGGTTCTCCAGGTCTCACGCAAGCGCGCAAGGTCTCTTCTTAGAGTTTTATACGCTTTATCTCTTTCTGGTCCCGGTAGAGAACGTATGGCTCTCTTCCGGTCAACATAAGCTTCCCTGTAGTATTCATACAATATGTGAGAGAAATACGCGTTAAAGTCATCTCCAAACCTGGCTCTCCCCTCTCCTGTGCGAAGCTCCCTATCTCTTAGACCATCGGCTTTTGCTCCCCGTAATCTATCTCTAACTTCGTTAAATTCACGATCTATGGCCGCTCGCTGTGCTCCTATTTGGACAAGTTCTTCGGCCTTGGCTTTACCTCCCCTGGAATAATACCGCTCATATATGCTTGGGTCACTCCGTAATCTCTGTAATTCAGTGACAACCCCCATCGGTAGCGTGGGATCACCTCTGAATTTAGATAGCAAAAAAAGAACGGCGGCAATACATTCTGCCTTAACCTCGGTTGGTGTTAACTGACCTGAAGCGTGGTAGCCCGAGGGTCTTTCGGAAGGATAAATTTGTTTCCACCCCTCGCCCGTATCTTTTCTGAACTTCTTTGCCTCTTCAAACCCCCACGGTAAAGGAAAGTCGCCTATTGGATAGAGTGACCTCTCAAGTCTAACCGCCTGTTCCAGAATGCCAGTTAATTTTCTGCATGCCCGTTCTAGGGGTGCTTTCTTTCCTCCTGATGTGAATTCCAAGACTGTGGTTGGTTTTTCCCCAGGCACGTGGGGGGCCCTTTCTGCGCAGTAAGCAAGGTAAGCCCTTTCCGCGAGACCGAGGGGAACAGCGGCAACAGCTTCACGAACGCGCCTGCTACCACCATAACGAGGAGAATCTCCAAATACCCAAAGAGCATGGCCTACAACGACTTCGCGTCTAATCTGTTCCACTTGCTCGGGATTCAACTCTGATACGGGGAGGGGTGTAGTGTTGGGACCGCGCGTTTTATCAGAAAGGAGATCAAGCTGATCTACCTTCGAGACGAGTACGCTTTTTGGCGAACCGTACGTCACCTCGTCACCCCATTTGGTGACCATGCGGTGACGCCTCCCCTCTACGCGAAAACAAGAGTAATGGATCTCACAATTTGTGTTAAGCCTCCCTCCAAGATAAAAGTCTACAATCCGCCCAACATTACGCACTACACTCTCGGCGGCTTGCAGCCTTTCCGGCGTTGCTATTGCTTCCCCGGTCGTGCCTGTTTCGTCTGTTAGTTTTCCGACCATAGAGGTGCTATGTAAACTTGCGCTTCCTGCGCGATCTTTTCGAGGAACAGTTTCGGGAGTAGCAGGATCGTCATATATTATGTATGTAATTGTATCACAGCCCTCTCTATTTGCCAAATGTAGAGTCCTACATGGGTAGACATTGGGACACCTGTCGAAGTTACTATCGGGGGTTACACTTTTTACCAAAAGGAAGCGAGGCGGTGATACTAAGAACATCTTGGGGTATAAACAGTCGATATCCTGTTCCAGACGAAGTCAGAAAAATCCTGTAATGAGACATGTTCTTCATAGTTGGCATTATAATGCTTAGAGGTATTGCGATTGGGAAGATAAAGTAGAGAAAGATGAGACTATTTACATGATGGATGGTTATGGGAAGTCAAAGCTCAGGAAGATAGCGGCACTTTACCTAAAACTGGTCTAATTCTTTAGGGCTTAGAGAACGCCGTGCGCGAAAAGGGTAATTAAAGGCAAGGCTGAAGACCGAGTCCCGCTAAGTGCAGTGAGGGGGACAGCCCGACCCTCCTGCAATAAGGTTTATTACAATGAAAATTTTAGTCAGGGTAAAACCCAGCGCCAAAACGAGTGAGGTAGTAAAAATTAGTGAAGGCCAATATAGAGCAAAAGTTAAAGCTCCTCCTAAAGAAAATAAGGCAAATGTAGAGCTTATCAACGCAATATCAGAATACTTTAATGTTCCCCAGGCCCAAATTCATATTTTAAAAGGCCTCAAATCCAAAACAAAACTTATTGAAGTTATTGTTAAACAGGTTTCAGTAAACCGAGGCGGAGCCCATTAATAAAATCAGTTCACCCCGGCAGTAGAAACCCCGTCTCACTGCGGGGTAAAGATTTTCAAACGCATACCGCCAGTTTGCACACTTGCCGATTTCTGGATTGGCTGCCTCATTTCTCCCCGCTGCGGTTCATGATG
Organism: uncultured Candidatus Saccharibacteria bacterium; assembly: GCA_964592215.1. GTDB lineage: Bacteria > Patescibacteriota > WWE3 > 9FT-COMBO-53-11 > 9FT-COMBO-53-11 > CAZQCZ01. Next base: position 4,908 of record CAZQCZ010000023.1, read on the forward strand.
CGGTAGTAAAGAAGTTTTGTCCCTTCGGAGGCGAGGAAGTAAGCAATAACGACACTAGCGACTATAGCCAAATGGCTCGCCGCCGGCTGGATGAAGTTAAAGACGTTTTTCCCGATGTTCGTGAAGGGGAGGAGAATCGTGCCCATGGTTGCGAGAGCAGTCAGCCCCAAGAGAGTTGCCGACGGCTTTTTGCCTAGGAAGAAGAGCCTTTTTGTTCTGGCAGAGATGATAAGTGCCAGTTCGGTCAAAACACTCTCGAGAAACCAGTTGGTTTGGAGAATTTGCGGGCTGGCGCGGTAAAACAAGCCGAAACACGTAAAATCGAATATCGCGCTTACCGTTCCCATGATAATTGAGAAGAGGGCAATTTCTCTCGCGTCGTAGCCGCGAGGTCGCTTGAGTTCCTTGGAGTCGACGTTGTCGGTAATGATCGCTATCATCGGGAAGTCGGAGAGAAGATTGAGGAGAAGAATTTGCAACGGGCGCATGGGGAGGAAAGGAATTAAGAGGGAAGCGCAGGCGATGGCGTAAAAATTGCCGAAGTTTGATGCCAGCGTCGTCTTGATGTATTTAACCGTGTTGGCAAAGATTTTCCTTCCCTCACCGATACCGTCGACCACAGCCTTTAGGCCTTTCCTTAGCAGGATAACATCAGCCGCCTCTTGGGCCACGTCGGCGGCGCCTTGGACGACGATGGCGACGTTGGCTATCTTGAGCGCGGGAGCGTCGTTGATCCCCTCGCCGAGGAATCCGACCTCATAATTCTCTTGGAGCAGCTTAATAATCTTGTATTTTTGCTCTGGAGAAACGCGGGCGAAGACAGCGTATTTCTCTACTGCAGTGCTCTGTTCGGCGTGAGAGAGGGCGTCAAATTCCACCCCGGTCATTGCCGCTTCCGGCGAATCAACGATCCCTACCTCGTAAGCTACCGCCCCTGCCACTTCGCGGCTGTCGCCGGTGAGGATTTTGATACCGACCCCGAGTTTTCTCGCTTTCCTTATGGTGTTCTTGGCAGTAGATTTAATTGGGTCGGCAAAAGAAATAAGGCCTAGAAAGGACAGGTTTCGCGTGCCCTTCTCTAAGTGATACGCCTCGTTAGTACCCACCCGTTTTTTAGCGATGGCCAACACCCGCCTTCCCTTGCGCCCTTGATAGGCGGCCCACTCCTGTAGAGAATTGAGCTTGCCATCATTAAGATTTTCTGCGAGGGATAAGATCTCCTCTGGTGCTCCTCGGACGATTAACTCCAAATCGCTGCCCTTCTTGACCAGCACGCCGTTGTACCGTCTTGATGGGCTGAATGGAATCTCGTCTATTTTCTGATACCCTGCGAACTGTTTTCGGCTATTGGCGGGTAGTTCTTTAGAGAGGGCAAGGTCAAACGCGTTGATAGGAATTTTCTCTGTCCAAGGATAAGTGCCGCCGAGGTTGGCATAGAAGATTGCCTCTCGTGGCGAGGCAGCGTTGACGCTGGCTACCGCCATCTTGTTTTCAGTAAGAGTGCCAGTCTTATCGCAGCAGAGGACTTCAATGCTCCCCAGCTCCTCGACCGCCGAGAGTCGTTTGACGACGACCTTGTTTTTGGCTAGATGGAGAGCGCCGCTGGCGAGGGAAAACGTAAGGACCATCGGCAGCGCCTCGGGGATGACACTAACCGCCAAGGCAATAAAGAAGAGTACCGTTTCCGCAACCGAGATCCCTCTTTGTTGGACGAGGAGGTGCAGGAGGAAGGTAACGGCAAGCGTTCCCATGATCAAGCAGAGGACGAGTTTGCTTATCTTGCCGATGTTTTTCTCGAAACTGCTTTCGCGGACGGTTTCCGCCGTTAGTTGAGCAATGCCCCCTATTGTGGTGTCTTTCCCGGTGGCAATGACAACTCCTTCGCCGCTGCCCTCGACGACCGTCGTCCCGAGGAAACCAATGTTCTTGGCTCGGTATGTCTCCGTGGTCGCGTGCTCCATTGCCTCCGCGGTCTTCTCAACCGGCTTTGACTCTCCTGTCAATATTGACTCATCAATAGCGAGGCTGCTCTCCCGAAGAAACCGGACGTCGGCGGGGATGAGATCGCCGACGCTTACTAGGACGATATCGCCTGGTACCAACTCACGGCTGTTAACTATCATTTCCTTTCCGTGGCGCCTCACGCGCGCCTTGTGGACGACGTATTTCTTCAACAGTTCCAAAGTCTTCTCGGAGCGGCTTTCTCGGAGGAACCCCAGTCCCGCGCTTACAGCCACGAAGAGGGCGATCATCGAGGCATCAAGGACTCCTCCTAGGGAGAGGGAGAGCAAGGCGGCGGCAAGGAGCAGATAAACGAGAGGGGATTTGAACTGACGGAAGAAAATCTGCCATTGGCTGATTTTTCTCGCCGCGATTTCGTTATAGCCATACTGGCGGAGGAGGTGGAGCGCTTCCTGCGGCTTGCGACCCTCTTCGGAGGTTCCGAGGTCGGCTAGAACCCTTTCGGCGCTTCTCGTTGTGTAGGTGGAAAATTGCATTCCTCGCAGAGATTTTACTACGCAGCTGCAGGCGAAATCCACAGGGGGCGGGCCGGGAGCTCCGCACTTTGGGGTGGAAACGTCGCGAATGGCATCTCTTAGAAAAAAGAGACGTTAGATTGACCACCTTTGGTTTAAAGTTGCTATACTAATATCGTTGTGATGGCAGAACACGCAGAGACCCTTTTAGAATGGGAGGCTCCGGAACGGGTTTTTGTCAAGCGGAGCAAGAAATACTTCAAGAACCTCTTTGCTATCCTTTTCATTCTGGCGGCAGTAGCGATCTTCTTCCGGCAGTTTATTCTCGCCGCTGTTTTCGGCGGCTTCGGTTTTCTCCAGTACGCTTTGGGAACTGTCCCTCCGCGGGGGACAAAACACAAGATTACCCGTCGCGGTATTTATGCCTTTGATCGCGCCTATGATTGGGATGAGCTGACGGGGTTCTGGTTCGAAAAGGTCAGTGGAGAGGAAGTTCTTAACATCGAGACGACGCACACTTTCCCCCGGAGGCTGACTCTCCTTTTGGCCGGGCAGGATAAGGAGAAAATCGCGTCCCTGCTGGAGAGACACATTCCTCTTAAAGAGCCGCCTCGGGAGGATCAATTAGGGCGGGCCTTCCGGAAAGCCTCCCAAAAAATCAGGTTGGAGTGAACGCTCCTCGCAACGAACTCTTTGCCCAAACCTGCCTTCTCTGTTATTCTGAAAAGAGGCGTTTGGTCCCCGTAGCTCAACTGGACAGAGCGTCAGCTTGCGGAGCTGAAGGTTGGGTGTTCGATCCACCCCGGGGACACCATTTGGAGGCGTGGCCGAGCGGTTTAAGGCGCCGATCTTGAGAATCGGTTCCCCGCTGAACGGGGTCGGAGGTTCGAATCCTCCCGCCTCCGCCACTTCGCTGGCGCCTGGTGTAAGCAGAGCTTGTTCTCTCGCAAGCTTGAGAATAGACTGGTTTACGCGAAGGAGCGAGGCGACGATGTCCTCGTAGCTCAATGGACAGAGCACCGGCCTCCGGAGCCGGTGATGGGAGTTCGAATCTCCCCGAGGACACCATCACGTCAAACGTGATTCGGTCCATCAAGTGCGACGAAGGTTACGCTAATTGCTGGTCACTTCCACCAAAGGCGGGTTTGCCTCTGGTGAGAATCGCTAAACACTGATTTGTGGTGGGATGCCGGAGTGGACGAACGGGCCGCACTCGAGATGCGGTGTCCCGCTTTGCGGGACCGGAGGTTCGAATCCTCCTCCCACCGCCACCAAACTTCGTTCTGCCCGGTGGGGGTCACGCTAGGTTGAGGAGGGGTCGCATAGTGGACGAGTGCGCACGCTTGGAGAGCGTGTATCCCGCAAGGGATCGCGGGTTCGAATCCCGCCCCCTCCGCCATCCGTCCTTCGCCAAGGCTACGGAGGATTGGATTCAGTTAATGGAGGCTGCAAGGTGTCTTAGGTCTTCGTAGCTTTAGCGAAGTAGACCCGCCCCCTCCGCCATTAAACTTCGCTAGCGCTTCGCTTAATTGGCTATGCATTATGCATATATCTTGAAAAGTCTATCTCAGCCCGGGGCCGTCTATATCGGGTCCACGGACAACTTGAGGAAGAGGTTGAGACAACATAATGATTCCAACCATAAGTCGTATAGCAAACGCTTTGCTCCTTGGGGTGTGGAAATGTATCTCGCTTTTTCCGACAAGAAGGAGGCAGAGCGTTTCGAAATTTATCTCAAATCAAATTCCGGCAAGGCATTCATGCGCAAGCGGTTGCTCTCGGCAGACTTTAAAGAAGCGCTAAAGAAGTTTAATAATGGGAGAGGCGAAGAGGTAAGCGGAACGGGGTGAAGTTTACCCGCCCCCTCCGCCATCCGTCCTTCGCCAAGGCTACGGAGGATTGGATTCAGTTAATGGAGGCTGCAAGGTGTCTTAGGTCTTCGTAGCTTTAGCGAAGTAGACCCGCCCCCTCCGCCAGCTGGAAAAAGAAAGGTTTGCCTGCCCGTCCGTAGCCGACAGGCGAAGGCGGGGCTCGCCCTCTCCCACTTCGCTCTCCGAGCTACGAGGGACAAGTGCGAGGGCTCGCCAGCCGATCCGTTCGGCTTCGCTCAGGACAAGTTTTTAGGCGCAAAATTGAATTTTTTGTCTTTGTCCCGCGAAACGGAACGCCAGAAGCGGGCTTTTCTTATTTTCCTTGCTTGAATTCATATTTTTTGTTAATATAATAATGGATGTAAAATTATCATTTACTATTATACTACCAAAACTTTATTAGTATGACAAGTGGAAAAGTTATTAGCGAAAACATAAAAAGGTTAAGAGCAAAACTTGGTTTAACCCAAGATGATTTAGCCAAGAAAGCAGATATTAAATACACAACGCTTATGAAAGTCGAAAGCGGAACGGTTAACCG
>CAZQCZ010000024.1:0-9736 GCA_964592215.1 uncultured Candidatus Saccharibacteria bacterium
CAGGCATACTCCTTTTCTTCAATCATGGGCGTGGGGGGAGTTTCAGGAGGCGATGGGGTGCTTGCTTTACCGGTTGGGTTTGCTCGATGCGGGGAGGTTGGTAGGGGGAGCGCAAGCGTTGGTGGGGAGTCGGAAGTTAGGGAAGTTCGTGTACGTGCCGCACGGTCCTCTTCTTTGCCAAGGGTTAGGCGGGCAATTTGTCCCTATCTTGGAGTCTTTGAAGAGGGTAGCGAGGGAGGAGAAAGCCGATTATCTCCGGGTTGAGCCAATGTGGGAGAGAGGGGATGCGCGTGAGGAACTTTTGTGCCAAGCGGGGTTTAGGCCGGCGCTGGTGCCGTCGCAGGCGGGGGGGACAACCCTTCTGCTTGACCTCCGTCGTTCGGAGGATGAGCTTCTGATGGGGATGCGAAAAACGACTCGCTACCTCGTCAAGAAAGCTCGGGAGATGGGGGTGGTGGTCGAGCGCACCAAGGATTTGGAGGAGCTGGAGGCCTTTCACCAGCTAATGGAAGAAACCCAACGGCGCCAGCGTTTTTCGCCCCATTCGCGGCGGTATCATCAACTCCAGTTTGAGACTCTCGCTCCGAGGGGGATGGGTGAGCTTTACCTCGCTAAGTATGAAGGCAATGTTTTAGCGGTGGCGGTTATTATCAGCTACGGCGATACCGCTTCATATCTTCTTGGTGCTTCTTTACGCAGCGAAGTCCCTGCCTCCTATCTCCTTCAGTGGGAAGCAATCAGGCAAGCGAAGGAATCGGGCCGCGATCTTTACGACTTTTGGGGGATTGCTCCGACGGATGATCCGTGTCATCCCTGGCATGGATACTCGCTTTTCAAAAAAGGCTTCGGCGGCTACCCGCTAAGCTACACCGGGGCTTGGGATTTTCCGATCACTGCGCGCTATTGGGCCGTTGCCGCTAAGGAGTGGTGGTGGAAACACCACCGCCATCTTTGAGATTAGGACATCCTCGTTGCCTCATTTGCGTCTGTGTTTGCTATCATACTCTACAGTATGATAGCGGTCATTGGGGAGTTATTATTTATACTATTGCTGCTTAGAGGGAGATTAATGCAATAGGGATGAAAAAACGGGGGGTAATTTTTGATCTTAACGGTTCGTTGGATAATACGGATCAGTCCATTATAAAAGCATTCCAATCAACCTTGGAAAAACATTTGCCGGGAAGGGATACCGATCTTCGGCGTTTCGCCGAAGAACTGATGGTTTTCTTTTGGCAGGCCGATAAACTTGCCGATTTAAAGTATCCCCAATGGAACATGGCAGATATCATTGAGCGGGCAGTTAGTAGATGGTCGCATTTCAGAAGGGTGAATATGGATGTGCAGCAATTCGCTAAAGATTACGGCTTAATTAGGAAGGAATGCTTAACCATCAGGCCGGAATTTGTGGTCCTCATTAAGGAAATGCCAAGGAGCGTTTTGAAATTCATCTTCTCACAGGGGAATTCTAAGCGCGACGTCTTGGTCTTACTTGATAAAGTCTCTCTGGCGGAGAGCGATTTTACCGAAATTCTCGTAACTGGATCCTTTCATGAGGAGAATAAGCCAAGCATTAATATTCTGAAGAGCATCATGGATAAATACTCCTTAGACCCTGCGGGGTGTCTCTTGGTAGGCGATGACGTGTTTCTGGACATCATGCCAGCAAAGATTCTCGGGATGAAAACAATCCTTATTTCCGAGTACGTGGATGTACTAGCCGCTGGTGCCAGCGAGGCTTGTGCGCAAGCTGCTGCCCTGTTAGGAAGGTAGTCCAGTTTTAATCTCCTTCGTTGCTTCGTAAAGCTTGATCCACTCTCCGAATGTCAGGCTTTGGGGACGCCTTCGGGGGTCAATGCCAAGCCTCTGGAGGGTTTCCGTCGGGAATCTTTTGTTCAGCATCTTCCGCGGTTGGGCAAAACCATGGTGGAGGAACTTTTCAAAGCGTTCAATCTCTCGGGTACCCCCCTTCGCCAGAGCTCCTGAGGGCGGGTAGGGTGCGGGGTTTGGGGAAATACGAAGAATGGCCGAATCAACTTTTGGTTGAGGACGGAAAGCGTCGGGTTTGATAGCGCGGATAATTCCTGCCTGACCGAAATTAGCGACGAAGTTTGATAGATATGTGGCGTTCGGCGAAGTAGCGACGATCTTTTCCGCCACTTCTTTTTGAACAATAATTGTGATCGAGGCCGGCCGTGGCTCCTCTTTGAGGAGCTTGTGAACGAGAGGGGAAGTTATTTGGTAGGGAATAGAGCCGATAACCTTGAAGTTAGCGTTTGGCACGATAGCGCAGTGGTGTCTGATGTCAAAAAGAAGGATGTCCTCGTTGAAGATCTCGACGTTTTGTAGGTCTCTGGTGTTCGCTTGGAGCCGGGGAATAAGGTCCTTGTCAATCTCAACGGCGACGACTCTCCCCGCCCTTTCCGCTAGGGGACGGGTGACAACACCGGTTCCGGCGCCGACTTCAAGAACCAAATCACTATTTTCTACCTTTGCCGCCTCAATGAGGCCTTCGACTACTCGCTGGTCGACAAGAAAATTTTGACCCAACACCCTTTTTGCTCTCACCAGAAAAATGATATCACCCTATTGAGGGTTTTTGTTGTTGCTACTGCCGGGGTGGGAGGATGTGTCTCCTACTATCATACTGTAGAGTATGATAGCAAGCCCTCTTCACGGGGGACGTGGGTAGAATATGGCGGCAGAGTGTCAAAGATGTTTGGATGGGTGAGGTGTCATTTGAAGGTGTCATCGATGTGGCTCTCATTGACCTTGTGTCTTGAGTTACAGCAGGCGGAGATAGCGCTCCAGCCCAAAGGCGAATCTTTGCGATTCGCCTTCTCTGTTTAAGGCTCTATTCTAAGAAGAGAAAGATGTCTGTGTAGTGGGCGTGCCACCAACCGTTTTTGATGTCATTGAAGCCGAGATCAACTCGTCGCCCCTTTATCCCGCCGCCCTTGTCAGCCGCCCGGCAGCGGCCGTATCCGGGGATGTAAAAGTGACTGAGGGGCAAGATTAGATCAGGATTGACGGCGCAGATGCCATAATCGACCGGCTCATCAGTGTAATGGGTTCGACCGCTGCAGCCGGCACAATTTCCATCGTAAGAAGTGGCCCAGAAGTGCTTGAGGATGCAGTTGTACTGGTAACCGTCAGCGGTGAACACCTCTCCCGGCTTGGTGCCCAGAGTGATGATCTCCTCCACCGCCGCCTCTTCGTCGGTGGAGAGGAGTTCGTTTCCGACAGAGCTCCCTTGCCAGACAGTGCGTTGGTAACGGCGAGTAACCGTTCCTTCCCTTCCCTCTTGTGTTATCCTTTCTTCCCCGCAGGGAAGATTCGGGTCCAGTTCGTATCTCTGCTTGAAGGGGATGGTCTGGGTATCGGTGGATTCATAAGTTTCGAAAGCACTTTCGGTTTCGGGGTTGGCGGCGACGGCGAGAATTGCCGTCGGTTGGTAGGCGGTCTGTCCGGTGGGCTGACCTGCCGTCGGGTTGGCAGTGATGGTGACGGCGAGCAAGAGTAGGAAGATTGTGAGAATTAATCTTTCCATTTTCCCTATGCTAGGTCATATCGCAGATGCTCTTTACCGAGCTCGGAGAGAAAGCGTGACGGCGGGTTTGGCGAACGGCTGCCGAAGAGCAACCGTTCTCGGGTGAAAGTTAGGTGAAGTTTTCTCTCCGCTCTTGTCATTCCGACGTAAGCAAGGCGCCTCTCTTCTTCTATTTCATCCGGTGAGCCCATTGAGCGGCTGTGGGGGAGAAGACCTTCTTCCATTCCGGCGATGAAAACGATGGGAAACTCCAGTCCTTTGGCGGCGTGGAGGGTCATAAGTGTGACAGCGTCACGCGAGTAGTTGGGTGTTCGAGTGCTTGGGCGACCGGGGATTCTAACGCTGTCATTGAGATCGACAAGGGAAATGTGTTCAAGGAAATCCGCTGGGGAGCTGAAGGAAGCGGCGACGGATCGCAATTCTTTGACGTTGTCGACACGGGCGAGTCCTTCCTCGGTGCCGTTGTTAAGGTAGTCAATGTAATCTGTCTTTTCAAGAATGGTGTCTAGGATGTCGATCGTCGGTTGTTGGAGCAAACCTCTTTGGTCCAGTAGACTCTCGAGTGCGCAAAGCCGCCGCCTGCCGACTTTTTCCAACCGCTCGCGGCTGATCTCATCTCCGGGATTAAGGAGGAGTCGGAGATAAGCAAGGACGTCTTTTACTTCCCGCCGTTCATAGAATTTCGTTCCGCCAACGAGGAGGTAAGGAATACCAGCACGAATGAAGACTTCTTCGAGCACCCGCGATTGAGCGTTGGTGCGGTATAGAATAGCGAAATCTCGATACTGTTCGCCGTTAGCTGTTAGCTGTCCGCTAATCGTTTGAGAAATGTAATTGGCTTCGTCGAGCTCGTTTTCCGCCTCATAAACAGCGATTGGCTCCCCCTCTTCGTTTTCCGTTTGCAAGTCGAGGACGATATGGCTTCGGTTGTTCTCAATCAGGCTCCTGGCGGCGGCAAGAATCGTCTTAGTGGAACGGTAGTTGCGGGGAAGTCGAAATGTCTCGACGGGGGCGAAATCGTTCTCGAAGCGGATAAGATTTCGAAAATCTGCTCCTCGCCAGGAGTAAATTGCTTGGGACATATCACCAACGACGCAGATGTTTCGGTGCTTGGCCGAGAGTAGCTTGACAAGGAGGTACTGGGCATAGTTGGTGTCTTGATACTCATCGACGAGAAGGTAGGAGAAGCAGTTCTGCCAGCGTTGGAGGACGTCTTCTGCTTCTTTGAAGAGGCGGATTGTCTCGGCGATGAGGTCACTAAAATCGAGCGCATTTGCCTGACGGAGGGCTCGTTGGTATTCGGGGTAGATTTTGGCTACCGCCTCAAAGAACGGGTTGCCGTCGGCAGCGTATTCTTCAGGACCGATTAGCTCCCGTTTAGCCGCCTCAATGGCGCTCCCCACGCCCGTCGGGCTGAAGCGCTCTTTGGGGAGGCCGGACACAGCCGCCATTTTTTCTGTCAACTTCTTGATGAGGTGGCGCTGGTCGTCCTCGTCGTAGATAACGAAGGAAGGGGGAATGCCAATTGCCTTCCCGTCTCGGCGGAGAATCTTGGCGCAGGTGGCATGGAAAGTTCCGATCCACAATTGGGTAACCGGGCAGTTGGGTAATTGAGTAGCCGGACGGTCGCGTAATCGGCAAATTAGCTTTGCCACCCTCTCTTTCATTTCCCCGGCCGCCTTGTTGGTGAAGGTGACCGCCAAGATTTCATTAGGCTGGGCCTTCCCTGTTTCGATTAAGTAGGCAATTTTCTGGGTGAGGACACGTGTTTTCCCCGACCCCGGTCCGGCGGCGATAATGATTGGGCCCTCCGTCTGCTCGACAGCCGCTCTCTGTTCTGGGTTGAGGTTGAGGAGGCTTCTTGGCTCCATCTTTTAATTTGGCTTAAACCCTTTGAAGATGATAACATGTCTCCTTGGTGGGAGGAGACACGCCTGCCCCCCCCGAATTACGATGGCTGCGGACGTTTTCATTTCCTTGGTAGAAGAATTTCATTTCTCTTCCCGGGTTTTTGCTATACTTAGGAACAATGCTTAAGCTGATCGACTTTTGGGCCGAGTGGTGCCCACCTTGTAAGTTGATGACCCCGATCGTTGAAGAGCTCTCTAGAGAGCTCAAAGGAAAAATAGAGGTTGCTAGTGTCAACGTCGATAAGGATCAGGAGAAAGCTTCTAAATACGGAATCTTCTCTATCCCCACGTTCGTTCTCGAGAAGGATGGAGAAGAGATAGTTCGGACTACCGGGGCGCGGAGTAAAGAAGCGCTTAAGGAATGGATGGAGAAGTACTTGTGATATGATCCGCGTCGCTATCAACGGTTTTGGTCGGATAGGAAGAGCCTTTTTCAAGATCGCCATCGAGAACAAGGGTTTAACGGTTGTTGCTGTCAACGATCTTACCGACCCCGAAAACCTCGCTTACCTCCTCCGTTACGACACCGTTTACGGTCGTTACGGCAAGCCTGTTAAGGTTGTTGGTAGCAGTCTGATCGTCGGCGATCAAGAGATTAAAGTTCTTTCCGAGAAAGAGCCGGCCCTTCTTCCTTGGAAGAAGTTGAAAATTGATGTTGTCGTCGAGTCCACCGGCCGTTTTACCAATTACGAGGACGCCTCCAAGCATATTGCCGCCGGCGCCAAACGGGTAGTGATCTCCGCCCCGGCTACGGGAGTGGCCCAATTTTTGATCGGGGTCAATGAAGAGAGATTAGAAGGGGAAGATATTCCCGTTGTTACCTGCAACGGCTCCTGCACCACCAATGCTGTTGCTCCGGTAGCGGCCGTGATGATGGAGGACCCGGGGGTGGTCAAAGGGATGCTTAATACCGTCCATGCTTATACGGCGACGCAAAATCTGGTTGATTGCCCCAGCCAGAAGGATTACAAGAGAGGAAGGGCAGCGGCGCAGAATATTGTCCCCTCGACGACTGGGGCGGCCGAGGCGGTAATCGCGTCCCTTCCTGATCTCAGCAGCCGTTTCGATGGCATTGCCATGCGCATTCCTGTCGTCTGCGGCTCAATCGCCGATTTTACCTTTCTTGCCAAGCGAAAAACGTCGGTGGAAGAGATTAATGGGATTTTCAGGAAGGCGGCCAAAAGTAAGCGGTGGCAGGGGATCCTCAAGGTAAGCGAAGATCCTCTTGTCTCCTCCGATGTCATCGCCGATCCTTACGCCTCCGTTGTTGATCTCAGCCTGACACGGGTAATTAGCGACGACTTCGTCAAGGTTTTGGCTTGGTACGATAACGAGTGGGGCTACGCTCAGACGCTGGTGGGACACGTGCTTAAGGTGGGTTCTTGCTAGCCTTTTTGGTTGAATTTGGAGACAGCGCGGGGGTGGCCCTTTTGAGAGTGACAACCTCTCCTCACCTCATCAAGTCTTCCTGAGTAGTGGCGGGGGAATTATCCTGGCTTAGGCTTTCAAAGATCTCCGTTAATTTCTCGATAATCTTTGGGCCGGTAGCACAAGTGACGGCGACGATTATGACGATGAAGATGAGTTGGGTGATCTTTCCCTCGAAGAAATTCACGTCCTCTTATTTTATCAAGAAACCGCCGCCCATATTTAAGGAAGGTGTTTTTCATGAGGAGCCAGAGGATAAGGAGGGCGGTACCCATCCACCAGAAGTTGGAAAAAAACCCTTCGATGAGGGGGCGGTTTGAGCCGAGGAAATAGCCAACGGCGACGAACGTTCCCTTTCGGACAAAGGCGCCGGCGGCGGTGAAAGCAAGATAATTCGGCCAAGGAATCCTCAGCGCTCCTAAGGCGATGAGGAGGAACGAGCGAAGGTAGCCGGCAAAGTAGAGAATGAAGGCCTCGACAATGTTACCGCAGCGGACATACCTCTTCTTTTGCTCCTCGACCCTCTTTTCAATTTTGAGGGCGCGGATGAGGTGGTAGACCCCGGTGTAGCCGAGAAGATAGTCAATTTGGTTACCGATGATGGCGCCGGTGGCGGCGGTGAGCCAGACAAGGATGGGGTTGAATATTCCCAGCCGGGCGTAGAAGCCGGCGATCCAGACGATGGTTGATCCTGGGGTAAAGTAATTGATGACGGCGATGTTTTCCATCAGGCCACCAAGGAAGATTAGGGGATAGCCGAACCGGCCAAAATAATGTCCGGCAAAGTCGATGATCTCCGCGGCGGGGAGCCGAATCATGCCCCCAGTTTATCACTCGTGGATCTTGGCTTGAGAGTGCTAAAATCGATTAATGTCCTCTGCCACTCTAGGAAAGTTGAGACGGAGGTTCGGTGCCATCTCTTGGCGGAAAGTCGGGCTGGCTTTCCTCCTTTTGGGATTAGCAGTTATCCTCTTCCTCGGCGGCTATTTAGTCGGGAATTGGTGTTTCGGGGAAGAGGAGGTGGGCATTCTCCATCCGGCTGCCTTTTCCGATCAGCGCGTCTACAAAAACGAGCTTTATGGACTTGGCCTCCGCTATCCTAAGGATTGGGAGGCAGAGGAGGTAACGGCATCTCTAATTACCTTTACCCCGCCGGCGGCGTCAACGGAAGGTGCCGGGGAGGGTAGTACCGATCAGGAGCCGGCAACGCCGGCTCGTGAATACATCTCCCTTACCGTTTCCTCGAACGCCCTTCGCGGGAAAACCGCTTGCGAGGAGGATCAAGCACAATGCAGCTTCTACGCCAACGGGATTTATGGAGCGCGTACCTCCACTCCGGAGACAGAATCCATTTTCTTCTCTCGCGGGACGAACGATTTCCTCTTCTCTCTCTTCCGGTACGAGTGTTCCGACGAGGAATGGACGGACTACATAACTATTTTTGAAGAGATGGCGGATAGCCTGCGGTTTACGGATGATGCGGGGACCGCTTGTGCGAAAGATGAGGACTGTGCTTTGGGAATCCACTTGGATGAGTGTTGCTCCTGCCCCGAAGCGTTTTCCGCTTCCGAGATTGAGTCCAACGCCAACATCGTCGCTTACGAATCCGGCAAGGATTACTCGAGTGAGCGAACCGTCAACTGCTCTTCCGTCTACTGTAGCGTCTGCCCAACGGAGCCGTCAGGAGTCTCCTGCGCCTCCAATCGCTGTCAGGCGAAGGAATAATGATCGCCCGCACGAAGTATATTCTTGTTTTCCTATCTGCAATTGCCCTCTCCCTTGTCTTTGCTCCTGTTTTAGACTTGAAGGCCGAAGACAAGCCAACCGACTCCTTGGAAGGTGTCCCGGCGGGAACTTTCCCCAAACTTCCCACTACCCCCGACGACCCGGAACTGTTGAACGGCCACGTCTATCCTTTCTGGGGTCCGATCTGCCAACGCTATACCTACTCCGTCGTCTATCGCGATAAAGAGGGCCGACCGCCGGAATACGTCCGTATCTGGTTTAACGGCCACTGGACCGATATGGAAAAGGCGGATCCCTCCGCCAATGACTACCAGCAGGGGGTTAAATACATCTTCCAAAACGTTCCCAACAAATACGGTTCCAATTTCTATTTCTTTGAAGCTTCTAATGGTTTGGGCAAAGCCCGTGATTCAATTATTGATTCGCCCGATAACGGCCCCGTCCTTTTCGAGGGGGATTTCAAGGATAACGAGGTTGTCTTGATCAAGGCTACGACAGGGGAAGTGGCTTGGCGCTACCCTCTCGGCGAAGAATGGGTTGGGGGAGTGGCTCTATCCGCTGACGGAAAATATCTCGCCGTTAAAACCTCTTATCATGTTTTCCTCTTTGAGACGGGATCGAGCGAGCCCAAATGGGTTTACGACGCCGGCGTGGGTGATACCATCGGCGGTGATGTCAAGGGTGGGGTGGCCATTTCGGCCGATGGGGGTAAGATATTTGCTTCTTTGGGTGATAAGGCATTTCTATTTGATCGCGATTCAAACCAGCCGCTTTGGGAGGCGTCGTCTGGCAGTTCCTGCTATAATGCTGCAATTTCTGCCGACGGTGAATACATGGCCACTGCTTGCGCCGGCGAAGAGTCAAATCTTAGCACAAACCTGCTTTCTCTTTGGGAAAGTAATAGTGCCTTGCCACTTTGGACATATCACCGCTCCGGTAATTTCCACGACGTTTCTCTCTCGGCTGACGGCAGCTGGATCGCCGCCGCTACCGGCTGCCCCGACCGGCGGGCTTACCTTTTCTCCAGAGATTCCGGCGAGCCAATTTGGCAGAGTGAGATGTTGACCCAGGATTCTCCCGTCCACCGGGCGCGAATCTCCGC
>CAZQCZ010000025.1:0-8653 GCA_964592215.1 uncultured Candidatus Saccharibacteria bacterium
TGTAGAGCTTTCTCCAATTTGATTCAAATTGGGGGTAAGGTCTGCGGATCATGTTCCTAGCGAAGAGAGAGAGGTCGGCTAGTGCTTGGCCAATGTTTTTGATAGCCTCCGGTAAGGCAAAAAACGAGGGAGGAAAGATCGGCGGCGGCTCTTTGTTTGTCCCGTTGGCGATGAGGGTGCTGGCTTCGCTCGCTAGTTTCTCCGCTGTTTGGGAAATTTGTTCTTCGAGATTCCGGCCCTTAGGTACTTGGAGGTGTCGCTTTATATCGACATTACTGAACCCTTGGGCTTTGAGGGCTACTATTTCCTGAAGTGTTTCAACCACTGATTCAGGGTAATGGCCGGTAGTACTTGTTGCCTCCGGGCAAGGAAGTTTCCTAATCATGTGGGGGAGCAACCCGATTTTGGTGTAGTAGCGAAGGGTGTGGTATGGGTTACCTCGGCCGAGGGAAATACCCCGATCCTTCAGGCGACGAGTGACTTCGTCAACGGAGATGTAATTTTCGTTCTTTGGCCCCGCCTCGCTTTTCGAGCTTCGCGGGGTCGGCAGGTCATTACTCATTTAGGCAGGTATGGCCCTCCGTGGTTTGCTTCTGGCAAACCACGAGGGAGAGAACTATCGGCTTTCTCCCCTCCGAGCTATAAGCTACGATAGTTCCTTTTCGCTTTAGCGATGCCGTTTCGGTATTTTTCCCGTCACGGCACTTTCAGCTATAGCACCTTTGCGCGCGCTTTGTCAAGCTTGCTGCGGTGGGCAGGTACGGATATGAACGTGGGGACGCGGGGCAGCGTTTGTTTGGCAGAGCGGGCTGGGGGCTCGGTCGGCCAAGAAATGCGAGCGGTAGAAAAAGACACTTGCTCTGCTTATTTCCACCTTATTGGGCTGTGATAGAATGTTCCCTGTGGGTTACGACCATCGAAGTATTGAGTCAAAGTGGCAGCGCCGGTGGGGAGAGATCGGGCTCTACAAGGCGCGGGACTTCGCTGGAAAGCCGAAAAATTACGTCTTAATCGAATTTCCGTACCCCTCCGGCGAACGCCTTCACGTTGGTCATGGACGCAGCTACTGTGCTCTTGATGCCTTAGCCAGGATGAGGCGGATGCAGGGTTTCAATGTCTTGTTCCCGTTCGGATGGGATGCTTTTGGTCTTCCGGCGGAGAATTACGCTATCAAAACTGGAGTTCATCCTGCCGTTACCACCGAAGAAAATATCGCTAACGCTAAGAAACAGGCGAAGTCTTGGGGACTCTCCTTCGATTGGTCACGGGAGATAAACACCACCGATTCTGATTACTACCGCTGGACGCAGTGGATTTTTCTCCGGTTGTTCAAGGAGGGGTTGGCTTACAAGGCGGAGATTCCTGTTAACTGGTGTTCCTCCTGTAAGATAAACCTTGCCAACGAGGAGGTTGTCGCCGGGGCCTGTGAGCGTTGTGGTGCTCCTGTCAGACGCCGGATGCGGGAGCAGTGGATGCTAAAAATCACTGCCTACGCCGATCGGCTCCTAGATGACCTGGAGCTGGTTGATTATCGGGATGATATCAAGCAGCAGCAGATTAACTGGATCGGGAGGAGCGAGGGAACGATAATCAAATTTGAAGTTCTAAATCCCGGATCCGGAGCAAACTCGGAGCGTTTGGAAATTCGAAATTCGAAATTAGAAATTCCTGTGTTTACAACGCGGGCCGATACTCTCTTTGGGGTAACGTTTCTTGTTTTAGCTCCCGAGCACCCTTTGGTCAAGAAGATTACCGCTAAGGGGCAGAAGAAGCGCGTAGAGGCGTATGTAGCTGCTTCTCTGAAGAAATCCGAACTCCAGCGGCAAGAAGAGCGTAGGAAAAAGACGGGGGTTTTTACCGGCGCTTATGTTTGGCATCCTGCTACAGGTGAGAAGCTTCCTGTTTGGGTTTCAGATTTTGTCCTTCCCAGCTATGGAACAGGGGCAGTTATGGCCGTTCCTGCCCATGATCAAAGAGACTTCGAGTTTGCTAAACAGTTCAGGCTTTCTATCAAGGAAGTAGTCAAAAATGAGAGCGGATCCAAGTTTCCCAAAGAGGCATTTACTGGAGAGGGAACACTTGTGGATTCGGGTCAGTTCTCCCATTTGCAGTCCAGACAGGCAGCTGCTAAAATCACAGCTTGGCTGAAGAAAAGAGGATGCGGTGAGGCAGCGGTGGACTACAAATTGCGTGATTGGGTTTTTTCTCGTCAGCACTATTGGGGAGAACCTATTCCTCTTGTCTTTTGCAAGAACTGCGCGAGTAAAATCGGTGGGGGTAACAAAGACAGTGGCACCGGTAACCTTAGCAAAGGGGAGCGGTTGAATCCGGGATGGGTTCCCGTACCAGAGAAGGACCTCCCTGTGAAGCTACCTCATCTGGAGAAGTATAAGCCAACGGGGACGGGAGAGTCTCCTCTTGCTGCTGCCGGAGATTGGGTTAGTGTTGAGTGTCCTCGGTGTGGAGGTCCAGCGCGACGGGAAACGGACACGATGCCGAATTGGGCCGGCTCTTCCTGGTACTTCCTCCGGTATGCTGACCCTCATAACCGCAAACAGTTTGCTAGCAGCCGTAAGCTGAAATACTGGTTGCCTGTTGATTGGTACAACGGGGGAATGGAACATACGACCCTTCACTTGCTCTACTCCCGTTTCTGGTACAAGTTCCTCTACGATCTGAGGCTGGTTCCTGGTCCGGAGCCGTATTCCAAAAGAACTTCTCACGGGGTTGTTCTCGGTCCGGACGGGCAGAAGATGAGTAAGTCCAAGGGGAATGTTATCAACCCCGATGATGTGGTGGCGGAGTTTGGGGCAGACACCTTCCGCGTTTACGAAATGTTCATGGGGCCTTTCGAGCAGATGACCGCCTGGGATCCCAAGGGAGTCATAGGTGTGCATAGGTTTTTGGAGCGGGTTTGGAATGTCTCTGGAGTAATTTGTAAGCAGTCGGTGGTTAGTAGTGATAAATCTCTGGAGAGAAAACTCCATCGGTTAATTAAAAAGGTTGAGGAGGATGTTCTTTCTCTGAAGTTCAACACGGCAATTGCGGCAATGATGGAGTTCCTTAAGGAAGTAATGAGTAGCGACTATCGAGTAGCGAGAGCAGATTGGGAAGTCTTTTTGCGAGTTCTTGCCCCCTTTGCTCCGCATCTCTGTGAAGAATTATTCTATCAACTGAACCCTAAACCATATGTTCGGAACCACAAGTTTAGTATTCATCAGCAGCCGTGGCCGAAGTATGATCCCAGAATGATCGAGGAAGAGTTGGTAACTATTGTCGTTCAAGTGAATGGGAAGTTGCGTGGGAAGTTGGAGGCTGCCCGGGACAAGGAAGAAGAGAAGGTCGTGGAATTAGCGGAAAAGTTGCCCGCAGTTAGAATTCAATTATCGGGAGCGAAGATTACAAAGACGATCTTTCTCTCTAATAAGCTGGTAAACTTTGTCACCCGGTAAAACCCGTCTGTTCTCCTGTTTTCGGTTGACAATGCGTAACTCTCAGTGTAGAGTCTCAGCTGTGGGTTTTTTGCTTGAGAAGCACCGCCATTCTCTGATAGCTCTTCTGTCAGTTGCGATCCTTATTGGGTCGGGAATCTCTCTTGGGGTTGGCTTCTCGAGGGACCAGGGAGGGGATACGATGGCAGTTATCAGCGCGCCGGGAATAACTGATCCACAGGGAGTGTCCAGCACTTCCGTTCAGGAGAGGGGGAAGGTCGATATCAATACTGCTAGTGCAGATGAATTGGCAACTCTCCCTGGTATCGGTCCTGCCAAGGCGGACGCAATCGTTGATTACCGAAGCAAGAACGGCCTTTTTGGATCCATTTCCGAACTTCAAGATGTTTCGGGAATTGGCCCCAAGACCCTCGAGGCGCTTAAAGATTTGGTGACGGTGGAATGATTGCGATCTTAGATGCGATCAGGGGGACGGTTTCTCAGACTGTCCGAGCGAGCTTGCCCGAACCTCAAGCCTCCCTGCTCCTAGGGATGATGATCGGGGTAAAAGATACTCTTCCCTCCAGCTTTTACGAAGCCCTGCGGGCAACGGGGACGCTCCACGTGGTCGTCGTCTCCGGGTATAACATTACCGTCTTGATCAACACGGTAGCGAAGTTACTGCCGTTTCTTTCCCTCAAGTTGAGGGCGCTTGTTACGGCGGTGCTGATTTTTCTTTTCGTTTCTCTGGTTGGCTTTGATCCTCCGGTAGTCAGGGCGGCGATAATGGGGGCCATTGCTCTTTTGAGTACGGTTCTCGGGCGCCAAAGGAATGCTTTGCGCGTTCTCCTGATCACTGGAGGGATTATGCTTACCTTTAGCCCTAGATTGGCGGGAGACCTTAGTTTTCAGCTTTCTTTTCTAGCGACCTTGGGCCTGATCCTCCTTGCTCCTGTGCTTGATCGTTATTTTCCCGGGAAGGGATTACCTCTCCGTGAGGATTTAACGACTACTCTGGCGGCTCAGGTTTTAGTCTGGCCGCTTATTGCCTACAGATTTAGCCAAGTTTCGCTTATCTCGCCGCTGGTTAACGCGTTATCCCTTTGGACTATCCCCATAGTCACGATTTTAGGTATGGCTACAACCATTTTGGCGATAACTATCAGCCACCTAGGGTCTTTGATAATGACGCCGACGAATCTGTTTCTGACTTATTTTGTCAGGATTGTGGAGCGGTTTTATTCTCTCCATTTAGGTTTTTTTGAAGTTTCTCCCTTCTCAATGTTAGCGCTGCTATTTTATTATCTGATTCTTGGAGGTGGAATATGGTTCCTCTACCAGCTATCTCAAGAAAAACAAAGGATAGGCTGATCTTCGGTACTCTGATTACCGTCCTTTTGGTGATCGTTTGGGCCCTTTCCTTTCAACTTCCGAGGGGGTCAGCTAGCACGTCCTATTTGACGATGAGTTTCTGCGATGTTGGCCAGGGTGATGCAATCCTATTGGCAAAGGGAAATACTCAAGTCCTAGTTGACGGAGGCCCAGGTACCGACGTCCTTTCTTGTCTGGGAAAGGAGATGTCCCCTTGGGACAGGACGATAGAGCTGATGGTATTGACTCATCCTCACGCCGATCACTTAATGGGACTTATCACTGTTTTGGATCGTTACCAGGTAGAGCGGGTCCTTTTCTATCCTGTGGATTACGATTCGGAAGTCTACCAAAGCTTTCTGAAGGCGGTTGGGGACGAGGGTGCCGTTGTTCTTAAGGGAGTGGCCGGAGCGGAGATAGAGTTTTCCGGAGTACATCTTCGGGTTCTCTGGCCTGGGGATACCGAAACACTAGGTGGAGCGGAGGCGCAGCGGAACATTAACAATGCTTCCGTAGTCTTGCTCCTGAGCTATGGTGAGTTTGGCGCCCTTCTTTTGGGTGATGCTGAACGTGAGGCGCAGATCAGATTTGTCTCTGCCACTCCAGAGGTGGAGGTTCTGAAGGTGGCTCACCAGGGCTCGCGGGATGGGATTTACGAGTCTCTTCTGGAGAAGGCATCCCCGGAGCTGGCGATAATTTCGGTTGGGGATAAAAACAGCTACGGCCACCCCCACCAAGAGGCGCTGGATTTGCTGGCGCGGTATAGAATCAGTGTTCTCAGGACAGATCTCTCCGGTACCATTAGGGTAGTGAGCAACGGGCAGGATTTCTGGTACACTACAGAGAGGTGAGTACTTGGCTATCGGTTAGCGTTCAAATAACCGACTAACCAGCAACCAATAAATCGTATGCTGTGGGGTGCTGTAGGTTTCAGATCAGAATTGGCGAAATCAATCAAACATTCCGTCAGGGAGCTGTACAAATTAGATCTTGACCCCTCTTTGGAGCACCCTCGGGAGGAGGAGTTTGGCGATTATGCCACCGGAATCGCCCTCCGGATCGCCTCCAGAGAGAGGTTGGACCCTCTCAAAATTGCCCGCCAGCTTGCGCAGAAGCTATCAACTATCAACAACCAGCAATCGACAATTAAGAAAATTGACGTTACCAAGCCCGGTTTTATCAATTTTTGGCTGAAGGATGGGGTTTTGATCGGGGAGGTGAGTAACATTATCGAAGCCGGCGATGACTACGGTCGATCGGCGATGGGGAAAGGCAAGACAGTTATCGTCGATTACTCGTCGCCGAATATTGCCAAGCCGTTTGGTGTCGGCCACCTGCGCTCAACCATCATCGGCCAAGCGCTTTGCAATCTTTACGCCTTTGCTGGTTGGAAAGTGGTCGGCGAAAATTATTTAGGTGACTGGGGAACGCAGTTTGGCAAACTGATCTGCGCAGTGCTAAAGTGGGGAGATGAGGGGCGGCTAGATGCCGCAGAGCGCCCAATTAAGGAGCTGGAAAAGCTCTACGTCAAGTTTCATCGGGAGGTAGAGAAGGATCCTTCTCTGGAGGAAGAGGCGCGAAAGTGGTTTAAGCGTTTAGAGGATGGGGACCGAGAGGCAGCACGGTTGTGGAAGAAATTTAGGCAATGGTCGCTCGAAGAGTTCGGCCGTGTTTATCGATTGTTGGGGGTAAGGATCGACGAAGTGACGGCCGAAAGCTACTATAGCAGCCACGTTGACGAAGTGCTAAAGGAAGCGCGGGAGAGGGGGGTAGCGATAGAATCTGAGGGAGCTCTAGTCATTCCTCTTGATGAGGCGGGGATGCCTCCGCTGATGTTGCTTAAAAGCGATGGGGCAACTACTTATGAATCGCGTGATTTAGCGGCGATCAAGGTGCGAGGGAAGAAGCATCACCCCGATATTTTCCTCTATGAAACGGGAGTAGAGCAGCAATTGCGGTTTAAGCAGCTTTTTGCCGCCGCGGTGAAGTTGGGCTACGGCGAGACTGGCCAATTCGCCCACGTCGGTCATGGGCTTTATCGCTTGCCGGGGGGGAAGCTGTCGACTAGGCGGGGAAAGACAATTTACTTAGAAGAGGTGTTGGAGGAAGCAATTTGTCGCGCCCGAAAGGTGGTTGAAGACAAGAACCCCCGGCTTCTTAGCAGAGAGAAAGACCGAGTGTCAAGAGCAGTAGGCATCGGCGCTGTCAAGTACAGCGACCTGTCTCAGCACCCGGCCAGCACTATCGTTTTCGATTGGGAAAGAATGCTTTCGCTCGAAGGCAACAGCGCCCCTTATTTGCAGTATACTTATGCGCGGGCAAAATCTGTGCTCAAAAAATCAGGGGAGAAGCAACTGCGAATAACGGATGATGAATTACGAATTATGGAAGAAGAATCGCAAATTCTTCGCTACATCTATCGATTCCCAGAGGTGGTGGAAGAGGCGGCAAAGAGTTACACCCCGAATATAGTCTGCGGTTTTCTTTTTGAACTGGCCCAGCGCTTTAACACTTTCTATGCTCGAGTGCCAATAATTAAGGCCGAAGATTCGGCGCTTAGAGCTTTAAGGTTGGGGTTGACGGCGGCGGTGGCACAAACGATAAAAAACGGCCTAACGTTGCTTGGGATTGAGGTGCCGGAGCGGCTCTGATTACGATGAGGGGCTTGAATTTTCCTATCTACAAAACGAAGGTTGATGGCCTAACTAAAAAGTTCAACCTTACCACTCTTGAAGGTAGGCGAGATTACTTCGAAGCCAAAGCAGGGCTGGAAATTCGCCAGATTAAGGAGTTTTTGAGGGAGCAAACCTTCATCGCCTATTTCTTGGGGAAGAAAAATGCCGGAAAGGGGACCTACACCCAGCTCTTCATCGAGATTTTCGGTGAGGAGAAGATCGCTCATGTTTCCGTTGGTGATGTCGTCAGGGCGGCCCACATGCTGTTGGCGGGGGAGGATCAAGGTTTGCGGCAACATCTTGAGAAGAATTACCGTGGTGACCTTCCTCTGGAGGAAGCAGTGCGCAGCTTATTAGGCAGGAGCGCTAAGAAATTGTTGCCGACGGAACTCATTTTGGCGTTGATCAAATGGGAGGTGGACAAGTACCCGGGCCGCTCGATTTTCATCGATGGATTCCCTCGGAGCTTGGACCAGATTTCCTACTCACTTTTCTTCCGTGAACTGATTGGCCACCGTGACGATCCCGACTTCTTTATCTTGATCGATGTGCCGATGGCAGTGATTGACGAGCGGCTCAAATCCCGAGTGGTTTGTCCGAAATGCCACACGCCGCGTAGTACAAAACTGGCGGTGACAAAGGAGATCGGCTACGACAAGAAAACCGGCGAGTTTTATCTGATGTGCGATAACCCTAAGTGTCATCTAGAACGGATGGTAGCTAAGGAGGGTGATGAGTTGGGAATTGAGACGATTCGAGCACGTCTCGAGGCAGACGAGGAGCTTATTAAAAAGGCTTTTACCCTGAGCGGTGTGCCTAAGGTGCTGTTGCGGAACTCTATTCCTGCGGTCGAAGCGGAGACGGCGGTCGATTCTTATGAAATTACCCCCGAGTATGTTCTGAAGTACGACGAGAAGAGCGATAAAGTCGTCGTGGAGGAGAAACCATGGATTTTCAGAGATGATGAGGGTGCTGATTCCTGCAGCCTGTTGCCGGCACCGGCGACGGTTTCACTTATCCACCAGATGGCGGATATTCTCGGCTAGGGCCTTCTTCCCTTTAAGCAACCCCTTGGATCGCTAACGCCAGGCCGTATTTTACGGGGACTTCCTTATATTTGATGCCCAGTTCAGCTAACCGAGATTTCCATCTCTCCAGAGGGACGGAGAATTGGCC
>CAZQCZ010000026.1:0-8418 GCA_964592215.1 uncultured Candidatus Saccharibacteria bacterium
CGGTAATAAGAGGGGTTCCCTCTCTTTTTCCATCGTGTTGGGGGGCGTATGCCTAGGTCCGCTTGCAACCTTGCTTTTCTACCTTGGGGTAATGTGGTCGAAGCGCCGCCAAGCGAATAAAAGGCTGATCGCCATCCTTGCAGTCCTCACCATCCTTTCGTTTGTTGCGGCTATCGTCCTCATCTTAGTTAGGCGGCCTTCATCTGGCGATCAGGATTCCGACGGCGGTCAAGCGGAAGACCGACTACCGGAGGGAGAGCAAGGCCAATGCGGCAATACTGTCTGTGAGCCGAATTTGGGCGAGACGAGGGAGAGCTGTCCCCGGGACTGTTCCGCCAGCGACGAATCCTTCTAGGGTGACGCTGTCTCTGCTCGCTGTATGCCAGTCATCTTTCTCAGCCATAACCGCGGCACGCTGGCAGGCTTACGCAGCGATTCGCAAGCCTTCGTCAATGCCTGGTAAAGTGAGGTCGTGACGAGGCCTTGGAAGATTGTTGTTTTAGCTGTCGCCATTGCCGGCCTAGTGGCGGGCGGTTGGTTCATCTATAGTCGTGTTGCCGGCGGTACCGGCGGCGGTGAGGGTGGTAGTGGAGAATCGACACCTACTTCTTCGGCACCCGTTTCCATTCCGCAGGAGGTTCTCGACAATAAATTCGGCTTCCTGTCCGGCGGACCGGAAGACGCTTCTTTCATCGGTAACGTTGGCGCCGCTTGGGTTCGCCCCCATCCGGGCGCTTTCGTTTGGGAAAGAATTCAGACTGGTGAAGATGCTTCCTTTGATTTCTCTCTCCCTGACAAGTGGGTTCAGCGGTATCAGGAGAAGGAGATTGCCACGCTCGCCACTATCTGGCCGTTTGCCAGTTGGGATCAAGTGCGGCGGCCGGGCCAAGACAAATGTATGGTGAGCGAAAATGATGAGTTTTCTCCCACCGGAGCCGGGGCAAAGAAGGGAGCGAAGGACTTGAAGGAGGGGGAGGACGAAGAGATGTATGCCCGCGGCTATCTGCCGCTCTTCCGTTGCAATCCTTATGATTGGGAGGCCTACACCGCTTGGGTGGTTGCGTCAGTGGAGCGCTACGATGGCGACGGCAGCAACGATATGCCCGGCTTGGAAATTCCCATAAAATACTGGGAAGTGATGAATGAGCCCGACCTTGATGGCAACGAGACTTTGGACTTTTATAAGGAGGATGCAACTGCCTATGCTGAACTCTTGATCAAGACGGCAGCAGCGATTCGCCAAGCCGATTCCGAGGCGAAGGTGGTTATCGCCGGCGCCGCCGGTGGTGATGATCGATTTCTTGGCTTCTATCGTGATGTATTCCAAAGCGCAGAAGCGATTGCCGCCTTTGATATCGGCAACGTCCACTGCATCTCCAACGATGATTATCAGTCCTTCAACGTCGATCCTTACAAGAAAATGTTGGCCGAGTTTGGGATCGATAAGCCGGTTTGGGTAACCGAAGCCCAGGCAATTTTATCAACCGATCCGGATATTAATGCCACCATTGCCTTGAATGCGACTAAAGAAGCGCTGGCGCTGGGGGCGGGGCGGATATTCTTTACCCAATACGGTTTTGAGCCGTGGGAGGGATGGCACGGCGCACCTGGTGGCACACCATCAGTTGAGAAAGAATTGGAGGGTGATGATCCCGAAGCTGCATATCGGGTAATTACGTGCCAGTAGCGGTTCTGCCGTGTTCGCGTGTTATACATCTTTCCAAGATGGTCGGGGCAAATGAGGCAGATAGGGTGCATCAGCGGGAGGCACTGTTGGAGAAATTATCGCCGGTAGAAGGGGCGTTTTTTATGCTTGTTGAGCACTTGGCGGGACTAGAGGCTCGACTGCGACAACCAGGCGACCCCGCGTTAATTGTCCATTGGGGTAGTGGCGGGAAGTCCCCGAAGGAAGTGTTGGTCGCCGTCATGAAAGGAGACACATGGCGGTTGGAAGTACCTGGGGAGGAATCATGTGGATACTCCGCCTTCGGGTGGCGTAAAGCGTATGACGAGTGGCCTGACAACCCCGAGGTGGGAGCCCGCTATTCCTCTTGGGAGGAATACCAAGAAGCCTTTCCTTCTAAAGGGAGCACTGATATTCGGATTTACCTTCCCTGGGGCAGGGAGGCGTTGCGCATTTTCGCAAACCAAGGATCATTCAAGGGGATGGAGGAAGATTGGGCGGCGGCGGTCGGAAACATTCCTTACCCGATAGAGGTAGAGGATCGAGACAGGTTTCGCTACTTCAATAAGGCCTACAGGCAGAAATATCCCGAGGCCGTTGCCCCCGAGGAACGCCCCTAAAGAAACCTAGCGCCCTTGCCCCTTTCACTATCATACTGTAGAGTATGATAGCAACGGTGCCGGTGCAGTTCAGAATTTGCTAGCCACCATCCCTATTATCCGCTTATTGTTAACTTATGATTCTGCTAGCATTGCCCTTATATGGACTTGTCTTGGCTGGTTGGCCCTTTTGGGTATCTTGGGATTTTCATTATCTCGGCGGTGATGACTGCCAACATCCTCCTTCCGTATCCTGCCGTTGTTATCTCCGTCGCCGCCGGAGCGGCTCTTAACCCTCTTCTAGTTGGCATTTTCTCCGGTTTGGGGGCGGCGGCGGGGGAGCTTGTTGGCTACGGCTTAGGTTATGAAGGGCGTACTCTTCTCTTCAAGAGGATGAAGAGGTCAGTTCTCGAAAGGCGCTGGAAGCAGACGGAGAAATTGTTCCACAAGTACGGCGGCTTGCTCGTTTTCGTTCTCGCCGCTACGCCCTTGCCCGATGATATCTTGGGAATGATCTGCGGGGCGATTCGCTACGATGTGTTAAAGTTTTATCTCTTCTCGGCAGCCGGCAAGGTAATCATCTACACTGTTTTCGCCATAACGGGGAAGCTTCTGTTTGGCTCTTGGGCGTTTTAAGGAAAGTTACGCCGGCTCCCGTGATAAAATTGATTAACCTATGCCTTATGTTGTTGGCTCTCGGATGCCAAAGCCGGGCGATAAAGTAAAAGTTGCCCAAAAGAAAGATTACGCCTCCGGAATTTTAACCGCCGGGGTGGTAAAGGATGTCTTGACTAGCAAGAAGTTCCATCCGCGCGGCCACAAGGTGCGCTTGGTGGGCGGGGTCATCGGTCGGGTGCAGGAGTTCCTCGATGAGAAGGCGACGATTGAGAGTGCCGAACCCAAGCCGGAAAAAACCTACGACCTCCCCTTGGACGATGATCTAGTTTGACCTCAAAAAGGAGAGCGTCCGTGAACCGGATAGCCCACGGACGCCCCAATGTTGCTGCGTTTCCCTGATCTCAGCGAGAGAAGATGCGCCGCGTCACCTTCTTACAGAATGCGTCGCGTTCCGCCTGCGAAGGCCAAACCGTCGTCCCGCGGTAGTTCTGGACAATCTCCGCGGCGCGGCGATATTCCTCCGCTCTCATCGTTCCTGCACACATTTCCATCTTTTTCCTCCTTTGGCCCCTCGCCCTTGCTTAGGGCGTAGGCCACATAAGATTCTTCCACGCCGCGCGCAAGTGTCTCAGGGTGCGCGCGAAGTCCCTCTCCTGGATCCAACGCTGGGCGGCCCGCAAACTTCTCTGGGCTCGCTTCCGCCGAATAACCAACGGCCGCTCGACGATTTCGTCGAGAGCGGCGATCGCCTCGTCGAGCCGAGCAACCGCCTCGGCAACTGCCTTCGGCGTCATCAGCTCCGGGTAATGCAGCTTTTTCCCGACCGGAGCGATCCAACCGTTCCGAATCGCTTCCAATCGCCGCTTCCGAAGCCGCCGGAGCGAATCCGCCGCCTGCCGCCGAGCGATGATGTATGGCTTGATGCGTCGCTCAAAGTAGGGATTATCTTCACCCTGCTTGAGCACATGCCGCTGCTGGCGGCAGAGGTGGTCAAGGTCTTCCACTTGCTGGAAGATCAGGCGATAAGGCCTTCCCCCGGGGCGGACGATGATCGCCCGCGCCTCGAGCTCTTCGGCGGAAAGGTCATGCAGTCCCGCCGTCCACCGCCTCCAGGGAATCTCTACCCAGCGAGGGACAAGGAAAATTCCCTGCCCAAGCGTCGTTCGATGCCCTTTCGTTAAGCGGACGCGAACCGCCTCGCGGACGACGAGAATCGGTGTGTCTCCGAGCTGGTCCGCTTTGAGGATTCCTGCCTGCAACCAGCGTTGCACTTGATCCCCTCGCAACGCCGGGCAGTGCGGATCCCTCTTCGCCATTCTCTCCTCCTTTTCCCCTAACGCAGGCTCCCCCGAGACCTCGCTTAGCGAGTGTGTCGAGGGGCTTGCTTAGGCTTTGTTGTTGGATATAGTATTAACCGGATTGCCTTCCGTGTCAACCGGCGCCGAGGTTTTCTATCTTTTGTCGGAGTTAGCGGTCGGGTTACTTTCCGGTCTTAAATCCGGCCACCCGGTTGCTTTGGGCTAGCATAATTTTTCCTTTAGAATGTTTTTCTAGGCGATTAAGACTCCTATAGAAGTATACTTAGAAGTATTCTTAACGTCTTGAGGTAGCTAGTGCCTTCAGCGCCCAATCTTGAATTCAATTACCTCTCCGTCTTGGACAAGATAATCTTTTCCTTCGGAGCGAACTTTGCCTTGCTCGCAGGCAGCTTTCAACCCATCTAATTTTGCCGAGTGCCATTCACGAGAAATTTTCAAGAGGGATTTCGGGGCTTCATGGATTTTAGAAGCTCCTGATTATACGACTTCTCAAGGGTCGACTTGAGATATTCGGGAGAAGGGAGATCCTCACGTGGTTTAAGGATTTTTGCCCACTCGGCCAAGTGGCTCACTGTAAAAATGGCGGCGCGTACATCTTCCATATAGAGCTCACCCTCGGTGGTAGGTTGCCCCTGCTCTCTTCTCGATGAAACTTCGTCTGAAGTGGTATTCATCGAATCGAGATCTACGAGGCAACAGTCAAGGGTGATATCGTGTGGAAAAAGACCCTTATGTACAAGATTTAGTTGGTGCAATCTTGCGACCTGCTTCCCTAAGGTTTCTGCAAACCATATAAGATAGTCTTCGGTGGAAAATTCTTTGGGGTCTTTGCCTAGCTCTGCGGCGACAAGAGTTTTAGCGTCTTTGAGAGCGTGCTTCGCCGTCCTCTTATTTGTTTCTGTGCGAGAGACGCCCGGGATCCTTTCGCGTGTGCCCGGATAGGCGCGAACTTGAATAACCGGTTCAAACCCTTCAGGGATTATGCCTCGTTCTCTCGCCTTTTCCACGGAAATTTTTTCACCCGCCTCATCGATTATCTCCTCTAACCCGATGATGGCTACCGTGCGATACGTGCGGATTCCGTGTGCGAGCAGCTTTTCGGAATTGTCCTTATCGTAGAAAGCCAATTCGGAATTCAGAAAGCCCCTAACTCTTTTGGGATTGAGTGCTTCGGATAAACGGCTGACTCGGAAAGAAGCCCGGGAATGCCATCCGCGAAGGTCAACCTCGAAACACCCTACTCCTTTCTGATCGACGTCACGGTAGTGTATTCCCCCTTGATCTCGGAATACGACTTCCTGCCAGAGGCCACTTCTGCCCCTTTTGGCCTCGTTGTGGGACACATAAAATACACGCTGGCCTTCCCTCTCTTTGGGGGATAAGAATGCCGCTAGTTTAGTCGGCTCCCCTTCTTTAAGTTCAAAAGGCAGCGTTCCTGCAAAAGCAGGGTTTACCCAGAGGACTGTGTTTTCTACCTCTTCGGCCGGTAGAGCGTATTTCTCACGCTCCTCGAGAAAAGCGCCACCTTCTCCAATAGGAAGTCTAGTCATGACGAATTAGGAACCTCTTTCAAAAGTAACAGATACCACATTGCCTATCAATTTCTTGTCGTTAGTTGTCTTGCATCTAAAGTCAGTTGGGAAGATAGCAACATCTGGACAGGGGTGCGAAATCAGAGCGAGAGGTTATTGTCGGTGGAGGAACGTGGAGCCCATTTACCGTCCAATCTTAAATTCAATTACCTCTCCATCTTTGACGAGATAATCTTTTCCTTCGGAGCGGACTTTGCCTTGCTCACGAGCAACTTTCCATCCTCCCACAGAAACGAATTCCTCCCAGGGAATAACATCGGCCTTGATGAAGAATTGCTCGAAATCGGAGTGGATTGCCCCGCTGGCCTTCTTTGCCGACGTTGCTTTCTCGATAGTCCAAGCGCGAACTTCTTTTTCTCCGGCAGTGAGGAACGAAATCAGGCTTAATGTCGTGTAAGCTTTTCTGATCAGTCGCTCCAGCCCCGATTCTTGAATGGTGTACTCGGCGAGGTAGTTTTTCTGCTCTTCCTCCGGCAGTTGTGCCAACTCCATTTCAAGCTTAGCGCAGATTACTACTATCTGATCTTCGTAAACGCCAAGCCCTTTGGCGTATTTTTTCTCGATTTCCCCAGCCTGTCTCAAATCACCTTCACCTACATTGAGGGCGACTAGGATCGGCTTGGCCGTGAGAAGGTTGAGCGTTTGGGCAATTTCCTTTTCGTTTTCATCCAGCGCTACTTCTCTCGCCGGTGCTCCCGATTCGAGCGCTTGGCGGAGTTTGACGACCACCGCCCAGCGGGCCTGCTCGTCTTTATCCGCTACCCCTCTGGGTTCTGTCTGCTTCTCCAAGGTAGACAAATCTGCCAACTTAAGCTCCGTCTCTACTATTTCGAGGTCTTCTTCCGGGTCGCCCGAACCCTCGCGGGCGGCGTTTGGGTCTTCAAAAAGGCGGAGGACATGGCAGACTGCCGTTGTTTCACGAATATGGGCGAGGAATTTGTTTCCCAGCCCCTCCCCTTTGTGGGCGCCGGCGACGAGGCCGGCGATATCGACGAATTTAACCGTTGCCGGTACGATCGGTGGGGGAGTTTCCATTCCTTCGCTCTCTTTAACAATTTCAGCTAGCTCTTTTAAGCGCGGATCAGGGACGGGAACAATGCCAATGTTCGGTTCAATCGTCGCAAAAGGGAAATTGGCGACAAAGGCCTGTTGTCTTTTAAGCAAAGCGTTGAAGAGGGTTGATTTTCCGACGTTGGGCAAGCCAACGATTCCGATGGAAAGGGACATCTAGGATGATTATAAACCACCGGGCCTGAGGGGCCTCGGCATTTGCGAAGGATAAGATAAACATCCTGATTATGACCGGAGGAAATTGAGAACGGCTTGATGGAAGTCTTCGGTGTTCTTGTGAACGACGGCATGTTTAGCGGAGGGGATGGTCTTGTAGGAGGCGTTTTCCATTGTCTTTGCCAGCTTCTCCAGATCGCCGTTCCAAATGAGGGGGTCATCTTCCCCGGCGATAAAGATAGTTCTCGCCTGAACCCTCCTAAGGGTTTCCGGGAGATTTATCTTAAAGGTGCTTGAGAGCAAGCCGAAATAGACATCGGCGTTGAAGCTGGCTGGGGAGAGCAGTTTGAAGTCTTGGGCGAAGACGTCCGCCAATCCTTTGTATCCGCCGAAAATGTCGGTGATTCCCTGCAGAAGTTGGTGCCTTACAATAAGGTGACTGGCGAGAAGCTTAGCGATCCCATTTCTTTCCATAAAGGAGAAGATGATCCTTAGCGACTTGTTTACTTCAGGTTGATAGCAAAGGAGCGGGGGGGAGGTGGCGATAAGGTTCCTGACCCGCTCCGGATACTGGGCGGCAAAGTTGAGAGCGATAACGCTCCCTAGGCATTGGCCGAGGAGGTCCACTTTTTCAAATCCCAAGTAATCAGAGAGCCCTGCCAGGATGCGGTTCAAGTTCGGCAGGTTCGTTGCCAATTTTCCCGACGCTTTGGAATAGTAACCGGGGGCGTCGAAGGTGATGATTTGGTAGGAACCTTTAGGGAGAGATTGCGCCAAGCGCTTGGCGTAAGGATGCCAGGTGTGGATCAAGATGAGGGGAAAGCCCCGGCCGCTTTTTTTAACCGAAACTTGATAGCCATCGATATTGAGATTTAGTTCCTTAAGGCCAGTTGGCATGCCCCTTATTATATACATTTATCTCGCCTTTCCAGTGGCGGATACTAGGGCGAGATCTTCGTCTTGAAGACCATGAGATACTCGTTTTCTCCGAGCTGGATTACCCCCGGATCGGCAGTAAGTCCCGTCGAGCACTGGAAGGTGTAGCTCTGCTTGGTGAAAGTTTTTCCGTCGACGGAGAGGGCAATATCAATGCCGGCGGTGTAGAGAATATATTTCTGTCCGTCGTAGAAGACATTGGGGACGGAGCCGCCTTCATAAGCAACTCCTTCCTCAGTGAAAGTCAGTCCGTCGGCGGAAGTAGCGTAGATCACCTTCGGTGCCTCTCCGGCGCCGGTGTACATCCGCCAAGTGTCGCCAATTCTAGTTACATCCGGGTCGAAGAGGCCTTGCTCCCGCTCAAGGCGGACGCCTTCTTCCTCGGCGAAATTGATTCCGTCGCTGGAAATCGCCGAGTAGATCTTGCCGCTTGTCTTCTGCTC
>CAZQCZ010000027.1:0-7899 GCA_964592215.1 uncultured Candidatus Saccharibacteria bacterium
GCGCGGCGAGCCAGTGTTTCCCTTTGCCGCGGCGCATCGCGCCGCGGGTTTGGTCGGCAAAATTCCTGAAAGTCAAATTCTGGTGCGTCTGGCAGGACTCGAACCTGCAACCTACTGGTCCGAAGCCAGTCGCTCTGTCCATTGAGCTACAGACGCCCAAAACTAATTTTAACAAAAGGGGGCGAGTTGCTCTCTTGCTCGCTCCCCAACAAGTGATGACAAGCCATCGCTTCGTGCGCTGCTGCTGGACCGGAACCCGATAGGGCTCGTAGCCTCGCCATGTCCGGACCCACACTTCGGTCCAGACCGTCACTGTTTCGGTCTGCACCCGGTACTCCACTGTGTACCGGGCGAAACCTTCGGGGTAAATGGAGCTGTAGTGGTTGTAACTTGTCCACTCCCCTGGGGCAAGTTCCTTCCAGGCGGAAGGTCCACGCCTCCCCCCGGTAGGGAAGGCCACCTTGAGCAGCACCGACAACCTGCTCGCCGACGGTCCCGCTACCGGCAATTATGCAGGTAACGCTCGTCGCCAGCGCCAACTGGCTAAGCCATAGTGACTCCGTGTAATACGTCCCGTAACTCTCCCCCGGGAGGCGAAGTTCCACATAGGCGATATCCCCATCCGTACCGGTTACGGTTAGGAAGGAACCTCCACCTAACCGTACGACGTTGTTAGTGTCGACGGTGTAAGCGATGACAACCTGACCGGGGGCAATTCTGTACGAGTAGCCAACCCTAATGGGCGATTGCGCCCAGGCTGCTGGACTCCAGATGGCACTGGCAAGCAGCACCACCACCGACGCCATCAAAACTACTCTCCCTCTCATCTTCCTCCTCCTCTTTCCTCTTCTCCCTCCCCCGGGAGAAAACTAGGCAGCCTTGTAGTAGCAGGGGGGACGAAAATGTCAAGCAGGGGTGCGCTACTCAAAACGGACGGAAAAGTAGGCAAAGGCAAACAGATCAGAATCAAATCCGATGGGGTGGACGATGGGGGTCGAACCCACAACCGCCTGGTCCACAACCAGGAGCTCTGCCATTGAGCTACGTCCACCGCAACAAAATTTTAATCGGCGACAAAGTCCACTATAAGTTTAGCAAATTCGTGCGGCTTTTCCATCATTATCCCGTGGCGGGCGTGAGGGATAACAAAAAGTCTGGCATCGGGAAGCAGGTGGCACAGCTTTTCACAATCCGAAACGCGAGATACGGGATCGCCATCCCCGGTGATGATCGCTGTCGGAGCCGAAATCCGGGGATAAATGTTCTCCCAATCAAAGCTAAGAGCACTTTCGTTATTAAGCAGAGCAACTCGCAGATCACATTGAAGCGCCGCTGGATAAATATGCGTCTCGAAAAGCTTCCAATCGAAGTTTTGGAGAGCAATTCTCGCCCCAACAAGGTTATAGAGGCGGCCCTTTTGAACCCGATTCGCCAGTTTGAAGAGAAACGGGTTCCCTCTGATAACAGCAATGGTGTCCTTGGTAATTTTTCTTCCTCGGCGACCATTCACAATGGTAGCCGGCGGCGAAGCAAGAATCAATTTCTCCGTCCTCTCCGGATAATGCAGAGCAAAAAGAGCAGCAATAAGAGATCCGGCCGACTGGCCGCAAATGCTTACCCGTTCAACCGGAGTACGGTTGACCACTTCCCTGATAATGCCGCGGAACTTCTCGTACGAATTCTCAACTGCTTCGGGGTCCCAAGATGGGGAGTCCAACGCCAAAACGCGAATGCCCGCCCGATACGCTTCTTTCAGAAGAATCTCCTCCGTGAATGTCTCCCACCACCCTGCCCAGCCGTGGACAATTACAAGCGGCTTTCCGCCGTCCGGCCCAAATTGGGTACAGGGGACTGTTACACCATCAATGTAAAGCTTCTCCTTCGCGATATGCACTTTCGTACTAGAAATTGGATCGGGATCGGATCTCTTCCTCAACTTCGGCAACAGGTCTCCCGTATTTCTCGCGCGAGAGGGCAATGATCTGCTGTACTCGTTCCTCGCTTCGCGGAATAGCCTGAATCGCCTTCCAATCTGCCTTCATACTGAACGGCACTGATGGTTGGCCGGAAATTAACAACCGCATGTAGCAGGTCCCAACGGGATTGCTCATAAGATCAGATTTGGTAAAGAAGGGCTCGACTTGATGTTCCAAAAACTCAGCGTCATCCGGTCCTACTCTGAAGAAAGCGCTCGTTCCCACGTTCCCAAAAACAGCGTTCTTAATCTCATCAGAAAGCTGACTGACAAACTGGTTAGCGACAGTAAGATTCAATCGATACTTCCGCGCCTCGGAAAAGATAGTGACAAAATCGGGGGTGGTGAAGTTTTGGAACTCATCAACGTAGAGGTAAAAATCCTTCCTTTGGGATTCCGGCAAATCGGCCCGGCTCATCGCCGCTGCCAATATTCTCGGAATTAGAATAAGGCCAAGGAAGTTGGAGTTTTCCTCCCCGATTTTTCCCTTAGAAAGATCAACGAGAAGAATCTTCTTCCCATCCATAATTTTCCGGAAGTCAAACGCCGACTTCGTCTGGCCAATGATATTTCGCATTATTTTCTCGGTGACAAACCGATCAAACTTGGAGACGAAGTACCCTAGAACTTCGCTCTTGTGGAAGTCGCTAGTTTTGGCCAATTCTTCAGTCCAATACATTTTCACCAGCGGATCTTTGATTAGCGGCAGCTTCGAATTAGCAAAATCCGGGTCTATCAAAAGACGGAGAACTTCGACGAGGGTATTTCCTTTTTCGCTCATTGCCGTAAGCATCACGTTCCGAAGAGCCCGCTCGAGCCGTGGCCCCATGATTCCTGTTCTATTAGGATCATAGAGTTTGTAAAGGAGGGCAATAAATGAGTTGATAACGAGATGCTTTCCCTCCTCGGTTTCCGCCTCGAGAATGTTTAGACCCGGGGGGTATTGGTAATCACCGGGGTTAAAATAAATAACGTCGTTAACCCGCTCCTCGGGAACCATGCTGATCACATCTCTAACGGCATCGCCGTGAGGATCGATAAAAGCGAGCCCCCTACCGGCGACAATATCCTGATACACAAGATGCTTCATTAACTCCGACTTACCGGTACCGGTCTGCCCAATGATATAGACGTGGCGCCTCCTATCATCCTCCTCGATGAAGATTTTCTTTTCCTCGTCCCTGAAAGTTGAAAGACCAAGGAAAAGCCCGCTGGTTGGTAAGTTCCGCGGCGGGGTGGCACTTTTCGAAAGAAGCCACTTAATATCAGGGGTTTGAACGTTCTTATTGGGGAAGTGGAAGACGGTCGCTAGCTCCGCCGACGAGAGAATGTTCCGCCGCCACCGCGGTGTATACCGGTAGAGAAAGTCAACCATAAAATGCTTGACGGGGGAGACGCCCCGCCGCCTGAACGAGGAAAGATGCGGATTAGAAAATTGCTCAAAAGAAGAGGCAATGTTACTGAGGTGCTTTCTAGCGGCGGCGCGGTCGCTGGCGGTAACAACAATCCTAATAACAGTGTTAAACCCCGGTCTCGACACATTCTTTTGAATTCCCTCGATAACTTTCTCACCTAGTCTCGCCACCGGCTTCTCAGCCGGCGTCTCTTGGACACGGCCTGTCAACGCCTTGCCGAAGGAACCAAGAAGAGCTCGGGGTAAGCTTTCAACGGTAGGGTTTTGGGAGCTGTAGACCACTGCCTGACCACGTTTCTGCCATTCGGAACCGGCGGGACTGATACAGATCTGAATAGCGGCTGAATTCCCTGCTCGAAGGCGACTAAGTGACTGGGTAATCGCATTCAATGGATCAACAGGAAGATCGTCACCATACGTTAATATCGAAAAGTAGGCCGGACCAGTTTTCTCAAGAACGGCCACCTCAACCGCTCCCTCCTTCCCAAAAATATTGTGCTCGGGTATCTGCAGTATCTTAGCACTGGGGTAAGAAGCGTAAATCTGCTTAGTCACAAAATCGCTTATAGCGACAGGCGCCCCCACGATAAAGCGAATTTCCCCGGCGGCGGCGACAATTTCCAAACTGATGACGTGCTGATAACGCAGTTGGGACATGAATCCACCCCGGAAAAGCCCGGCAAGGTTGGCAAACATCTGATCGGCCGCTTTCGGTTCAATCTCATTATCTCGGGGAAGAAGCACTTCAAAGAACACCATCTGCAGCGACTCTCTAATTCGCTCGTTGAATGCGCCCGGCGTGAGTTTGCGGATTTGGCGAACGCACCACTCCCCTAACCACCGCAGCTCATGGAAGAGCGGCAACTTCCGGGAACTTTCGATTTCAACAGGGGTCAAAGGCAGCGATGGGGCGGGACGTGTTTCCGCCTCTGGTCGTGACTGCGACTCCTTTGCTAAAGGAGAAGGTTCGCCGGCAGCCCCCTTCTCTGCTCGGGGAAAGATCGCTTTTTTCTCGTCGCCAACCTTCCCGGCAATTTCCCCTTCTTTAGCCTTCTCAACCTGCCCTCGGTACTGCTCCTTAACTTTGGCTACTAAATCCTCAAGCTCCCTCCGCTTTTCCTCCGGACTACCAGTAGGTTTTGAATTTCCTGGAACCTGTGCGAGCACAGAGGAATTATAACAAATTTATGAAACCAAGCGGGTCGAAGGATGGTGCCTCCGGTAGGATTCGAACCTACGACCTACTCCTTAGAAGGGAGTTGCTCTATCCACTAAGCTACGGAGGCTCGGACAGACATCCAAATTCTAACACAGCCGGAAATTGACCTATCGCCCTATTCTTTTCCGCAACTGGTTACTCACCGCCGGCGCAATGGGAATATTTCTGATGACAGCTTGGCAAAAATTAGCGCTGGCCCTACGTGACCTCGAAACCCGTTACCTCCCTGAAAAGCTCAAATGCCGCTATCTTACCCGCCTCCTCCGAATCTCTTGCATTTTCGAAAGGCTCAGCGACAGGTTCCCCCACCTCTCTGGCGCTCATAGCGGCCTGACCAGCGTCCTGCGCATATTTCCGCCACTCTTCGGCTAATCCTCTTACCGCGTCCTCCAATCTGCGCAGCGCCTTCTCCCTCTTAACCTCGGGACCACCCCGGCCCTCACTCTCAACAATAGTTATCCCCGTCGTGACATGAGTAGCTTCGTATGACGTTCCGTGTCTCTGTTGCTTCTGGCCCCCCTTCGAATGTCTTTGCAGCCGTGTGATCCTACCCTCGACCTCTTCGGAAGGCCTCCTCGTCTCTCCTTCCGTGACATTCACATCATTCACACGAAATGGAGATCCTCCATCAAGAATGTCACTAAGCCAAGCGGCGTAAAGCTCGGCCTTCTTGCCATCCGTGATAACCTTCCCAAGGTGTCTAGTCAGAAGTAGCTCTCTTTCTTCTACCCGCGCCTCCTGAGCACGACCCGTGTCTACCGCACGGCGCTTCGCTGATGCTCTCTCACCATGACCGAATCCACGTACGCCATCTTTCGGTTTCTTAACCCTACCCCCTCCCCTACGCCGAGCATGTTTTTCTCGCTCCTCTTCATACGCCACCTCAGCCTCTTCTGGACTCATTCTCGACGACCTTACCCAACAATTAAATCCTTCACGGCTATATCTTGACATAGCTTTATGGAGCGGGCGAGCGGAATCGAACCGCCGTATCCACCTTGGAAGGGTGGTGTTCTACCATTGAACCACGCCCGCAATCTGGAATCCTTAGACAAATTTTACCACGACTGTTAATGGTAAGATAATAATTAATGGTTGAAAAAGAGCTGATATCGGGCAACGAAGCGGTCATTCGAGGAGCACTGGCAGCCGGAGTTAATTTCTTCTCCGGCTATCCTATCACCCCTGCGTCAGAGATAATGCACGGCCTCGCGAAAGAGCGGGATATCAAGTTTCTCCAAGCCGAAGACGAGTTGGCAGCAGTCAACACCTGCATTGGCGCGTCGCTAGCCGGCGCTAAAGCGATGACTGCCACTTCCGGTCCCGGCTTCTCCCTAATGCAAGAAGGAATTGGTTTTGCCTTCAAAATCGGCGCCCCTCTCCTGATTGTAGATTCCCAGCGGGTTGGTCCATCTACCGGAATGCCAACACTGGAAGCGCAGGGGGACATTCTTCAGGCAAAGCATGGGAGCCATGGCGATTACACCAATATCGTTCTCTACCCCAACTCGGTCAGAGAGTGCTACCAGTACACCATCGAGGGGCTAAATGCTGCCGAAGAGTCGCTAAGTCCCGTGATCTTGTTGCTCGACGGACTTTTAAGCCGCCTTTATGAGACCACCGCGTTGCCCAAGAAAACAAGTCTTAAAAAGAGGAAAGCAATGCCTCTGGGATCGGGGACAAGGCACTTCACGGGACTAACTTCAAAAAATAACCTTTCGGCCACTAGAGACACAGACGCGTATCGCCAGTGGTATTGGGCGCGAAAGAAGGAAATCTTAGACGCGGCGGCAAATTACGACTTTTACGAATATCTAGAAAACGAAAAGGCAGATACGTTGCTCGTTGCCTACGGAATAACCTCGCGGGCTATTCTCCCCCTCAAAGACAAGCACTCTATCTTCCGCCCGATAAGGATGTTCCCGATTGTTCCAAAACTGAAGAAAATTGCCCCAAAATACAAGAAGATTGTTGCCATCGAGATGAATGACGGCCAGTATCAAGGCGAGTTGGAAGCATTTCTAAAGAGAGACATTGAGTTGATCTCCCAGTTAGGGGGGCGCGTTTCGTTGAAGGAAATCAAAAATGAGCTGGCAAAGATTTGTTAGAAAAGAGGCCCTGCCGCTAAAGTGGTGCCCCGGGTGCGGCTTGCACGCCCTTTTCCACTCTACGTGTGAAGTCCTTGACAAATTAAACTTGGCCAGTACTGTCGTTGTCTCCGGCATTGGGTGTACCGGAAGAGGAGCAGGGTATTTCAACCTCGATTCCGTCCATGGGCTGCATGGGCGGGCAATCCCGCTAGCGGTAGGAATTAAAAGGGCTAACCCCAAGCTCAATGTCGTCGTCTTTTCCGGCGATGGGGACCTACTAGGTATCGGTGTCGGCCACCTTGTCCATGCCGCCCGCCGAAACGATGACATTACCGTTATCTGTAACAGTAATGAAGTTTTTGCTATGACCGGCGGGCAGCTCTCCCCCACCACACGGATCGGCGGCATAACCGCTACCACCCCAAAAGGAAGCGCCGTCCCACCGGTTAATACCCAAGCACTTATCACCGCCAACGAGAAGCATTTCTACGCCCGGACAAGCATTATCCATAAAGAACACCTCGAGGAGTGCCTAACTCGGGCAGTGAAACACAAAGGCTTCGCTTTCGTTGAAATCATCAACCCCTGTATCGTTAACTACGGGAGAAGGATGGGAATGGAGACTGCCGCTAAGGTCTTCGAAGATGTTAAAGCGCGATATCGGATGACCGACGGCAAGGAGCCACTCAAACCAGACGAGTTCGGAGTGATGATAAAGAAATGACAAGCATCATCTTAAAGGGACAGGCGGGCCAAGGAATCCAGCTATTAAGTCAGGTACTTGCCAAAATCCTGGCGGATAACGGCTACGAGGTGGCAGTGACAGGAAGGTACAGCGCGTTCGCACGGGCTGAAGAGAGCCAAGCAACAGTTGTCTTCTCTGATAAAAAGATTGAAAATCCTCTTGTCGAGGAAGCCGATGTTACCTACGACCTCGGCGACAGGAACCTGCTGGCTGAATTGACCAAAGGAGATATCGAAGCGCCGGCGAACATGGTTCTCTTGGGAAGAATTATCACAAGCAACAAACTCAAAGCGACTCCTCAAACGCTTACCCGTTACCTCCCCCGCGCGCATCTCAAGGAGAACCTTGCCGCCTTCAAGAAAGGATTAACGCTCTGATCCTAAACCTGTCAAAGAGGACAATATTTGCTAAATGGTGCCAGAACCTTCTTTGCCGATTGACCTACCCAGCGTTTCC
>CAZQCZ010000028.1:0-7868 GCA_964592215.1 uncultured Candidatus Saccharibacteria bacterium
GCGCAGAAGCGTCTCCGCCTCCGGCGTCGCTTCACAAAACTTACCTATCTCCTTAGCAGTAAGTTCGGCATTGCTGTATATTCTCTTTCCTTCAAATCTCCTAAGCTGACGATCCCTTGCCTCCTGCACTCTTTCCCGCACCTTCTTAGAATCTCCTGTACTTTCCGTCCCCCTCTGTGCCCCCGCGGGTACAAGCTTCCCCGTCTCCACCGCCGGCACCTCGATATGCATATCGATTCGGTCCAGAATAGGCCCAGAGACCTTTTGCTTGTAACGAAGAATTTGATGAGCGGTACAACGACAAGACTTGCGCGGGTCGCCAAGATAGCCGCAGGGACAGGGATTTTCGGCCGTAACCAGTAGAAACTTCGCCGGAAACGTCAGTGAGCCCGCCGCCCGGGAGATGGTCACGATACCGTCCTCCATCGGCTGGCGCAACGCTTCTAAGACGTGGCGGGGAAACTCGGGGAATTCGTCTAAGAAGAGAATACCGCGATGAGCTAATGAAATCTCTCCCGGCCTAGGATGAGTCCCGCCGCCGATCAGCCCTATTCTTGAAGTGGTGTGGTGCGGTGCCCGAAACGGCCGTGTCCGCACCAGCGCTTGCCCGGGTTGAAGGTCACCGCTGATAGAGTAGATCTTCGTCACTTCGAGGGCTTCATCGGCGGTCATCCGCGGAAGAATTGACGGCAGCGCCCGCGCCAAAAGCGTCTTTCCGCTTCCCGGCGGTCCGGCCATTCGCAAATTGTGCCCGCCGGCGGCGGCAATTTCCAACGCCCGCTTGGCGTGTTCCTGGCCAACAATTTCGGAAAAGTCCGCCTCCGCCTCTTCTCCGCCGATAAGATCATTAATGTCGGTGTGAGGAGCAGGCATGAGCGGCGCCTTTCCAAGAAGATGTTCTGCTAACTCTCGCAGCGTCTTCACGGCAAAAACGTCGATGCCGGAAACGATCGCCGCCTCGGCGGCGTTTTGGGCGGGGAGGAAAACCCGCTTGAACCCCTCTTCCCTACCGAGAAGGGCGGTCGGCAACACCCCGGGAGTATGGCGCAGACTGCCATCGAGAGACAGCTCGCCTAAAACGAGGGCATCAGATAAATCAGCGTTAAGCTGCTTGGAAGCAAGGAGAATTCCCAAAGCGATGGGCAAATCATAGTAAGGGCCTTCCTTCTTCAGATCGGCCGGGGCCAGGTTGACGGTGATGCGGTACTGGGGAAAATCGGCCTTGGTGTTCTTGATCGCCGCCCGCACCCGTTCCTTGCTTTCCTCGACGGCTTTGTCGGGAAGACCGACAATGTTAAACGCTGGGAAACCGCGTTTTTCGATATCAATTTCGACTTCAACTGGCACGGAATCAAGACCGACGGTGGCAGCAGAAATGACTTTCGCAAGCATCGGGTCTGATGATAACACGCAGGCGAGAAAAGGGAAAGACCCAACACTAAGCCGGGTCTTCGCCACCGTCCGGTAGCCGGCCTCTTGAAGCTCCTCGGTGAGTGATCGGCACAACGGAAAATCTTCTTCCCGCGCCCCGAGCAGAATTCTCGGCAACTCCCTCCTCCTTTTGTGTAATTGCTGCGCCCACAATGATACAACCGTCGCATTTACCGTGCAACCAGCTAGCTGAACCCGTGATATAATTAAGGTGCGCAGGAAGAAGGGCAGCTACCCCACGTCGCGAAAGCTATGAGGGGAGGAAAGTCCTGACTCCGTAGAGCAAGGGGACGGGGCGCAAGCCCCGACGGAAACTCCCGCGAAGCCCCGCGAATGCGGGGCGGAGTGGGACGAACCGCTGGTGGTCCGACGCCGAAAGGGATCGGACACGAATCTTGAAACAACAAGATTCGAGAGCCACAGAGACGAGCGATCGCCTAAGCCGCAAGGTATGGCGAACGAGTGAAACGTGCCCCGAATCTCCGCCTCAGGCGGATGGTTTGGGGCGGGCAATCCCACCCGGAGCAATCCACGACTGCATCCCTTGAGGCTGCTCGTCGAAGATTAACGATGTCAATTTGGCCACGTTGATCTGGGATACGAGGATGGAGCATCCGCCCAAGGCGGATCGGTCTTTGACTGAAGAGAGATGGCTGCTAACCCGCCTGCAGCGTATGTAGCGCTGCGGACGGGAAAACAGAATCAGGCTTATTCGCTTTCTGCGTCAGAAAACCCACCGGAAGGTGGTTTTTCTGTTTTTCTGGCAGGAAATGAACAGGCTGTTTCCTATCAGGCAAAGATTTCGCGGACAACAATAGTCAGCGTAAGGGCAGCGGGAAGGGCCAGCAGCAATCCTCCCGCCCCGAAGAGCGTTACCCCGGCAAAGAGAACAACCAACGTCCCTAAAGGGGAAAATCCGACTGCCTTGCTCATTATCTGAGGAACGATGAGACTATTCTCGATTTGTTGCACAACCACAAAGAGAACAAACACCCCTATCCCAATCAGAAGAGAGCTGCTGAAACCGACAATCAGCGCCGGTATTGCTGCCAACAGCGGACCAATTGCAGGAAGAATCTCCAAGACGGCGGCAAGTAAAGCCAAGGGAAGCGCGTACTCTACTCCGAGAGCCCAAAGACCAAGAAAACTAAGTATGCCTACAATCACCATCAAAATCAGCACTCCCCTCACCCACCCCCCAAGCTGCTGCTCTATACGATTAATCACGGCCTCTGCCCGCTTTCGCGCCGGGCGATTAAAAAGCTCGACAAAGTGGCTCTTCACGTTAGGCCAATCAAGGAGAAGGTAAAAAGTAAAGAGGAGAATCTGCAAGACGAATGCAATATTAGAGACAAGCGCCGCTGTGAAGCCTAACATCGAATCTACTAATTCAGAGGAGAGGGTGCTCAATTGGGCCAAAACCTGCTGCTCTAACTCGTCGGCCAAAGGAGACGGCAAACGCTCAAGGAGGGGTGCCGCGAGCTGAGACAGTCCTACAAGGAATTTACCAATTTGAGAAACCAGCGGCGTAAACCCGTAAACAACGGCACTCCCAAAAACAGCCAATCCGAGGAGGAAGACGAGCGCCGTCCCCAGAGGACGGGGGATGCGCCAGCCCTGCAGTTTAACCACAATAGGATTCAAGGTAAGACACAAAACTAAGGCGGTAAAAAAGGTAATAAACAAAAGCCTTAACTGGATGAGAAGCCAAATAAAGCCCAAAATTACGATCGCTGCTAAAATCGTCCGCAAAGTAATTTCAAAACGCTGCTGGCCCAGCTCAGGACTCATAACAGCCCGAGTCTAACAGCTTTCAAAAGTTCCTGTCAAAGGGGAAAAACGCCCTCGCTGCACCGCCTTGACACCTAAGTCCTACCACAGATCCCCCAAACTGCGTCGCTTGTAGCAAACTTGTCGAATCGCTAAACTTAGGGCAATGAAGACTGGCCTCCCTCCCCTCCTCCCTACTCTGTTTCTTGCGGTAGGGATAGGAATTGCTTTCTCCTGCCACCGCTATAGTCCGATTCCTGACCCCCGTCCAGCCGGCGCTCTCTTTACCTCTACCCCACCCCAGCCAGCCGGCGCAGTAGAAGAGGCACTAACCTACCAGACCACTCCCCTCCCCTATCCACCGCAAGGGATTGTACTCCGCGTCGAAGGCGATATGATCCTCGCCCACGCCAATAAGACTTTCTCCCTCCCACCGCAATACGTCCCGCCCGGCCTTATCAGCCTATCGGAAAGAATAAAAACCGTCGGGGCGGAGTCGGCGCGGGAGGCGATTCTCTTGGATTTGCAGGCGCTCTTCACCGAAGCGGAAGTGGCCTGCGGTTGCAGGTTAGCCGTTCTCTCCGCCTATCGTTCCTACCAAACACAGGCCATCACTTACAACTTCTGGATAAGCAAAATGGGGTACGCCGCAGCCGATCGGGGCTCCGCCCGCCCGGGCCATTCTGAGCATCAACTCGGAACAACCGTTGATATCTCCAGCAGTACTGTCGGTTACAAACTTACCCGTGATTTCGGCAACACCTGCGAGGGAAAGTGGCTTGAACAAAATGCGCACCGTTTCGGTTTCGTCCTGTCTTATCCGCAGGGAAAGGAAGCAACCACCGGCTACGCCTGGGAACCCTGGCACTTCCGCTGGATAGGAAAGGGAGCTGCTAACGAAGTCAGGACACTAGATATAACCCTAGAGGAGTACCTCTCAATGAAATAAGCCG
This sequence comes from uncultured Candidatus Saccharibacteria bacterium, assembly GCA_964592215.1. GTDB lineage: Bacteria > Patescibacteriota > WWE3 > 9FT-COMBO-53-11 > 9FT-COMBO-53-11 > CAZQCZ01. Next base: position 4,155 of record CAZQCZ010000028.1, read on the forward strand.
AAGAGATGTTCTTCCTCCGCCACCAACAGCCTACCCGCGCGGGCAGGTCGCTGGTCAACGATGACGCGGACGAAGATCACTACTCCGCCACTGGCAGACAGCAATTAGAGCTGATTATCCCCTCACCGCTCGCTTAAGGCTTTCGCCGGCGATGAAGGCAGCGGTAAGATGCTCTGGAATGTGAACCGGCTGGCCCGTCTGCGGAACCCTGCCAACTCGCGCCTTTCTTTTCCGCACCTCAAAGGTCCCGAAGCCGGAGATAGTCACCCGCTCGCCTCGGGACAGCCCATCGATGATTGCGGCCAAAAGAACATTCACCGCCCCCTCGGCAACAGCTCTGGAAACCACCGCCCTCTCAGCAACGATATCGACCAGATTAGACTTGTTCACTCAAATTTCACCTCCCCCGCAACCACGGAAGCAACCTCACTCAATCATTCGATCAACCCGCTTAATTTTCTTCACCAAACCCCCGGAACCAACTTCCAGTAATACCGAATTAAAAACGGCCGGTCCCTTCTCAACCCACTCAAACGGCTCCCGCTCCCCTGCGGCGAGGCGCTCAATGATAATCTCCTTCCTAACCCCCAGAACGGAATCTCGCGCTCCGACCATCCCAACATCGGTAACATAGCCGGTCCCTCTCGGTAAGATCTGGGCATCAGCGGTAGGAACATGCGTGTGCGTTCCCAAAACGGCTGCCGCCCGACCGTCGAGGAAAAATCCCATCGCCCGCTTCTCAGAAGTGATTTCGGCGTGGAAATCAACAATAACAAGATCCGCAGTCTTTCCCTCCGATTTAATGATTCGCCCTGCCGTCTCGAAGGGATTCTCCGCCGCCCCACTTTCCTCAAGAAAAGTCTCTCCCAAAAATCCGTAAATGCCGACTAGGTTGATCACTAAAACGGCCTTGCCTCCAACCCTAAGCAAGGCGTATCCCTGCCCCGGGGTTTTCTTCTGATAATTCGCCGGCCTAATAAGAGAGGTGTTGTTATCAAGAATTTCAGGGCGAGCGAAGATATGAGGACCGGAGGTGAAGAAATCGATCCCGTAACCGAGAGTTTCGTTAAGGGTCTTCTCCGTCGCTCCCCTTCCATGGGCAAGATTTTCCCCGTTGGCGATCACCAAATCGATCTTCTCTCTCCGTTTGAGCTTGGGCAGGACTTCCCCCACCGCTCGGCGTCCCAGCTTCCCCACAATGTCGCCGATAAATAGAATTTTCATAGCCCTTAAGTGGTCTCCTCGAATCGGGATTCACGAATGACAATGACCTTAACGCCTCCGGGAGTAACAACCTCTCTCCCAACCTGAACCGAAATATCGTGAGCCAGCCCCGCCGCCGCCTCATCGGAGATCTCCTCCGGCTTAACGATTACTCTCACCTCGCGCCCGGCGGAAATGGCATAGGCATCCTCAACGCCGGAGAAAGACTTAGCAATCTTCTCCAAATTCTCAATCCGCTTAACGTAACCTTCAAAGTCTTCATAGCGAGCGCCCGGACGGGCACCGGAAATGGCGTCAGCCATTGCCACTAGCTCCGCCTCAGCGCTCTTTTTCTCCTCGTCACCGTGGTGAGCGGCAGCAGCATTAACCAGCTTTTCAGGAAAATTGAATCGCTCCAGTATCTTCCGCGTGAGCCTAGCATGCCCCTCCTCCGCCGCCCCTGACGAGACCTTACCGATGTCATGGAGCAAACAAGCCGTCTTAGTTAGCTCAACATCAAGTCCAAGCTCTGCCGCCATAAAAGCGCCAAGTTTAGCCACTTCCAACGAGTGCTTAGCCAAGTTCTGACCATAGGAGGTCCGAAACCGGAACCGCCCCAGAAGCTCAATAATCCCCGAAGGCAGCCCCCCGAGACCAGCCTCAACCGCCGTCTGCTCGCCCTCCTTTCTTATCTCTCGGGCAGCATCTTCTTTGGCTGTCGCCACTGCAGCTTCGATCCTCTCCGGCTGAATCCGGCCGTCCTTTATCAACCGCTCAAGAGCCAATCTGGCGATATAGCGCCGGACGGGATCAAAGGAAGAGAGGCGAATTTCGTTCGGACTCTCATCAAGGTCAAATTCGACTCCCGTTGCCCGCTCCAAGGCACGGATATTACGCCCCTCCTTTCCGATAATCTTTCCCTTGAACTCTTCCGAAGGAAGCTTTACGACGGAAACGGTATATTCGGCGACGTAATCGGTCGCCGCATGCTCCATCGCCGAGATGAGGATATCCTTTGCCCGGTTGTCGGCCGTCTGCCGAGTCTGCTCTTCTGCTTCAGCAACGCGACGGGCCTTCTCATTATCTAAATCCTGATCCAACTCCTTGAGGAGCTTTTTGCGGGCGTCATCGCGAGACAAGCCAGACAGCCTTACCAGTTCGGAGAGGTACTTCTCCCTTAATTCTTCAATTGAAACATCATCCCCGGCGAACGCTGGGAATGAGGAGGAACTTTTGGTTTTCTTGTCGTTCATAGTTGATCATCGGAAGACCGATATGACTCCCCACCCTCTTTATATACTAGGCTACTTGTCCACTTAATGTCAAAAAAACAAAGGAAAAGAGGACCGCGGGGTCTAAGAGGCGTTGGCTTCTGCTGCTACTATCCTCCTAATTTCCGTCTCAATCTTCTCTGCCACCTTTGGATTTTTCCGGAGAAACTCCTTCGTTGCTTCTCTCCCCTGCCCCAATTTCTTACCTCCTTCTTCATACCAAGCCCCGCTTTTCTTTACAACGCGGTGCTGCTCGCCAAGATCCACCAGCTCTCCTGCCTTACTAATCCCCTCGTTATACATAATGTCGAATTCAGCCTGGCGGAACGGCGGCGCCACCTTGTTTTTGACCACCTTGACACGGACCCGCGACCCCAAAACCTCTTCTCCCCGCTTTATCGTTCCGATTCTCCTCATATCCAAACGGACCGAAGCATAGAATTTGAGCGCTAAGCCACCGGGAGTGGTTTCGGGATTGCCGAACATCACCCCGATCTTGTGGCGAATCTGGTTGGTGAAAACAACGGTTGTTTTTGATTTGGCAATCGCCCCGGTGAGTTTCCGAAGCGCTTGAGACATCAAGCGCGCCTGAAGGCCAACATGGGGCTGGCCCATTTCCCCCTCAATCTCGGCCCGTGGGGCCAGTGCAGCAACAGAATCGATAGCAATGAAATCAACGGCACCGGAGCGGACGAGAGTTTCCGCGATCTCAAGCGACTGCTCTCCTGTATCGGGCTGCGAGAGAAGAAGCTCGTCAACGTTGACGCCAATCCGCCCGGCGTAAGCAGGATCGAGGGCGTGTTCGGCGTCAATGAAGGCCGCCGTTCCCCCTCGCCGCTGAACTTCGGCGATCATGTGGAGAACGAGAGTCGTCTTCCCCGACATCTCCGGCCCAAAAATCTCAATAATCCTGCCCTTCGGAACTCCGCCAACGCCCAAAGCAAGATCGAGACCGAGCGAGCCGGTGGGGATAACTTCAACATCGCCCCGCGCCGCCACCCGTTCCCCCAGCCTCATAATCGCTCCCCTCCCAAAAGACTTCTCAATCTGCTCCACCGCCGAAGCCAACGCTTGCTTCTTCCCGTCTTGCGGAGAGTCTTTGGGAAGGTCAACTTTCTTCTCTTTGGGCGCGGATCTAGCAATGCCCGGTTTTCTCGCCATCGTTTTGATGGTATCGTCTCCAGCATTAAAAAGCAATACCAAGATGAACAAACACGTTGACTTTCACTAGAAAAAGAAA
>CAZQCZ010000029.1:0-7664 GCA_964592215.1 uncultured Candidatus Saccharibacteria bacterium
TTCCCAATCGGAGCGAAGCTGGCGACTTTTTTGGAGAGGCCTATTTGGTGGGTTACCTCAACCACCTCGTTAATATCTTTATAGGCAAGGCCTGCCTCTTCGGCCAGTCCTGGCATTGAAGCCGAACGGATGTAGATCCCGCTCTCTTTCATCTCCTTTTGCAGGTTCTTCCCGCGAACCCTTCTCCTTGCTTCCGCCCGGCTCATCCTTCTCCCGCTCCCGTGAGCGGTGGAGCCAAAGCTTAGCTGCATTGCCTCCTCCGTTCCAATCATTAGATGTGATCCGGTTTCCATTGATCCCCCGATCAAAACCGGCTGGCCCGGAGAGCTCCTTGTTGCTCCTTTGCGGTGGACGATCAGTTCTTTCTTTGTGCCTCCCACCCTATGCTCCTCCTTTTTGGCAATATTGTGGGCGACATCGTAGATGAGGTCCAACCCTAGTTCCCTGATGTCTCTTTCGAAGACCTCGGAAAAAACTTCGCGAGTACGATGCATAATCGCTTGGCGATTGGCGAAGGCGACGTTGGTCGCTGCTGCCATTGCCCCTATGTAATCCTCTCCTTCTTTGGAGTCATAGGGGGCGGCAGCCAGTTGAGGATCAGGGATAGCAATCTTATATTTGGGCATCATTTCACCGAAGACCTTGAGGTAGTCGGTAGCAACCTGGTGACCGAATCCTCGCGAACCACAGTGGATCATGAAGGTCACTTGCCCTTTTCTCAATCCCCACTCTCCAGCGGTTTTGGGGTCGTGAGTCTCTTTGACGACTTGGACCTCGAGAAAGTGATTCCCCGAACCTAACGACCCTAACTGTCCTTTTCCTCGGGCGATTGCCCGTCTGGAGACCATATCGGGATTAGCTCCGGCCATTTTCCCTTTTTCCTCTGTGTGTGTGAGGTCTTCGGGCCAGCCGAGTCCTTTCCCGACTGCCCATTCGGCGCCGCGGACCATTACTTCCTTTAGTTCAGCCTCGCTTAGCTTCAAAAATCCTCCTTGACCGACTCCCATGGGTATTCGCTCGAAGAGCAGATCAACAATTTTTTCGATTTTCGGCCGCACTTCCCCTTCGGTAAGGTTGGTCCGGATAACCCTCATTCCGCAGTTGATATCGAAACCGACGGAGCCCGGGGAAATGACCCCGCCATCGGCGGGGTCGGTGGCGAAAACGCCGCCGATAGGGCAACCGTAGCCCCAGTGGGCATCGGGCATTGCTAGTGCGTAGCCAACGATTCCGGGAAAGCAGGCAACATTAGTAATTTGGTCTATTACACCCTCATCCATCTCGTCGAGGAGTTTATCAGAAGCGAAAATACGGGCCGGAACCCTCATTCCCTTCTTGTAGGTTTTGGGAATATTCCAAATGAAGTCGGAGGCTTTAGTTAAGATATTGCGGTCCATAATCTGCCGGCGATAGTTTCTCGTAATCATCTTAACAGCTTCTCGGTTTGCGTCGTTCCGCCTTCTTTTAGTAAAATTGCCGCGGTGAAAAAGTTTTTTACCTCCGAGTCAGTAACTGAAGGACACCCTGACAAACTTTGTGACCAAGTTGCCGATGCCATTCTCGATGCAATTATTGCGGGCGACCCGAGAGCGCGGGTGGCAGTGGAGGCGCTGGTGACCAATGGGGTGATGTTCATCGCCGGCGAGATTACCACCAATTGCTACGTTGAGATACCAGAGGTTGCTCGCAGAATCATCAAGGATGTCGGTTATACCCAAGCCGAGTACGGTTTCCACTATGATACTTCCGGGATTTCCGTAGCGATTCAGGCCCAGTCCTCGGATATCGCGCGGGGCGTCGACAGTTATAAGGAGGCATCATCGGGGAAGGTTGTTCGGGAAGATTTAGCTGGTTTGGGGGCAGGTGACCAGGGGCTGATGTTTGGCTATGCTTGTACAGAGACGCCAGAACTGATGCCGTTGCCGATTGTCCTTGCTCACCGGCTGTGCCAGCGTTTGGCTGAAGTCCGAAAGAAGATGACTGTCGCTGGTCTTCGTCCTGACGGGAAGTCACAGGTGACCGTTGAATACGACGGCGACAAGCCAAAGCGGGTGGCAACGGTTGTCCTGGCGGCTCAGCACGATCCGGAGGTGAGGCTTTCTAAGCTGAAAAGACAGCTGATCGAGCACGTGGTTTTCCCGGTAATTCCCAATGATCTTCTTGATCGCGAGACGAGGTACCACATCAACGCCACCGGTCGATTCGTTACCGGGGGTCCGCGGGCGGATACTGGTCTGACCGGCCGCAAGAACGAGGTCGATACTTACGGTGGCTACAGCCGCCACGGTGGGGGAGCGCTTTCCGGTAAGGATCCGACCAAGGTGGACCGCTCGGGCCAATATATGGCGCGCTATGTCGCTAAGAATATTGTCGCCGCCGGTCTGGCGGAGCGTTGTGAGCTGCAGGTTTCCTATGCCATTGGCGTGCCGGAACCATTGGCGATAAACGTTAACACTTTCGAGACGGGGAAGGTTAGCGATGAGATTCTGGTCGAGGCAGTTAAGGAAGTTTTCGATTTTCGACCGGGGATGATTATCAAGAATCTTGATCTTCGCCGTCCGCTTTACCGCCAGGTAGCTCGTTACGGCCACTTTGGCCGTCCGGAGCTAAGGCTTCCTTGGGAGAGAGTTGACAAGGTTAACCGTCTCTGTGGAGTTGTGGGCAAGTTGACCAGTTAACCGTATAAGTCTCCGGGGACGTCTTGGGGTACCCGGCTGGGGAATATCCGTTTGAAGACCCAGGCGTAGGCATATCCGAAAGCGAACCCGCCGGCATGGGCGGCGAAAGCGATTCCGCTTCCTGTTTCACCAAGAAAGCTAGTGGCGCTGAAGAGGAGCTGGACTAGGAACCAGAGGCCGAGCATATTGACTGCGGGCGTTCTTGCTACGCCTGCATAGCGGTTGTAGACCCTGATTTTGGCTTGAGGGAAGAGGACGAGATAGGCGCCGAGGACGCCGGAAATCGCCCCCGAGGCTCCGATGGTTGGGATTAATGAACCTTGATTGGTGAAGTAGTGGGCGCCGACGGCGGCGAATCCTGACGCGAGGTAGAAGAGGAGGTAATGGACTTTTCCGAATACCCCCTCCACATTATCGCCGAAAATCCAGAGGTACCACATATTTCCGAAGAGGTGGTCAAGTCCGCCGTGGAGGAACATTGAGGTGAATGCGGTGAGGACAGAGGCATAGGCGGGGATAAAGCCGAAGCTAAGAATGGTAAACTCAAAATCCCGAAGTGAGAAGAGAAAGATAGCGATGTTGAGCGCTATTATGATGGTCGTGACCAATCGGGAGCGGCTTGGGTTTTCGTCGGAAAGAGGGAAGAGCATACGTATAAAAATAAATCAGTGGCGCTAATAAATCAATAAATCGGTAAGGCATTCGCCGCCCTCGCAACCTTGTCCGCCTTCGGCGGATGACATTAAATATCCAAGACGACTGTTGCCTTGAATCCCTTCGGCGTTTCTTTAATCCCAAACAGGTGTTTCGTCACCGCTTTAACATCGGTTCGGAGTTCGTGGCGTTTGGGGTCGATTTTCTCTCCCCCTATGTTAGCGACTAGGGTATGGTGGGTAGGGCTTAGGGTTTCTACTTTGATGTTGAACTTGGAGAAAGCGAGTCCTTCGGAATCCTTATGGAAGATAAGCTCGTTGAGAAAATCGAAGAGGAGATCGTCCAAGTTATCGCTTCCAAGTTCTACCTTCTTCTCAGTTCTAAGTTCTAGACCCTCAGTTCTAACCTGTGTTTCTTCCAACGCCTCGGCCGCACTGGTGAAAAGCTCTTCCGGCGTTTCTCCCGTTGCCTCGAAGGCGATATCGGCCGTGGCGGTGTCTTCTAAAAACCGGAAAGGCATATCTCATTCTAGCTCGAAACGAAATGTTCGTGTTTTTTAGGCGGATGGGGCGCTTAACTGGTAGTATTAGAAAGTGATGGCGGAGAATTTTAGTCCTTTTCCAAAGGAACCAGGCATTCAGGAGAGTAAACCGCAATCCGGAGCTAAACAGGGACTTACGCGTCGTGAATTTCTTTTCGGCCGTCGGCGAGGAGGACAGCCGGAGGAGGCAGAGCAGGGGAGTGCAGTCACAAAGCGTGATTCAAGTGAGAGCGGCGAGGCCGTTTCTCATCAGAAACGAAAGATCACCCGTCGGCAATTTCTCATCGGAAGCGCCGCCGCAGCAGGAGCAGCAGTTGCCGCCGGTATTTCTGCGGAGGCGCGGGCGCTATCGGAAAAAGGCGCCACCATCTACCATCTCATTAACGTCCTTTGCCATATAATCAGGACACCGGAGTTATTTTTGGCGTATGGGAAGGTAGAAGCAGGTGTTAAGCGCGGCGAAATTATTCCCGACTTGCGGTTTTTGGAACAGGTTGTCGAGAAGGGCGACGGGTACTCTCTGGTGCGCTCTCGAATTCCAGAGTGGGCACCTGCTGATCCGGCCAAGGCGAAAGAAAACTTTCCTGTTGAGGCGTACAGCGTTAGTTTGTCTGCGTCCGGAATGCGAGGCGGGTTTAGTAAGGAAGCTGGGGATGGTGTTGCAGTTCCTATCTCTGAAGCGATTCCTGTCAACAAAGTTGTTGAGCCGGACAAGGCCAGCGGTTACGGACATGGGCTTGGAGCAGTTGCCGTTACCCCCGAAGGTGGGGTCAAGATTGTGGTGGGGGATAGGGGCCGGTTGGAACAGATTGCAGTGAGCGGTGGAGAATTCCATCAAGTGCCGTTCGCGTTTCATGCCGGGGAATCTCTGCCGGCGCCAGTATTAAAGGATACTTATCTTTGGTGTATCGTTGCCGGCAATGATGAGCACCTCCTTGTGCACAGTACGGGCGTCGGTGTGCGTGTTTCGGTGGCGAATCAACTGCGGACCGTCGATAAAATCTTCGAGGAGCAAGGGTTGGGCAAGCCCGATTATTATCTCCTGACGGCGAAAGGTTCCAGTAGCGGGATCGGTGTGAGGGGGACCTCCTTTGGACACCCACTTGCGTTGGCCAGAGAGCAGAGTTACCTCAACATAGAACTCTCCAAGTAGGCCTTACTGGACAAATTGGCTGGCGTTTCAAGTGATACAATCAATAGTTGTGCCTTCGTTCCTAACTAAGATCTTCGATTCCAATGAACGCGAGGTTGGGCGGCTGCGGTCGGCTGTCAATCAGATTAATGCTCTTGAGCCTCAAATCAAGAAGCTTTCCGACAAACAGTTGGGGGGTAAAACTGATGAATTTCGCCAGAAATTAGCTGGGGGTCACTACTCACTAGACGCTATTTTGCCCGAAGCGTTTGCCGTGGTTCGGGAGGCCTCCCGCCGGACTACCGGGATGCGCCATTTTGATGTCCAATTAATGGCGGGAATTGCCCTCCACCAAGGGAAGGTAGCCGAGCAAAAGACAGGGGAGGGGAAAACCCTTTCGGCGACTTTGCCTCTTTACCTTAATGCTCTTACCGGCCGAGGAGTCCATCTCGTTACCGTTAATGATTATCTTGCCCGCCGCGACTGTGAGTGGATGGGGCCAATCTTTCACCTTCTAGGACTCCTTGTTGGCTGCCTGAACCACGAGAAGGCATACCTCTTTGATCCCGGGAGAGGCGGGACCGGGATTTCCGGGAGCGCTGGTGAGGACTTCGGCAAGAGCGGGAAGGGAACGTCCCGGGCCGGGGCGGGACTTGGTACAGGGCAGTCTCGCAGCGAGCCAAGCTCTGCCACCGGGACGCCCGAGGAGTTAGAGCTGGGTCAGGGGAGATTTCTTCGTGAGGTTCCCCGCCGCGAAGCTTATCAGGCAGACATTACCTACGGGACCAATAACGAGTTTGGTTTTGACTACCTCCGCGACAATATGGTCTACGATCTTTCCCAAGTTGTCCAGACCAACCGCAAGGGGGAGGAGGGGGCGCACCATTTCGCCATTGTTGATGAGGTCGATTTTATTCTTATTGACGAGGCGCGGACGCCTCTGATTATCTCTGCTCCGGAGGAGGAGGCGAGTGAGAAGTATTACCGGGTTGCCCGGCTGGTGGAGGAGTTAGCGCCCAAGATTGATTTCGAAATCGACGAAAAGGCAAAGACAGCCTATTTGACAGACATTGGGATAAGAAAGCTTGAGAAGCTGCTGGGGGTTGAGAATCTATATGAGCGCGATTTTGAGACGATTCGCCTTGCCTCACAAGCGGTGCAGGCCGCTTATGCTTACAGGCGGGACAAGGATTATGTTGTCAAGGACGACGAGGTGATTATCGTTGACGAGTTTACCGGCCGGCTGATGTTCGGCCGTCGTTATTCTGAAGGGCTGCACCAAGCCATCGAGGCAAAGGAGGGTGTGCCGATCAAGCGTGAGAGCAAGACTTTGGCGACGATTTCCCTCCAAAATTACTTTCGGATGTACGAAAAGTTGGCGGGAATGACTGGGACGGCGGCAACCGAGGCGGAGGAGCTTAGCAAAGTCTACGGTCTCGATGTTCTCGTGGTTCCTACCAACGAGCCGATGATCAGGAAAGATTATCCAGATACTGTTTACAAGACTCAGGCGGCAAAGTTTAAGGCTGTTGTTGACGCCATTGTGGAGCGCTACCAAGGTGGCCAGCCGGTTCTTGTCGGGACAACTTCGATTGAGAATAACGAACTTCTATCTAAGCTGTTGAAGAGACGGAATGTCACCCATGAAGTTCTGAATGCGAAACGGCATGAGAAAGAGGCCTACATCCTTGCTAAGGCGGGAGAGGAGGGAGCAGTGACAGTGGCGACGAATATGGCCGGGCGCGGAGTTGATATTAAGCTCGGTAGGGGAGTTGCAGAACTTGGCGGTCTTTTTGTTATCGGAACTGAGCGCCATGAAGCGCGGCGGATTGATAATCAGCTTCGTGGTCGGTCGGGTCGCCAAGGCGATCCCGGCGCCTCCCGTTTTTTTGTTTCCCTCCAAGACGACCTGATGCGTATCTTCGGCGGGCAGATGGTAGAAAACCTTATGGACCGCTTCGGCTTGGAAGATGACGTTCCGTTGGAAAGCGGTCTCGTTTCCAAGGCGATTGAGAATGCCCAGAAACGGGTTGAGGGCCATAACTTTGATATCAGGAAGCAGTTGGTCGAGTATGACGACGTAATGAACAAGCACCGCGAGATCGGCTATACCGTTAGGCGGAGGCTTCTCGAGGGCGGAGAGGCAACGGAGGCATGGCTGCTGGAAAGATTGGCTGCCTGCTCCGAGGGAGCGGGGAAGCTTTGGTCGGAGAGGAAGAAAGAGTTCGGCGAAGTTTGGCTGAAAGTTGCCCAGCAATTGTCTCTTCAAACATTTGATCTTCTCTGGTTGGAGCATATTGATACGATGGATCATCTCCGCCGGAGCATCGGTCTTGAGGGTTACGGGGGGCGGGACCCACTGGTGGAGTATAAGAAGGAGGCGCGTTTTCTCTTCGAGCGCCTAATGAATACGATTTGGGCGACGGTGGCGGACCGTTTGGAGCGAGTGCGAATTAAGAAGGGGGAGGCAATTCCAACAGAGCGGCGTGGGCGGTCGTTGGCTGCTGGAAGCCATGGGACCGCTGGTCAGACTGTCAATAGGGGCGGGAGGAAGATCGGCCGCAATGACCCCTGTCCGTGCGGGAGCGGGAAGAAGTACAAAAAGTGTTGTTATCCAAAGTTTAGTTAACTTCTCAAAGATGCGGCCCCTCCGGGATAG
>CAZQCZ010000030.1:0-7619 GCA_964592215.1 uncultured Candidatus Saccharibacteria bacterium
CGTTGGCACGAAACTCGGCGGCGGCGGAAAGCGAGGGCGGGCGGAGGCAAGGATGGCGGAGAGGGTGGGATTCCCTTCGACAGGCTCAGGGTAAACTTCTCATCCCACCCCCAATTCGTAGGACTCGTCAACCCCACGCCTATGGTGAGCCTGCCGAACATGGCGGAGAGGGTGGGATTCGAACCCACGTGACGGTGTTAACCATCAACGGTTTAGCAAACCGCCGCATTTAACCACTCTGCCACCTCTCCATACCTAGCTAATTATACTAGAGGAAAATTAATTTCTCCAGAGGCGGCCTTTCGCAAAGGTTACCACCCAAACCTGCCGCGCGCCGGCTTTCTTGAGAACTCGCGCCGCCTCCCGCACTGTCGCTCCAGAGGTTAAGACATCGTCAACCAAAAGAATATCTTTACCTTCGACTGCCGCTTCCTCCCCTTTCTTGATGGCGAAAACGCCTTTTACCCGCCGCAATCTTTCTTCCCGCGGCGTATTCCGCTGCGCCAACGATTCAACATCCTTGACTTTCTGCAGGACAGAAGAATCGACTTCGAGCCGAAGACGCTCTCCCAGACCTTGGGCTAAAAGCTCTGCCTGGTTGTAGCCACGGGCGCCTTTCCGCCAAAACGAGAGAGGAATCGGCACAATAAGCACTTCCTCACCGAAAGACACTCCCCGCTCCCCCAGCTCCTCAACAAGGAGATCGGCGAGGATGGCTGCCAAGGGATAGATCCCCTTGAATTTAAGGGCTTGAACTATCCGCGGGACAGGGCTACGGTACCAAAAGCCGGAGAGCACCCGCTCTGGAGTGTAGCGGGTGGCACAACCCGGATGAGTGAAGCCACCAATTGCCGGCCTGTCGCAGACGAGGCAAAACTCCTTGTCCAGAACCGGCAGCTTCCCAATGCACTCAGAACAAAGCAATGATCTCTTCCGCCGACAAACGACACAGCGGGTGGGGAAGAGGGCTTCGGCTAAAGTCGTCAGCAGAGAGCCCGCAATCACACTGTCTAGTAAAGGCGATAAGGCCGAGAAAGTCAATAAAGACAATAACCAATAGCTACTGACCGGCGATTAACAACTGGAACGATCACAGGCCCACTTTATAAATCTTACTCGAAGTTAGGACGAATAGAGATGTCTCATCATCAGTTACCCAGAGATCGACGAGATCGGAAAAGACATCACCTTTAAACTGGCGCTCGAATTGGCCATCCTTATTTACCGCCAGGACGCGGTTATTCTCGGCGATGTAAAGACGGCTAAAGGCTGCCCGGGTATAGATTGCCTTCGGCTGGGTAATACCGCTGGTGAGTCCCGAGACGGAGAATGCCTCTCGTTTCCCGACAAGGAATTTCATTACTGTCCCGTCGTAATTGATAGTCCAGACGGCACCATCAATCGCCATGTCCACGGCCCCCTCAAGGACGACAGGCTCCTTGAGCCAAGAGAGGGCGCGAGAATACTCATCACCGAGGTTGAGGAACTTAAGAATCTGATTTTCCGAAGGGATAAGGAAGTAGATATTAGTGTTGTAGGTATCGAAGGTCAGCACCGCCGCAAAATCATCAAAGGACAACGGCGAATCGCTCCCCTTAGTGAAAAGTTGGGTACGGTAGAAGTTATCGCTGGTAAGAAGATAGAGGAAATCGCCCTCGCGCGCCAGCCGCCGCGCTCCTTCTACTTTATTCGCCGTCGCCTCCTCCACCTGAGGGGTGCCAGCCGGCACTTCCTTGATTGCCAAAGTTGCCTTTGTCCCACTGTCGGAGACATAAATGGTACCATCCCCGCCGGCGATGGAAAGGGCCTGGGTCCATCCCGGTTGCGATGAGAGATCATAAAAGAGATTATTGTCGGCAACAGGGGTAACCTTCTCAATAAGGTTAAAGACGTCTCCTAACCTCTGCTCGAGAGAAGCTACCCGACTGTCTCTGGAATTGATTGCCGATGCCTCCTCCAATGCCTCCTGTGCCTCCTGCCAAAGCTCTTTCGCCCGCCCGGCAGAGAGGCCGATCAAATCCTCAGCCTCATCAAGAGTCTCTTCCACCAAGGACAGACGCCGATCAAACTCCTCCACCCGAATACGTTGGCGCTGGCGCCAAATGGTAAACGTTACCGAGGAGAGTAAGACTAAGACTAGAAGGGCAATCACCTTGGGAAGGCCGATCTTTGGCCGACGCCTTTCCAGATAAATCTCCTGGCCCCGAGAAATGCGGAAAGCGAGTTTCTCCCTCACTGCTTGGCCGAGATATCCAAAACGGCTCCTGACTCTCCCTCCAAGGCTAGAGCAGAGTTCCCCTCCCGCCGACGTTACCGAGGCCCAAGCTTTCTCCACCCCATCCAAGGGATGGAAAACACTTTTTTTCTTCTTTGGCAATCGCTCCAATATACCGGCAGGCGAGGGGAGTGCCAGCTTCCTCCCCGGACCAAAAGGAGTCTCCTCCGCCTCCTTTTCCTTCTCTCTCTCTGGTACCTCGCTATTCACCTCTAAACTAAAGAGTATCGCCGCCAACCCCGGGACCTGGTGGCCGACGGCAAACTCCCTCTCCAAGAACGAAACCTCTGGCAAAGTCGCTGGAGTGAAGTTCTTGCCAAAGTCACGCGAGCCGAGGAGGACGACATCGCCGCTCTCCGCCACCACCGAGGCGACGCTGCTTGGCTCCTCCCCCGCCAATAACTGCCGCACCTGTCCCGCCCTCCTCAGGAAAACGCTTGGGTTCCCCCGGCGCACAAAGTAAAGGACGCCTGCTTCGCCGGTGAGCGAATCGCCCCAGAGGACGGCGGCCGCTACATTAAGATCGACTTTCACCTCTCCCCCAAGCTCGTCTTGAGAGTGGACAAGATTGGTTAGCCTATTCTTGGCGGCGAATACTGCTCGCTCAAGCGCTTTGAGAGGAAGGTCATCGCTTTCCGAAAAATACTCCTCGGAAAGCGAATCCCAAACCAGCTTCCCCGCCAAAGCGGCATCAAAAGCAGGATCGGCATCAATATCAAGAACGACAAAAAGTTGACCCCGTCTCTTCAAAAGATCCTCCTCCGGTGGAGTATACTCGTAGGCTTGGGCGAACTTTCCCCGCTCGGCTAAAGGAGAACCTTCGAGCTTGGAGACCTTAATCTCAACCCGTGCAGGCATCAAGACAATAATAGCAGGTGGCACTATCTAAACTGAACTGAGGCGGTGAGAACGCTTAGCGGACTTCGAAGTCGAAACGGCCGGTCTTGATTACCAAATACCCGGGAGCGCGGAGGTTAAATATTGCCCTAAAAGTAGCGGCGGAGAAATCAAGAGGGCCGCGGTCGGTGGTGGCGTAAACGGTAGCCGTATTAGCCCCATCGCTCCGGAAACTCACTGCCACTGCCGAAACGGAATTGATCGGCGCCACCCCAAATTCGACCAGCTTCGCTTTTACCTGATCGGCGCTCCAACCGGCGTCTTTAATGCAGCCGTCAACCGGCGAAAGATACTGGGTATAATCGGAGGACTTTTGGTAAAGAAGAACAGCGTTGAAGATATCGGCCAATTCCTCTTTAGTCAGCCAAGGATTATACTCACTCTTATTGCAATTTCGTGATCCCCAACCGGTGTGATACCAAGGAGAATTGCCGTAATCCGGCCCATCGTAAGCGCCTTTCTCACCATAATCTTTTATCCCTATCGCCCACGGCGCCGACCCGCCCCAAACTTCGGAAGCGGAAAGGGTATAGCCGCCGGCAGTCGAGGCATACCAAGCCCCGATAGGCGACCCGCCATAGGTAATGACAACTCCCCGCGTTGCCTTGACGGCATCGCACCAACGCTGGTTGTCCTCTCCCTCGCAGTTGAGGCGGTCGGAAGTGCCGTTATAAACCTGGCAGTTTTGGTCGGTGCAGATAGATCCGTTCTTGAGGACATAATTCAGAGCGTAGGTTCTCGCTGCCACCGCTTGAGCTTTAAGCGCTTCCATCGGCCAGCTGCGAGGCATCTCGGAAATGCCGCGAAGATAGTTATCCTCGAAAGAAACATCTCCGTAGCCTTGAACGCTTACGGTCGCGGGAACATCATAAGCGCCAATGGTAACTCCCGAGTAGTAGGCATGGAGAATTTGATCATACGTTTGACCGGCCAGAGCCCGCCCGTAAGCCCCGTACTGGTTCATTCCGACCCGATGAGGGTAGCCGTAAGTAGCGACCATGAAAGCCGGGGTAAAACTCGGCTCCGGCAACGACTCAGAGAGAGGTTCTTTATCACCGATTGTCTCATTCTGGGCAGTGGCGGCAAACTTCGCCAAGATCAACTGTTCCTGCTTGGCGGTTAGACCTTGGATGGAAGCTTTGACTTGAGACAGCTGGGTGGTAGTTGTCGCGTAAGCGCTCTGCCGCGAGGCAAGAAGGATTTGGTACTGGGCTTTCAGGTTAGCCAAGTCGTTTCGCAATTGTTCCGCTTTGGTTTTGTTCTCCTGAAAGACAGAAATTTCGCTGCTCAGCGCCCTGATCTGATCCGCTAGAAGGCTAAGGCTCTCCCTGTAGTAGCAAAACTGCCGCGCCGAACCGACAAAATCATCTTCGGAAAGAGCGACCTCAATAGGGGAGACGCGGCTTTTTTTATAAAAGTCTCTTATGAGGAGATTGCGATTTGATTCCCATTGAGCCAGGAGGGCTTCTTTTTCGGCCAGCGCCGCTTCGATGGCCGCCAACTCGGCTTCCGCTTCGGTAAGTTGAGTCGAAACTTGGGCAAGAGTGGCGGAGGCGGAGGAAATAGAATTGGCAAGCTGATTCTTCTTCGCCTCAAGATCGGCTAATCGCTGTTTTTCCTGATTGAGTTGATTGGTAACATCATCGAGCTCGTCGGCACGAATCAGCTGCGCAGGAATGAATGTCCCCAAAGGCAAGAGGGCAAGGAGCAGCAGCTTGGGCAGTAGGCGACTTCTCATCCTTCCCCTAGGATAGCAGATGAGCGCCCGGAAAGGCGACCAAGCAATCTTCTTCCCGGTCATCAAATTATGCTAAAATGAACCCGTGGTGAAATTTCCTGCCTGCGGCGAGCTCATCCGAAAAGCTACCAAAGCTCTCATTGTCCTAACACTGCTACTTCCGCTACTTGCCCCTCTCTATGCTGCTGCCTGGGATGCTCCTGATGACGGGAGCGATGGTCACACGCCCGACTGTGACGAGAGCGACTGTATCTCAACCGGTATCGGCTGCATCCCTACTAGCAACGTAAGTTGCGCCGCCGGCTGGATACTCAAGAAGGCAATTTACGTCGCTTTCCTTTGCACCCTCCTCCTCCTCATTTGGGGAGGGCTGGCAGTCGCTTCCTCCACAGGAGACCCCGAGCGGGTCGCCGCTGGTAGAGCCAAAATTACCGCCGCCGTCAGCGGCTTGCTCTTTATCTTGCTCTCTGTCCTCATTCTTCATATAATAGGGGTTGATATTCTCAAGATTGAGAATGGGATATTCTAGCCTTGGAGAGGAGGTGAATTGAAGCAAAGATGAACAGAAAAATTAGAACACTTATCGCGGCTGGTTTGACAAACGTTGCTCTCGCCGCCCTGGCCACGCCGGCCTATGCTGCTTTAACCAACCCTATCGGATATAACAGCCTGGACGATTTGATTTCAGCTGTCCTTGGCTACCTGTTTGCCGCCGCAGGGCTCATCGCTATCACTTTCCTCGTTGTGGGCGGAATTCAATACATGATGTCTGGCGGGGACAAGATGGGCGTTCAGGCTGCTCAAGGGAAAATCACGGGAGCGCTTGTTGGTCTGGTCATCGCTGTTTGCTCTTTCTTGATAGTGGACTTGGTCATCTGCAAGGGCATCTTAAAGATGCCGAGCGGCTGCGTAACCTTGCCGTTCTAGGTCAATGAAGCGCCTCAAGCTCACGACAGCAACCCTAGTATTAGGGAGCATTGTTCTTGCTCTTGCTCTGCCTGCGTTCGCCGACGTGCCGGGGGCAGGTGAGGGTGGGCTTTGGAATGAACTAACTAAGATTCTCGAAAATGTCATTGACAAGCTCCTTAAGGTGGGGGGAGTAGTAGCACTGGTCTTCTTTATAATCGGGGGGGTCCAGTATATGATGTCTGGCGGGGACAAGCAAGGGTCCGCCGCCGCCAGGAGCACAATCACCTTCTCCATTGTTGGCTTAGTTCTCGTCGTCGGCGCTTACCTCTTCCTTAAGGTATTATTCGAGGGTATCCTTAAGACTAAGGTGCCAACTCCTTATCCTTAAACGTCGCTGGATAAGGGTTTCGATATGTCAGAGCAACTAAAACCAAAAGCGCAGCAAGGACTGGCCACCCTTAAGAGGGCGGGAGCCTTCTTTGTCACCCTATTCTCCCTCTTCGCCCTCGCCGCCAAAACGGCTGTCGCCTGCCCTGCAGGAACTGTCGACGTCCTCAATTACATGCTCCCCTCCGATACAGGGAAGGGCAACCGGATGCAAGATGGTGAGATTTTTTACACCCACGCCGGCACCGTTGCGGGACAATCCGGTTTTTACATCGTCAAGAGCGACAATTCAAGATACTACGAAGCCTTCTCCTACGACGACAACTACATCTACATTGTTTATGACACTACGTGGGCGACGGGAGCGGGAAACGTTCGTTGCAATGACGACGGCACCGACGCAATGGCCGTTTATTATTCCGCCACCGATGACCTAGGACGCCGCCACTTCCCTCGCTGTATGGAGGTGGGAAAACAGTACCAAGTTATTGGTTACGTCGTCGGGATGAGCAAGAGCAATTGTCACATGTGCTGGACGCCCTATTCGGGAGTGATCCCGAGTACAGCCTGGATCAGCGAGCAAGGAAACAAGACCCTGCCAAACGGAGTTGCCGTTGGCGACGCTCTCACCATCAAAACCAGCGGTGGGGAGAACTTCATCTTCTCCCGCGGTCTTGGCTGGGTTGGCTGGGAGGGGTACACCCACAACTACTACACCGGTCAGCGAGATTCGGCCTCGCATGCTTCTCCCCCCTGCGGCGATACCCCCGCCAAACGACCGTCTCTCGATGAAAGCAGCAGCCGCTGTCAGGCAATAAGCGACAATTGGGCGCGCCTCTCTTCAACCGGCGACTCCGTCCAGGGAGCGTTGCGGGAGGAAAAAACAAAGAGTTGCGCTGGCGAACTCGCCGAGGTTCTCCTCTGCCTCGCCCAAAAGGTAATCAACGGGTTCTTCACCCGTGAAAAATCATTCATCTATAACATCACCCAAACACCCAGAACGTTTCTCTCCCTTCACCAGGGAGCGATTAGCGAGGCGGGAGGGCAATTCGAAGGGGCAGTCGCCCGCGCCCTTCCCCCCAAGTATCTCCAAGAGGGAAGAGACCCACGGGAGGCGCTTACCGACGCCAAGGGACAAACGGTTCTTGGACAGATAGTCTCCAATCAGCAACAATCTCAAGGCCTTAGCATAGGGAGCGGCAGTTATGATCTTGACAAATATTCCACGATCATCAGCGTCCCTGATGTCAAGGCCATCTTCGACAGCTTCTCGTTCCTCAGACAGATATTTGTTCCCGGCGCCCCGGCAGCTACCCTTCCTGATATTGAGTGCGACTATACCAGCACTATCTATCCAGAAGAAGAAGGACGGACTGTTATTTGGGGGGCGGAGAGTGATGATCACGGCGGTGG
>CAZQCZ010000031.1:0-7432 GCA_964592215.1 uncultured Candidatus Saccharibacteria bacterium
GTCCTACCATTAGACGACCCGGCAACGAGTGTTACGAATTATCCGCGATCGTCTAGTGGCTAGCGATCTAGCGAAAGGGATCGCGTCCGATTAGACGACCCGGCAATAGGCAGGGCCACCTTCTCTTGATTTTATCACGGGAGGTTATCGCCGTTCTTTGAGGGCGGCGATGATTGTTTTACCAAACTCCTCAGCAGCATCAGGCCCGTTGGCGGTAATGATGCTACCGTCGCGCGTTACCGGTTCTCCGGTGTAGATTGCCCCCTTGGAGCGAAGGTTTTCCTCTTCTGAAGCGAAGGCAGTTGCCCTTTTCCCCTCTAAGATTCCACTGTTGGCTAGGATTGAGGGGGCGATACAGATGGCCGCGAGAATCTTTCCGTCAGCGTTTGCCCTCTTTATCAATTTTAAGGCCGTGGGATCGTTAAAATAGGTTGCCGCGCCTGGGCCGCCGACGAATACAAGAGCGTCGTAGTCGGCAGCGCCTACCTTGGAGAGATCCTTATTGATTTTGACGTGCGCCCCTAGTTTTCCGGTAGCTTCAGTAGTTCCCCGGGAACTGACAGTCACTTCCGCTGCAGCGTCGTCAAAGATTGCTTTTGGTTCGAGAAGCTCTTCGTCTCGAAAATCTCTTGGGGCAGTAACCATCAAAATTTGCATCGGTGGCATTATATCCGAGATTTTGGAGGCGTATCAAGCGAGGCAAGCGTTTATAAATCCTGATTGCAGCGTGTGGCTTTCTATCGCTGTAGTTATAAGTCGGTTGACATTTCCTTACTAAGTTAGTAAGAATTAGTTTACGATGGCCCAGCTTCTTTCCTCCCGTAGCAATTATGGGTTGATGGTCCTGATGGAATTAGCTAAAAATTGTGAGCGCCGGCAGCTTTCTTTGCACTCGATTGCATCTTCCCAAGGCCTTTCCCTCTCGTATCTGGAGCAAATAATGCCTGCTTTGCGTAGGGCTCGTTTGGTTGAGGCTGAGCGGGGGAGGGGAGGGGGCTATCGGCTTGCGCGCCGGCCGGAAAGCATCAGCGTCGTTGAGTTGTTGGAGGTGTTAGAAGGTCCGGTCCAGGCAATAGGTTGCCAAGGTACCGGTTGTCCGGCGGGTAATCTTTGCAGTACCTGCAGCTTTTGGTTGGCAGTTCAGCGCCGGCTGCATCGGATGTTGAGGGAAGTAACCATTGCCGATTTGGTTGCGAAAGACCGTTGTTATATCCTAAAGTAGGGCCATGCCGAAAATTGTGGCGGTAAAAATTGACGAAGAGCGGTGTATCGGCTGCGGAAGCTGTGTTGCCTTAGCTCCCGAGGCATTCGCGATTGGCCTTGAAGAGGGGAAGGCCGAGGTTAAGGGAGATTGGGGAAAGGTTCCTCCTGAAAAACTTCGCTGTGCCCGTGATGCCTGTCCCGTCCAGGCAATTATCCTGAAAGAGCGTTAGTTTAGTGGTATTATTGGGAGTAGATCCACCCTGAGCGAGCATAACGAGTCAATGAGCCGCCATCGTCCAGGGGCTAGGACGCCAGGTTCTCAACCTGGTAACAGGGGTTCGATTCCCCTTGGCGGCACCATCCCCGCCGAAGCTTCGGGTGACGGGCCGCGGCGTGAGAATCCATCAGGGTCTCCGGGAATACCGGCATTTATGGTGACCAACAATATCTTTCCCGGTTGGCTTCGAGATATAGGTCTAGTCCGCTTAGAGCGAAGATGAGGAAAGCGGTTAAGGTCAGCGTAACTATTTTAGTAATTTTCTCCGCTGCTTTTGGCGGTCTGCTTGTCTTTCGGGCCGAGAATCGGAGGAAGGCGGTCTTGGGCGAGGAAGAAACATTTCTCCGGCATGCGGGGGCAGTGATCGAGAATTTTCTGGCCGGGCTTAACGAAGGGGATTACGAGAGAGCATCTTGCGATTTCGATGCACAGATGAAAATCGCCTTGCCCGAGGATATATTTCTGGCGGCGCGCGAGGAAATTGTCGCAGAAGTGGGGCGGTGGCACTCGGGGGAGATTGTAGAAGTCTCGGAGCAGGCGGGCTATAAACTGGTTGTCTACAAGGCACAATTCGAGATGGATGAGGTTGAGGCGCAGGTTTCTCTCCGCCGGTACGGTGACGCAGACCTCATCTCCGGGCTCTGGTTCGACTTGACCAGATTGCGCGAATAAGGTCTTCGGCTTGACTTGACCTTGTGGTTGTGGTAGGTTGTAACGAGGTGCTTGAGACGCGTCCCCACAAGGGGACTTTCGTTTTGAGTGGAGGGAAAATATGGCTGAGGAAGCGATTTACGTGACCCAGGAGGGTCTAAAAAGTTTACAAGAGGAGTACGACTATCTTATCAATACTCGTCGTAAGGAGGTAGCCGAGAAGTTGCGGGAGGCGCGTGAATTGGGCGATGTCGCCGAGAACGCGGCTTACGACGCTGTTAAGGATGAGCAGGCGGTTGTCGAGGGGCGAATTGAGGAGTTGGGTGGTTTATTGAAACGGGCAAGGGTAGTCGTTTGCGGCAAGGATGGGTGTGTGGCCATTGGTACTAAGGTTAGGCTCCGTCTCGAAGGTGATGAGCGGGAATTTCAAATTGTAGGCGCTACCGAGGCAGACCCGATGAGCGGTAAAATCTCTCACCGATCGCCGTTGGGTAAAGCTCTTATGGGGAAGAAAATCGGAGATAGGGTTGAGGTTGAAGCCCCAGTGGGGAAGCTCTCCTATTGTATTCTCGAAATTAAATAAACTTCTAAACTTCCGGGGCCTAAAAGGTTTTGGTATTCGCGGAGGATAGGAGACCTTTATCCCCCCACCGCTCATGCCCCCTATCCTAAATCTGTTAAGATTATTCCGTTATGGCTAGACCTATTGAAGAGCTAAGGGAAGAGCGTTTGAGGAAACTCGAGCA
This sequence comes from uncultured Candidatus Saccharibacteria bacterium, assembly GCA_964592215.1. Lineage (GTDB taxonomy): Bacteria > Patescibacteriota > WWE3 > 9FT-COMBO-53-11 > 9FT-COMBO-53-11 > CAZQCZ01. The sequence continues at coordinate 2,878 of CAZQCZ010000031.1, forward strand.
GATCCGGGAGTTAGGTATTAATCCTTACCCTTCCTCCTGTGGCCGATGCCACTCGGCCGCCGAAGCATTTGAGCTGGAGGGTGAAACAGTTTCGGTAGCCGGGAGAATAGCGGCGATCCGCGGTCACGGTAAGATTATTTTCTTTGATCTCCGCGACGCTTCAGGGAAGATTCAGCTTGTCTTCAAGGCGGAAAAAATCAAAGGGAAGAATGCCAAACTCCTTGGGCTTCTGGACATTGGCGATTTTATTGATGCTCGAGGCGGGGTCTTCAAAACGGATGCCGGCGAGGTCTCCGTCTTGGTCGAAGATTTCCATCTCTTAACGAAATCTATCCTTCCCATACCTTCTAAATGGCACGGCTTGAAGGATATTGAGGAACGTTACCGCCAACGTTACCTCGATCTTTTAATGAATGAAGAGGTCAGGGGGGCTTTCAAGACGCGTGCGGAGATTACCAATCTCCTACGTAAATTCTTGGATGGAAGGGGGTTTATGGAGGTTAAGACGCCGGCCCTCCAGCCTCTTTACGGAGGGGCTTCGGCTAGACCATTCATCACTCATCATAATGCGCTTGGCATCGATCTGTTCTTGCGGATTTCAGATGAGCTTTATCTGAAGCGTCTTATCGTTGGCGGATTTGAGAAAGTCTATGAGCTGTGCACCGATTTCAGGAATGAGGGAATAGACCGTTGGCATAATCCTGAATTTACGATGCTTGAATTTTACTGGGCATACGCCGACTACAACGACCTTATGAGGCTGACTGAAGAAATGCTTTCGAGCATCGTAAAAGAGGTGTGTGGGGGTTACAAGATTGATTACGCCGGATCGAAGATAGATTTCAAGCCGCCGTGGAAAAGGCTTTCGTTCCAAAAGGCAGTTCTTGATTGCTGTGGGATTGATATCGACGAAGCCAAGAGCTTGGCCGATCTGAAGGCAGTTCTCGGGAAGCGGAAGGTTAAAGCTGATCTTGGGGGCATTCGTGACTTGGTGGGTGCCTGGGACGAATTATTTAAGACATTGGTCCGGCCGCAAATCACTGATCCCACTTTCCTCATTGATTGTCCGGTGGCGATGCGGCCGCTGGCAAAGAAGCACCGGAAAGATTCCTCTAAAGTTGAGAACATGCAGCTTGTTGTTGCCGGGGCAGAACTTGTCAACGCTTATACCGAGTTAAATGACCCGCAGGAGCAGCGGGCAAGGTGGGAGGAGGATATGTCCCGCGCCAAAGCCGGTGTCGAGGAGTTTCAGGTGGTTGACGAGGATTATATCGAGGCTCTGGAGTACGGTATGCCGCCGACAGCCGGGTGGGGTTTGGGGGTCGATAGGCTTGTTGCCATTCTGACTAACCAGCATTCGCTTAAAGATGTAATCCTTTTTCCGGCGTTGCGACCAAGATGAAGCAGCAGCAGCTGCTTATTGCCACGACGAACTTGGCTAAGTTAGAGGAGTGGAAGCGTTTCCTTAGTGAGTTGCCGGTGGAACTTGTTGGTCTTACCGATGTCGGTATCGATGAGATTGTAGAGGAGGTAGGTGCCACTTTTCAGGAGAACGCCCGATTGAAAGCGACTGGCTACGCTCGATTGAGTGGTCTTCTTACTTTGGGAGATGACGGCGGTTTCGAAGTAGATTTCCTCAACGGTGCTCCCGGTGTGAGAAGCCGCCGTTTGTTCGGCGGCAAAGACGCCACCGACGAGGAGCTTATCGCCTTCGTCCTTGAGAAGCTTGCCGGCGTCCCCCCGAAAGAGCGAGGGGCGCGGTTGCGTGTCGTGACTGCTGTTGCTGCACCGGACGGTTCCGTAATTTACGAGAAGGACGCGGCAATTCAAGGCTATATTGCGGAAGCGGCCAGTCAGGTACGGTCTGTCGGCTATCCTTATCGCTCGCTCCTCTTCCTACCGCAGTTTGGGAAAATGTTTTCCGAACTCAACGAGGAGGAGCATGAGCAGGTGAACCATCGCCGCAAAATAGCCCCCGAGATAGCCCGGGCGGTTTTGAGTTACCTTGGTGATTATTCCTAGCGCCGTTCTTTTTCTGGACATCCCTACATTTGGGGTGCTACCCTTGAGTAGGTTTTATCCTAATTACCAACTATTAATGACTAGTTACTAATCTATGCTTGATCTGAAGTTTGTGATCGAAAACGTGGAGGAAATGAAGAAGGTAGCCAAGGCGCGGGGATTGCAGGTGGACTTAGTGGCAATTGCCCGCCTTGGCGAGGCCCGAGCGAAGCTTCTCATGAGGGCGGAAGCATTGCGGGCGGAGCGCAATCGGTTGAGCAAGATGGAGCGGACGGAGGAGCGTTTGAGGCGGGCGGCGGAGATCAAGAGTGAGTTGAGAAACCTCGAACCCCAACTTAAGAATTTAGAGGATCAGCTGGCAGTTCTTTTATGGCAGGTTCCCAATCTCCTCCATCCCGACGTTCCTATCGGGGGTGGGGAGGAGGCGAATAAGGTTCTGCATGAGGTCGGCAAAGTGCCGGATTTTACTTTCAGGCCTCTCGACCACGAGGAGCTATCTCGCCGGCTTGATTTAGTTGATCTCGAGGCGGGGGCGAAGGTGGCAGGGTCGAAGTTTTACTATCTGAAAAATGAAGCCGTTCTTCTCGAATTTGCTCTAATCAAATACGCGTACGACATCCTCCTCAAGGAAGGGTTTATCCCGTTTATCTCTCCCGACCTGGCGCGGGAAGGAATGCTCGACGGGGTTGGCTTTAACCCTCGGGGTCCGCAGTCGGATATTTACCGCCTCGAAGGCGAAGATCTTGGTCTTATTGGGACGGCGGAAGTAACCCTTGGGGCCTACCATGCTGGTGAGGTTCTTAAAGGCGAGGGCCTTCCTCTTAAATATGCCGGCTTTTCTCATTGTTTTAGACGGGAGGCGGGAAGTTACGGGAAGTATTCGAAGGGACTTTATCGGGTCCACCAATTCTCAAAGGTGGAAATGTTCGTCTTTTGCGAGCCGGAGAAGTCGGAAAGAATGCACGATTATCTTCTCAAGCTCGAGGAGAAAATTTTCAGGGGGTTAAAGATTCCTTATCGGGTGGTAGATACTTGTTCGGGGGAGTTGGGGGCGCCAGCCTATCGTAAATTTGACCTGGAAGCGTGGTTGCCGGGCAGGGGTGATTGGGGCGAGGTGACCTCGGCATCTAACTGCACCGATTATCAAGCCCGCCGGCTGAATATTAAATATCGCGATAGAGACGGTCGACTCAGGTTCGTTCATACTCTGAACGGGACGGCAGTGGCTACCTCGCGGGCGATTGTCGCTATTCTCGAGAATTATCAACAGAAGGATAGGTCGGTGAAGATACCAACAGTTCTCCAGTCCTATGCTGGCAAAAGACTTATCAAGGCCTAAGCTTCTCTACTCGACTACCTCACCCTACTCAGGGACGATTGATGTTTGGCAGCAGGGGAGAGAGAGGACGCTAGCGGTGGGAAATTACCCCCAATCGGTTGGTCTGGGAGCATATAATCTGAAGAAGCGCGTCTGGGGAAGGGTTGTTGCTGAGGCAGCAGAGCGCTTATCGAAGCGGCCTGAAGCAATCTTGATTTTAGGACTTGGCGGCGGGACTGAAGCCCACCTCTTCGCCGAGAGGTTCCCGGGGGTTGTTATCGACGGAGTGGAGATTGACCCAGCGATTATTGAAGTGGGGAGGAGATTCTTTGAGCTAAGCAAGATTCCCAATCTCCGGGTAATAACTGCCGATGCCGCCGATGTTTGCTGCCATCCGGAGCGATTCAATCTTTCCGCTCAGCGATATCCGCTAGTCGTATTTGATGCTTATATCGGCGACGAGGTCTCCCAAGGTGTAAACGATCTTGTCGGGCTGCGGGGGATTTCAAAGCTTCTCTTGCCTGAAGGGATAGCCATTTTTAACTGGCTGTCGAAGCGACAGCCGCAAAAATTTCGGGAGAAACTCGAGAATGTTTTTGATAAAGTAGAGGAAGTGGGGATTGTCCATGGATGGGGACTGCCGCCGGGGAACATCCTCTTTCTTTGCCAATAATGACGTTGTACGAATTTCTGATTATTTTAATGGCGCGGTGGTTGGTTTATTTGTCCTTGTGGGTTTTGCCTTATTTTTGGGTGAGGGGTAAGCGCCGCGGCGTTCTAAGAATTCTTGTTGCTTCGGCGATTGCAATGGCCATCGAGAGGGGACTGGGTTCCTTCCTCACGGTGCCCCGTCCTTTCGTTGCCAAAGGATTTGAACCCTTGGTTTCAGTGCCGCTGGGCGAGTTTTACACTTCCTTTCCTTCTGGCCATGCCACTCTTATGGCTGCTCTGGGAGCATCGGCATTTCTGACCGAGAAGCGTGTCGGGACGATTACGCTTATTTGCGCCGTTCTTGTAGGGGTGGGGCGAGTGTTGGCTGGTGTTCACTATCCGATTGACATTCTCGGCGGATTTGCCATCGGTGGGGCCGCGGCGGGTTTGGTCGCTTATTTCAGCGCTAGGTATACCGATCGGCTGTTGGAGAAGCTGCGCCTGCGGTTCCACGCATTGTCTTACCTGCGGTAAGCAATAGTGGTCCTCGGCTGCGCCTGCGGT
>CAZQCZ010000032.1:0-7235 GCA_964592215.1 uncultured Candidatus Saccharibacteria bacterium
CGTTCCCGGAATGTAAAGGAAAAGGAGAGGTCAAGAAGATGGCTTGCGGCGGCGTCCCTTGCGAATGATGCAGATTCCCACAAGAATACCCAAAGCGGGTACCCAAAAGACCCCATATACCCCAACCCAGATCAAAGTGGTAGCGAGCGCGTAAAGATCCGTAAGAAGCGCCCGAACCGCCTGCTTGAAGACGACCGTAGGCCTGAAACCGGTCGGCGGCTCGTAGGGCAAAGATAGCTCATCAGTAGCCAGATAGGTGGTGATTCTCGAATAGGCGGCGCTTTCGGAAAGAGAGCGCATCAACCCCCGGTAAGTATCTATCTGTCCCTGAAGAGAGACAATCTGGTTAGTGATGGAGACGAGGTCGTCAATCTCCGTGGCTTCCTTCTTGATCTCCTCAAGCTGCGCGATCGTTCCCTGCAATGTCGCAATCCGCGCTTCATAATCGGCGTAAGTTTCGGAGACATCAATCCCCTCTAAATACTCCGAAGCAACTTTAACCGCCAAGCCACGGAGATACTCCGTTGCTGTTTTAAGCTCTGCCGCCGGCACCCGGACAACAACCGTTCCCGTCGTTGAAGATTCCCCCCGCGTGATTGAAGAGGAGACCATGAAACCGCCCTTCGCCTTGGCGTATTCCAAAATCGTGTCAGCCGACTTCTCTACATCCTCAACCACCAGCGACATCGTCGTCTCCTGAATAACCTTTTGCCCGCTCGCATCCTCCTCGCCAGTGGCCCGTTCGGAAGCGGCGTATTCCTCACTCCCAACTCCTTCAAGAGAAGTTGGATAAGTCTGCTGGGTACTAAGGCCGGTGCCCCACTTAGAAAGAAAGACGAGAAGAAGAACAACCGCAAGAAGGGTAGCAAGCTTGTTGTTCTTGATCCAATTGATGACAGACCGGATAAAGGACATCAACAGGTGCAATATACCATGTTTAGCACGGATTATGCGACCGATTCTGCAAAAGGTCCTATAACATTGACAAGCGAAGGGGGCCAGAACTTTCGAGGCCCAGATTCCTGGCTGGTTAGAATCCGCGTAATGGTTGCCATTGTTCTCGGCTTCTAAGGACGTAAACGCGGCCCACGGCCACGGACATAAAGAGAACAAGAATCGCTCATTATCATTATAAGTCTTGGTAACGTTGACAGGACATGCTAAAACGAGCCACATTTTTAAGAATTGATCGGAGACCAGGACAATCGGACAAAGGCGAGGGGGGGCAGGCACCCAACCGGGGGTCGACTACATCGAAACCGAAATAGAGATCGAGGAGCTTATCGAGATGATGCTCCAAGATCTCGGCTTGCCTAACCTCACCGAAAAGACGCAGCAGGAGCTGGAGATCCTCCTCGGTTTTAAGATCAAAGGCGTGGCGCGCCAAGGACCGAGGGTGCTTCTGGACAGAAAGTTAACTTCCCGCGAAGCGTTTCGCCGCTTCTGCGCCTACGTAGAGTTTTTGAAAGGCGAGACGGGGAGATCGGAAGAAGAGTGTGCCAACGCCATCTACCGAACGCAGGGGGTGTTGGAAGAGGCTTTGACACTCCTTAAAACGGTGACTTCTCCCTCTCCAAAGAAAAAGGAGAAGGGGTGCCTTTCATCTTTGAACAGGATGATTTCCGCTTCCATCGGATCCAGGAGGCGACGGAAACCCAATCGAACGCTGTCATTTTCGCCATGCGGGATATTTCCGGCTCGATGGGCGCCGAGAAGAAGTATCTCTCAAGAGCGCTCCTCTTCTGGCTAGTGGAGTATCTCCGCCATCTCTACGAAAAGGTGGAAATTCGCTTCATCGTCCACCACACCGAGGCGCGGATGGTCAACGAAGAAGATTTCTTTAAGTTGGGGGAAAGCGGCGGCACTTATTGCGCTTCCGCTTTCGAGCTGGCCAACAACCTAATCGAGGCCGAGTATCCGCCCAACGCCTGGAACATCTATGCCTTTCTCTTCTCTGACGGTGATGACTTTGACCCGAACAGGACCGTCGCCGAGATCGGCAAAATGCTCGCTAAGGGCGTCAATATGGTTGGGTACGCGGAGGTTGGCATCAGTTATTTGGGTGGTGATCCCCTAGATAAGATGTCTTCCCTTCTAACCGCTCTAAGGGAGACTTTTCCCCTGGAGCGGAGCAGCATCGCCGGCGGACTGGGGATCCTACGTGGGGAGAGGGACTTTCCTCTCCTTTGCGCCGTAGTCCAAGGGAAGGATCACATCCTCCCCGTCCTGCGAGAGTTCCTCAGGAAAGAAAGGTGGCGCCATGAATAAAGATGAGCTTAAGCGCCTGCGGGAGATCGAAGAGAGGGTTGCAGCAATCTTCCTGAGAGAAGGGCTAAACACTGCTGCTGTTGACTTCGAGATCGTCCCGGCGCTCCGCGTCATTGAGGGAATGGCCTACGACTACCCAACAAACTTCTCCCACTGGTCTTTTGGGAGGGACTATGACCGTTACCGCACCATCTACGAACATACCGGAGTAGGCATCCCCTACGAACAAGTTTGGAACCTTGACAAGCCAAGGGCCTTCTTGGCTGAGACGAACCCGTTCGCCCTTAACGCGACTATCATCGCTCACGTCTTCGGCCACGTTGATTTCTTCCTGGCGAACCATTTCCTTCGGCATGCCAGAACGTTCTCCGATATCGCTACCGAAGCAAGGCATGCCACTAGGCGATTCGCCAGATACGAAGGCAAGTATGGCCCGGAGGTGGAAAAAACCATTGACGCCGCCTTCTCGATAAGGTGGCACCAGAGCATCGATCCGCTACTCATCGAGTCGGGAGAGGAAGCAACGAGAGCCCAACTGCTCACCGCAGAAGAAGCGCGGTGGGAAGCAAAGGTGAGGCAGCGTCAGGCTATGGGCAAGTCGATGACCTCCGAGGAGGTTCGTCAGCACAAAGAAGCAATGCACCAACTCGAAGCTAAAACGCCGCCATGCCCGACTTACGACCTCCTCCATTACGTAATGGAGCGGTCACCAAAGCCGTTGCGCCATTGGCAGCGTGACATCCTCGAGGTCATTTGGAACCAGTCACGCTCTTTGGCACCGAATCGGCGGACAAAGCTCCTGAACGAAGGATGGGCCACGTATTGGCACATCCATGTGATGCGGGAGCTGGCTAGCGAGGGAGTGATCTCCCCGGATGAACACGGAACTTTCAATAAGTACAACGCGGCTGTCATTCGGCCGCACCGAAAAGGCTTTAACCCGTACCAAATCGGGTACTATCTCTTCGAATACATCGCGGACCGATGGGATAAGGGCCAATTCGGAAGGGAGTACGAGGAGTGCCCCGACCCGTTGAAAAGAGCGCACTGGGACACTGGTGCCGGACAAGGTGCAGCGGAAATCCGCCAAGTCCGCGCCGCCTACACCGACCAGATGGCAGTGAGGCAATTCCTCACTGACGAATTCATCCGCGAGCGGAAGCTTTACCTCTACGCGACGGTGGAGGACCCGGCAACCGGCGATTACATTGATGTCGTTGCCGAGAGGCGCCCCGAGGCAATCCGTGAAGTGCTCTTAAACACGCTCACTTACCTCGGAACACCCATTGTCCGAGTCGAGGACGGAAACTATCGGGGCCGGAGGGAGCTCTACCTGCTTCACGAGTTCACTGGCTATCCGTTGGATGAACCGTACCTCAAGGGAACGCTAGAGCATCTCTACTTTCTTTGGGGACGGCAAGTCCATCTCGAAACGGTCGAGATCGTTGACCCTCCCAACCAAACGAGGAAGGTCATCTATAGTTATGACCCCTCAAGCGGTCACAGTAGAATAACCTAAGTGTGGTTGAGGAGGAGGATTCTAAGCAAGAGCCGGGTACCAATCGGACCTGGCTCTTTTCTTTATCCCAATCCATTCCTCTTTGCAATCTCGGCGTACGCCTTCGCTGAGGGGCGGATCCTTCGCTCCATTGTTCCATAATCAATCTCCACCAACCCGAACCGCGGACCGAAACCGGAGGCCCACTCAAAGTTATCTAGCAGCGACCAGTAGAAGTAGCCACGGACATCAACGCCACTCTGAATCGCTCGCCAAACGGAATCGAGGTGGCCACGGATATAATCAGCCCGCTTTTCATCCTTAGCATCGGCAAGACCGTTCTCGGTGATGTAGATAGGAAGGCGGCAACCCTTCAGCTCCACCAAAACTCGATAGAGCCCTTCGGGATAAATCTCCCAACCGATATCTGTCTTCGGCAGAGAACTGCCGAAGGGAGTAATACTCCGATAGTAATTCACCCCGATAAAGTCCTGGGCACCCGCCCACCTAATAAAGGAGCGCTCCCACCAAGCAGCAAGGTTCGCTTTGAGGGGTATCGGTGGCCTAATGTAGCCGAGACTGTAAGCGATGCCCACCATCGCTCTCGGTTGAATTTCGTGGATGAGGCGGTACACCGCTCGGTGGGCCCGGAGCATGTTCCCCCCCACCCGACAAGCGGCGGCGGGACTGAGTTTCTCTGGAGGCCAACGACGATAAAGGTAACCCTCGGAAAGATATACCCACGGCTCGTTGACAGTAACCCAAAAATCGCAAAGATCTGCCAATTGGGTAACAACATAACGAACATAGCTTTCGAAGTAGCTGATGGTGCTGGGGCTTTCCCACCCGCCCTGACCCGCTATCCAAAGGGGATTGGTAAAGTGATGAAGCGTTACCAAAGGTTTGATACCTCGTCGCCTTAATGCCTTAAGGACTTCGCGATAATGTTCCACTTCTCCGGCATCAAACTTCCCCTTCTCCGGCTCAATCCGCGCCCACTCGACCGAGAGGCGGTAAGCATTGAGGTTCAATGGCTTTAGGAGGTCGAAGTCCTCCTCAAACCGGCGATAGTGATCACAAGCCCTACCGGCTTTAACTTTCCAAGACTCCCAATCGGAATTCCTGTTTCCCCCCTCAACCTGGTAGGCCGATGTCGCCGCCCCCCAAAGAAACCCCTTCGGAAACTTTTGCGACTTAGTCATCGGGAATAGCATTCTCCTTGCAAACTCTAGCATAGAAGCGGGCACTCTTCCTGACGGTCCGCTTCTGGGTACGGTAGTCAACCTCAATCAATCCAAACCGTGGCCTAAACCCAAAAATCCACTCGAAGTTATCCGTCAGCGACCAGTAGAAGTAGCCTTTCACATCCACTCCCTCTTGCAGAGCCCGATGCACCCAAAAAAGGTGTTTCTTAATAAACTCCTTCCTCAACTCGTCTTTCGCATCGGGAACACCGTTCTCCGTAATGTAAACTGGCCTCCGGTATTTCTTCAATTTCACCAACACCTCGTAAATCCCTTTGGGATAAGAGGTGAAACCGTGGTCCTTCCCCTCGATGAGAATAATCTGCTCGGCCAACTTTTTACTCACCTCGACGGAAAGGTCCTTGAAAGAGATGTCGTGTCGAAAGTAATAATTAACGCCGATAAAATCAAATTGGCGGCGGGTGAGGAGAAGGAAGGATCGGTTATGGAGCACCTCCACCACCCGAGCGATAAAAGAAAGGAAAGGGTTTCCACCGTGGTAGTGGACCGCCGTCGTGCTCAGGACGGGACCAACTTTGGCCTCGGGCAAAATATCTTTTATGGCCGAATAGGCTTTATTGTGTGCTCGGATCAGATTGAGATAAACGCCAATCGCCGCCAACCCCTTCCGTTTTTGAGGAGGCCAGAGGCCGGCGGCATAGGCAGCCCAGACATAATTAAGCGGCTCGTTAACAGTAGCCCAGAAGTCAACCTTCCTTCCATATTCCTCGGCACAAAATCGGGCGAAGCGCTCAAAATATTTGATGTTGCTTGAATTCTCGAAGCCGCCCCGCTGGGAAAACCACAACGGCAATGTCACATGATGGAGCGTCATGAAGCTTGTTAAACCGTTAGCCTTCAAGCTGTCCAAAACGCGGTGATAGTGCCTGACCGCCTCCTTGTCCCACTCACCTTCGCGGGGCTCAATCCGCGCCCACTCAATCGAGAAACGGTGGGCGTTTTGGTTTAACGATTTTGCTGATTTGAAGTCTTCCTCAAAGCGGTGGTAATGATCACAGGCGACTCCCGAAGGCGAAGTGCCACCTTTCTGCTCCCAGTCCCACCAGTCGGACGAGGTATTATTACCCTCCACCTGATGGGCAGCAGCGGCACTCCCCCAGAGAAAGCCCCGGGGAAACTCTTTAGGTCTAATCCTTTTCTCCATCTCCTAAAGCTTGGGAAGCTGTTTCCAAATCCCAATGAAGCTCCAAGCTCCAATTTTAAGGCATTGAAACCTAGAAAATGGAAATCTCATTGGACCTGAACCTTGGTCATTGAAAATTAGGTCAGTTACCGCCACAACTCTTTGGCGATTTCAACAAAATCGGACACCCCGAACTCCTTTCTCACGTAGAGCCACCACTCCGCCCCCCAGAGGTAAAAGCGGGAAAATCCGGTTGAACGGGCAAAGGCTAGATTATGACGGAAGAGATCGGGATTGAAAGAGCGATATTGCTCCTCGAGAGGCAGCTCCACCAACGGTTTCGGTCCCCAAGGCTCGGCCTGAAGCTCACTGACAAAAATCTCCTTCACCCACCCTAGCCACTTGTAGAAATTCGCCTTGATGCGGTAATACTCCTGGGGAAATGGGTAGCGACGGTATCCGGGGATAGGAATAATCGATGATCCGTCGTCGTAAATAATCTCGTACATCGAAATGCCGATGTGGTCACCAAGGCGGGAGACCTTAAACCAAGTGGAAAGTTCACCACTCTCGGTCAGGATAATCGGGTGGGCAGGATCCAACGCCTCGACGAGCTCCATCTCCTGCCTGATGAAGTGCTCGTCTGGTCCTGGACACTCACCAAAGAACCAGACAAACGGCTCATTCTCCACTTGCCAATACTCGAGCGACGGGCTGTTTCTGTATCGGTTGACGATCTCGGAAAGAAGCTCCAAGACTTCCGCCTGCTGTCCTTCCTCGGTCAGGCCTCTCGCCCAAGCAGGAACGTGGCACTCCGGCCAACGAGGAAGGCGACGCCCAATCGCCAAGATTATCTTTGCCCCGCGTTTCTCCGCTTCCTGAACCTGAAAATCGAGGCGGACGAAATCGAACTGGTCGTCCTCAGGCTCCACTGCATCCCAAAGGGCAGCAAGGCGGAGATGATCCACTCCCACCTCATCGAGGAGGGAGAGATAAGCCTCCTGCCAGTCAAGGCCGAGATATTCTGAGTAGTAAGAATCAAAGCCGACCCCCCGCTTTATCTCCCCCGCCTCCCCTGCTT
>CAZQCZ010000033.1:0-6923 GCA_964592215.1 uncultured Candidatus Saccharibacteria bacterium
GCTCGATCTGCCAGAGGGCGATGTACGGCGGGTTTATCAAATTAATCATTTCGTAAGGCAAGATCAGGTAGGTGGGGAGGTACCCGGGGAGGAAATTGTACTTCTCGGATTACGTTTTCGCGAGCCCGGACGTCGAGGTCCAGGGCTTTTTGGTTGAAGATATAGAGATATCCGACCACCTGCCGATGATTGTCAGTGCCGAGATGGAGGACGATCTCTAACTGGATGGCGCACCTTCGATTTGCTATTGGGCATCGCTCAAGCTAGAATAATCTCCATCAACGCAATCTTTTAAACGCTCTGTTTGTTTCCTTCTTAAACAAATCCCCCGAAAGTGATCTGGGTAAGAAGAGATGGCAGGTACGGGTAAAAGTACGCGTGGTGTGCGAGAGGAGGTGAATGTATAATGGCAACAAAATTATTTGTCGGGGGACTATCTTGGGATACCACGGACGATAAGCTCCGCGAATTCTTTGCGCAAGCAGGAACAGTTGTATCGGCGACAGTCATAACCGATAAGTTTTCAGGAAGATCAAAAGGATTTGGGTTCGTTGAGATGTCAACGGCCGAGGAAGCCAAGAAAGCTAAAGAACTAGGCGGGAAAGAACTTGATGGTCGAACCATCACGGTTGATGATGCTCGTCCTCAAGCGCCCAGAGAGAATCGCTCCGGCGGTTCCTTTGGCGGTGGCCGTGGCCGTCGCGGCGGGTATTGAGTTCCCATCGCTTCGCAATATCTTTCTAGCTCAACCCTGACAGTGGGGTGGGATATCTTTCCTTTCGTCCCATATCCTTTTCCCCGAGCCGCTGGCTAACTTCGTAGTGTTGCTCATGTCTTTTTGGTCAGGGCAATGTAAATTATTCCTTTCGTCGGTTCTGGTTCGACGAGTGGCCGTTTCCGGTGAAGTGGTAGTAGCGAGTTTGACCGCTTCCGTGGAGACATAATAAGCGCAAACGACAAAAGCGAGGAGCCCTAGTTGGGAGGCAGTCGGCGGTACGAAGGAGAAAACCTGTCTCCCTGAAGCAGTGTACGGTGGCAGGATAGTGGTGCCGGCGGCGAGAACCGCCAAGGTGGAGAGGATGAGCGATGGCGGTTTGGCGGTGGGGCCTACTTTTCTAAGGGAGAGCTTCAGGTTTACAGTCAGCGTGTTTCCGCGCAGCCGGCCGTTTACGCGATAGCTCTGCCGAGGTATTGCCAGCCGAGTTAATCTTTGTCTTCAGTTTTTGTCTTCCGAAGATAGTCTTCCGCCGTTGGGGTATAATCAAATGGTGCTCATGATTCCCCATACTATCGTTGGAGTGGCCGTGGCTACGGCTGTCAGGAGGCAGCCGGCGCTGGCTCTCGTGTTAGCCTTCTTTTCCCATTTTGTTCTTGATGCGATCCCCCATTGGGATCCTCTGATAGGAGACTTGAAGTCGAAGAATTTTTCCGGTGTAGGAAAGGAGGGGCGGATTATTATCGCCACTGACTTCCTCGTTGCCCTGGACATTGGCCTTTTCTTTGTCTGGCGAGCGCTGAATCAAGCGCCGCTTCCCGATCCAGTTTTGGCGACGACAATCTTCTGCGCCGCCCTCTTGGCAAATCTACCCGATGGCATAATGACCCCCTTCGTCTTTCTTGGAAGGCGGTGGGGTTGGCTAGAGGCTTACATCCGTTTTCACAGCCTAGTCCAGACTAAGCTTCCCCTTCCTTGGGGTGTCTTGACTCAGGTTGTCGTAGCAGCCACCGGTTTGCTAATAGCGCTCCGATAAGTACCACCAGGAACCCAGCGAATTTGTAGAACCCGGAAAGAGCAACCGCCGCTATCGCCATGAGGGCGACGACCCCCCACTCCAGGAAAACGATCTGCGGCTGGCTAAGCCCCTTCTCTAGGAGTCGGTGGTGGAGGTGGGTCGTGTCTCCCTTGAAAGGAGATCGCCTCTCCCTGATTCGGCGGTAGATGACATAGAAAGCGTCGACGATCGGAAGGGAGAGGACGAGGATAGCCGTTCCCGTTTTAGTGCCAGAGAAGATTGAAAGGACGGCGAGAAAGTAACCGAGGAGGAAGGCGCCGCCTCCTAGATAGATGCGCGCCGGGAAGAAGTTAAGCGGCAGGAAGCCGGTCAGTGTTCCGACAAGAATAGTTCCGAGGAGTGCCGTCGCCGGCGTTTCAGCAATGAATGAGACGGCAATGATGGCTACCCCGGCGATGGTACTTACTCCCGCGGCTAATCCGTCTAAGCCGTCCAGCCAGTCAACGATGTTTACGAGGGCGAAAATCCAAACAAAGGTAAGGATGTCAGCGAGGACAGCAAGATGGCAGGTTACTCCCCGCCAGATGATTGGGAGCTGCCACCGGTCGAGGAACAGCAATTGTTCACCGACCCATGGGTAAAGCGGGTTGCGGATGTATTCGATCCCTATCCCTCCGGCGACGATAATCAAGGCGGCGAGAAGATGACCAATGCCTTGGAGCCAGAAAGGAAGGGGTCGCAGGTCATCGATCGACTGAATCACGGTGATTACTCCTCCTCCGAGCAGCAGGGCAAGGAGGTGTTTATCGGGAGTAAGTAAGGCAAGGGCGGCGATGGCAAAGCTGACGAAGATAGGAATCGCTCCCAGCCTAGGGATGGCGCGCACTTCGGGGTAGGGGCCATGAGGCGCGTCGAACAGCCTTAACCGCCGGGCTGCGTACTCGGTAGCGGCGGTAAGGCCCGTGCCAAACAGGGCGGCGACGATGAAGGGGAGAAGGAGGGGATAGAATTGGTCCTCAAAGGGAAGGGAAGCTGTCGGATAAAGCTTTACGGTGCGGAATAGTGAGATGCTGAGGAGAAGGCTGGTGGTGACGTTCATAAAGGTAGGGAGAACGGCCGCGGCCGGCTCACTCTCGCTAAGGAGACAGTCGGCGATCATGGCATTGGTGAGGGTGAATATGAGGGCAAGGGCGGGGATGAGAAAGAGCAGTGCCTTGGGAGTCAGGGCTTCCCCGGCGGGCAGAAGGGGAACTTCCGAGGGAAGAGAAGGAAAGGTTGCCAGGAGAGCGGCGAGGGTACCGAGGGCGGCCGCAAAGGAAAAGGCAAAGAAAAGGCTCAGAGGACTAGACCGTTGGAGATGGTTGAATCGAAATTTATCAGCTAGTAACCGCACCGTCTTTTCCCGCCCTCATCTTAGGGGTGGACCAGAACTCAAGTCGCTTTCCCAGCATTAGTCTTGTCTCCGCGTCAAGATAGGGTATGAAGGTATAGGTAAGGAGGTTGATGATGACCAAAGGACCTTCGAGGTAAGCCCAGATTTTTTTCCATAATGGCCAGTCAGATGGCATCGGTTTGGTTATCTTAGCCCGAAGGGCGGTCAGGGGGAGAAGGAAAAAGAAGGCGCTGGTAAGGATTGTTCCCGTGATTCGAGGGAGCTGGTATCCCAAGGCGGTTTGGCGAAGATGGGGATTGGCCAATGTCAGCAAAAGGAAGCCAAAGGTGATGAGGAAGGTTACTGTCCTCCAGATAGTATACTGCTCCAGCATGTGGTAAAGCTTTTCCAATTTTAGGCGAAGGGGAACCTTGGCGGTGAGAAAACCCTTTACTGCGATCGGAAAGACGATCACGCCCCACCCCCAACGAAGGAGCTGTTTATATTGGGCGACGTGGGTCTTGAGCCACCCTTTTCCTTGGACAGCGTCAGCGTAGACAGGGACGTAGAAGTGATGGCCCTCGAATTCGCCGTTCCTGGTGAAGAAGGCGCGCCAGAAGAAAGGTGTGTCATCGACTCCCAGGGCGGTATCCCAGTAGCCGCTTTTGATGAGGGTGGGGAGGGTGACAGAAAAGCAGGACCAGGTATCTTTGCGGTCAGCCTCAAAGACCCAGGAGGAGAGGACGGCTAAAGTAACGGAGTTAGCCTGAATCCGCATTAACGGCGGGACCTCCCAGAGGTTGTTATCAAAGAGGTAAACAGCTGTCTGGAAGAACTTGTGGTTTGGCTTTGGGTCGGTTAGGCAGGCGTAACTGAGTCGGGCAAGGAATTGGGGATGGAGACGCATGTCAGCATCGAAGGTGGTGACGAGAAAGTCATCTGTATCAAGGCCGAGTTCCCCGATCTTTTTAACCGCATTTTCCGCTGCCCAAGTCCGATTGGCGGCGGCGCCAACCGCTTCGCCCCGCAAACCGGCGGGGTGGACGAAAGTCCAGACGGTGCCAAGAGCCTTACCATACCCTTTTTTAATTCGTTCAACATTGGCTAGAACCCGGTCGGCATGTTTCTCCTCTACGCTGAAGGCAATATAGAGATTGCTTTTTGGATATTGGGAGTCGGCAATGGCAGCGAAGGAGGCTCTAAGTACCTCATAGGGCTCATTCACTGCCGGAATGACAATTAGGTGCTTCAACTGGTTGAACCCTCTCGTCCCCCGGACCCTTTGAAGCCAGTTTACCGCTGTCTCTCGCTTAAACCTCCGATAACCGATGAAAACACCAATGGTGTGAATGATAGCTCGGTAAACCCAGAAAATCGCTAGAAAGGCAAGGAAGAAAGCGACGGCGGTGGGGGCGAGGGGCCCTAACCACAGCGGCGAGAGGATAACTGCCCAGGTAAGGAAGCCGGGGATAATTTCAAGAATTCGCTGGACTGTCTTCCCGTGACTTTCAACAAGCTGTTTCACCATCGTCTAATTCTACCAGAGATAAAGGCCGAGATCGCCGCGGTCGCTTCTTTGGGCTTGTCGTCAGTGGGGATGTGCCCGGCGAGCGGTCTGTTTTTCCGGGAGGGGAAACTCTTGTTGTCCCTTCCTCACGGGCTGCCCCGGCCGTGGAGGCGGGGGAGGATGGGGGCGCGATCGCTGCCCCCTTCTTGGGAGCAAGTTATGGTCCCATTAACAGTGGTGAATCTTTCCCTCACTTTCGGCGCGCTTATTTAACCCTAGGAAAAAGCGGCGGTCTGGCCTCGATCTTTGGCCCTTTGAAGTGCTCTGCGACTCTCTTTGATATTTCCGGTGTGAACGGCTTGAGGTCATGGGCGATTTGCAATATTCCCTCTCGCCCTCCCTCCCCAACGACTATCTTCCGCAGCCTATTTTTAAGGTCGCTCCCTTCGAGACTCCAAGGGCGCTCTTTGTCAATATATTTATCTAGCGCTGAAATATTGGCCCAGATATACTCCAAGGCGAGGTCGGGGCGGATATTGTCAAGGTGTTGGTTGACTTTGTCCGAGAGGTCCAGCCCAGAAGGCCCTTCGAAAACGGCGCCGGATTTTTCGCAGAGCTTCGCTACCCGCGCAATTAAATTGCCTAGGCCATTGGCTAAGTCGGCATTGTATATCTCTTTCAGATGTTCGCGCGAAAAATCCGCGTCTTTGACGAGTGGACCGTATCGGGCGAGGTAGTAGCGAACGCCATCAGCGGCGAGTTTTTCGTCGATTCCAGCATCTTTGGCCATTTCGCTTACCAGCTCTTTGGGGCGGATGACATTGCCGAGTGACTTGCTGATCTTCTGTCCCCCGATGCTTAAGAAGCCGTGGGCGTAGATCGTCTTTGGCAGCTCTATTCCTGCGCTCTTAAGCATTGCTGGCCAGAGGATGGTATGGAAGCGCAAGTTATCCTTACCGATGAAATGAATGTCCGCTGGCCAATGGTCATCGGCCCCGGTAACGTAGTTAATCAGAGCTTCGAACCAGACGTAGAAGGTATGGTCGGGGTCATCCGGGAAGGGAATTCCCCACTTAACTTTTGGTCGCGAGATAGGAGTGTCCTGGAGGGGCTCGTTTCTTAGGAAGGCAAGTACTTCCTTTCGGTGTCCCTCCGGCTGGACAAACTTCGGGTCCCTTTCGATGTACCCAGTGAGAAAGTCTTGGTACTTTGAGAGCCTGAAGAAATAATTCTCCTCGGCAAGGATTTCAAGGTGGGCGGTCGGGTGCGCGGAGCATTTTCCGGCAACTAAATCCCGCTGCGTCTTGAATTCCTCGCACCCCGGGCAGTAGAGGCTTTTATACTCGCCTCGATAGATGTCGCCGTTGGCTTTAATCTCTTGATAGAGCCTGTAAACGGTTTTCTTATGGTCGGGGTCGGTGGTGCGGATGAAGCGGCTGGGATGGATGTTCAACACTCGCAGCTGTTCTTCGTCTTCATCACTAATCTTTCGGGAGAACTCGACCACCGGCAGGTCGGCCCTTTTTGCTCCCTCTTCCGCCTTTCTACCATGATTATCGGTTCCGGTGAGGAAACGGGCGTCCTGACCGTTCAACCGGTGGCAGCGATAGAGGATGTCGGCCAAAATTTTTTGGTAGGAATGGCCGATGTGGATAACGTCATTGACGTAATCAATGGCCGTGGTGACGTAGAACTTCCCTTTGGGCATTCTAGATAGATGTTACCACAGGGGAAACGATTTTCGGAGCATTCCCGGCAGTGCCTGCATCACGGCTTATAGCCGTGTAGTATAAGGCCAATAATCAGTGAGAAGGAGGGAGATATGGTAGAGGGGCTGCTGCGCAAGTGGCAGCAGCTTCTTGACCTGACTCACTGGGACATCGCTGCAGTTCCGGTGAGCGAAATTGGTTTTGACGAGCGGCGATTCGCCGCCTCAATCCGCCATGAATATGGCGGCGAGATGTTCGACGTTCGCCGCGGGGTTCTCGTCTTTGTCCCCGAGATGATGTCCACCGCCGCGGTCGCGGAACGGGAGGTCATTATCATGCTGGCTCACCTCATCTGCTAGTCGAGGACGCCTGGAGAATGGCTTCCCGTCACCGGCGCGGGCTGGGAAGGGCGGTTCTTCGGTAACCTCCTGGCCGATTTTGCCCTGGGGGAGAAGGAGATTCCCCCCGTGCTTTCAACTAGCACGTGGGGAGAGGTGGTGTCGGCGTTCAGAGCCTGGCAAGAGGCCCTTGGGGCCGGCGGGCTCGAGATCGACCTTTTCGAGGGTCAGAACCCCGAGCGGTACCTGATGCCGTTTGCGGGG
>CAZQCZ010000034.1:0-6786 GCA_964592215.1 uncultured Candidatus Saccharibacteria bacterium
TTCCCCGACCGCGATAGTAGCCCATCACCACGCAATCCAACGTATCCGCCAGACCTCCGCCTTTCTTCCCCTTCTCCTGCTTCAACTTCACCCAAGTGTAGCCGCGCCGACCCGGCTCGTAAGGCGCCCCCCACTTCTTCACCACCACCCCTTCCAGCCCCCTTTTAATCTGCTCACGGTGGTACCTCCGCAGCTCTTGAGGATCTTCGGTAACGATTTGAGGCGAGGTGACAATCACCTGATTGGCCGAGGGAAGCACCTCCTCAAGGGCTTTCCGCCGCTCTCTAAGCGGTCTTCTCCAAAGATCCTCCTCATCTTTCCGGAGAATATCAAAGCAGAAGAATTTCAGGGGAATCTCTTGCGCCTTCTGGCCGATGCCATGCTTCCTTTTCCTTTTAATCGTCTCTTGGAAAGGAAGAAACTTGCCCGTCTTGGGGTCGAAACCGATCGCCTCGCCGTCGAGAATCGCTTCTCTGGCCTTGACTTCGTCGAAAAATGCCCCTATCAAGTCGGGAAACATATGGGTGGTATTCTCCAAGTTGCGGGTGAAGATCCGAACAAACCCCCGCCTGCCGGTGGGATGAAAATCAAATCCGAGTTGGACCTCCTCATCTTCCATTTTTCTTGCCCGGCTGAAATGGACCTGAAGGCGAGTCCCATCATACTTCGGCTCGACAGCTACCCGACCCACCTTTTCGATTATCTCTTCTGCCGTTGGCAAGCGTTGGCAAAGAGCAGAAATAACCGGCGTTCCTAGATCGATACCGACGTTCCGAATTCCCTTCAACCCCCCGCTCTTGACCAGCGCGGCGATTTGTCCCACGTCCGCCCTGACATTAAACGCCGCTTCAACCTCTTTCCGGGCACTCTTGTCGCCCACAACCATCCAGGACAAAGCGTCAAGAATTGTCATCTCCGAGAAGCCCAGCCGCAGCTTGCCAAGAGGAATGCGAACAATGTATCGGACGGACAGGGGATCGAGCTTCTGCAACAGTTCCGCCATGCCTCTGACTTTTTTATCCTGCGACCCAGCACCGGAGACCTCTGCCACCTTACGGAGTTGGCCGTAAACCTCTCCGACTGATAATTTTGTGCTCTTTCGTATCTTTTTCGCGTTTTTTCGTGCTAAGTGCTCACCCACCTCTCCCAGGTCGCCGCTCTCCTTAAATGTTTTTCTGACCTCCTCAACGTCCTCACCATACGCCGAAGCGAGCACTTTGAACATCATCTTCTCTGCCAAGTTAAACTCCACTCCTTCATAAAGAGGAGCCAACCGACCGAGGGAAAGGTAGCAGATTGTATCAATTTCCTCCCGGGAAGACTCCCGAAACATCTCGGCGAGAGTTACCGTAATTTCATTGCGGGAAGTGGTTGATTCGATTTTTGAGAAGTATTCCGAGAGCTTGAAGAACTTCACTTCACTTGATGATACGACACCCCAAGACCGGGGGACAAGAGAGCTTAAAGATTGACACTCTATGGGCTGCGTGGTATCCTAGGGAAAAATAAAGAAAGGGAGGAAAGATGGAGGAAGCAGCAGAAAGGGGTACGGTTTCTATTATCTGTCTCTATCTCACGACCGGTATCGCTGTCGGACTACCCGGCCTGATTTTCCTGCTAAGCGCCCAAACGGAGGTCGCCGCGATCGCCTGCGGCGCGGCGCTCATCGCAGGCGCGATTATTCTCGCCAGCTCCGGGGGAATGATCGCGGTGGTAACGGCTGCTGTCGTTATCGCCGCCTCTCGCTCGTAGGGAGTTTTGAGGGCAAGAATACCGTTCTTGCCCTTCTTCTTTTTCAGAGCTCAATTATCGTTGAGTCTTTGATCAATCTCTCCGGAATATGGTGGATATCGGCGGTGGTGATAATCGCTTGTCCAAGATTAATGAGTCCGCCAGCGACATGAGTGCGGTGCTCTTCATCCAGCTCGGAAAAAATATCGTCCAAGAGCAGGACTGGGTGTTCCCCGATCTTTCGCTCGACAAATTCGAGCTCGGCGCGCTTTAGGGCCAAAACGGCGCGGCGCTGCTCGCTTCTTGACCCGTAAAGCGCAAGATCGCGCCAACCGCCAGCTCCAACCAAAGGCTGACCCGCCCTCGGAGAAAATGGCTTATGGCCAATGGCCAAGAATTTGAAATCGTCACGATGGGGACCAATAAGCGTTACCTCGGCGGCAATCTCGCGCGGACGGAACTCCCGAAGACGCTCGACGGTCAGGCCGGAGGAAAAATATTGAAGAATGAAGCATGAAGTATGAATAATGGAGTTCAGGTCATCAAAGAACTTCTTCCGCTCGTCTTGAAGGAAAGTGCCAAACTCCAAGAGTTTTGCGTCCCAGAAATCCAAATCCTTTCCCGTCCGGCGACCCTCATTAATCTCCTCCAAAAGCCGGTTCCGCCGGCGGCGGACCTTTTCGTACTCCCCAAGGGCATAACGGTATCGAGAACTGACACCATTGAGGGAAAAGTCGATGAAGCGGCGGCGGCGATCTGGGCTACCGGTAACTAGATCAAGATCTTCCGGCGAGAAGAGAACGGCGTGAAGCTCACCGGTGAAATCTCCCATCCGCCGGCCCACGCCATTGATTTTGAACCTCTTCGTCGTCAACGTCGACGAGTCCTCACGGGCGATCAGCTGGACTTCAAGTTCTTTTGAGCTCCCCGTCGATTCCCCGGCCCCTTGGGTCAATCCGCCGGAGGTGGACCTTAACCCCGGATGACCCAACTCGGCGGAGGACACCCGCCCCCGCACAGAGGCAAACGGCATCGCTTCCCGCACCATCTCTCGATCCAAACTGGCCCGCGGCGACGTCCCTGTAGCGAGAAGGAAAATCGCCTCCAATAAGCTCGTCTTTCCCGATGTATTGGGACCAAAGACCAATATCGTCCCCGAAGGAAACCCAAACTCCTGTCTCTCGTAGTTGCGGAAATTTTCGAGAATGAGGGAAACAATCGTCACTTCTGACACCTCGGACAGAAAAACGTCCCGCGGCCTCCGATATTCACGCGCTTAATCACCGCTCCGCAACGCGGGCACAGCTGCCCCACCCGTTGGTAGACTCGGAAATGTTTTTGATAACCGCCCGGCTCCCCAGTCGGTCGAACGTAAGACTCATCGGCCGCCGAAGACCCGCCATACTTGAGTCCCTCGTTAAGGACCAGGACAACGGCATCCCGCAGCCTCTTTACCTCCTCAGCGCTTAATCCTTTCGCCGGCCGCTGAGGGTGAATGCCCGCTTCAAAGAGGGCGTCGTTAGCATAAATATTACCAATGCCAGCAATTTTTTCCTGATCCACCAAGACGAGCTTAATCGGCCGCTTTGTTTTGGAGACAATCTCCTCCAGCGCTCCGGCAGTGAACTCCCCTGATAACGGTTCCACCCCCATTTGCTCACTAATCGCCTCCTTCTGGCTACTATCGACGACTCTGATCCAGCCAAATTGCCGCAAATCGTTGAAAAATAGCCGGCTGCCATCAAAATGAAAAACGGCATGCGTTGTCTTCGCCGGCAGCTCCATTCCGGCGAAAGGAATCGGACGGCTAAACGTGATCTCCCCACCCGCCCCGAAGGCAAGAACAAGCTGGCCGGTAAGCTTCAGGTGAAAGAGGAGGGTCCTGCCGTTATCGAAATCGACGCCTAGAAGTTTCGCCCGCCGCCATATCCCAATGACTTTGGCGCCGACGACATCTGCTGACTTCCCTTGAAAAATCTTCGACAGACGGATGTCAACCCCGGATAGCGTCTGCCCAAGCAATTTCTTCTCGAGATCCCTCCTAATTGTCTCGACCTCCGGCAATTCAGGCATAGCTTATTCCCAGACGATCAGCCCCATCGTAAAAAGCCGTTCAAATAAAAGCGCCTTAAGTGAGAGGCCACGCTGCAAACTCAATACTAACATGAGGATTAAGTTTCCTTCGAGGCAGCCATAAACAGCGCTAAGCAGCACGCTTCTCTCTTGAGACAACCTTTGCCACCCGCGGCTTCTTAAGGAGATTCAGGTTGTGATCGACCGCCAAAATTAGAATCTCCCCGTAATTGAATGACCCCGCTGGATGGATATCATTATCGCGAACCCCCCGAAAATGAACACGCAAAAAATCTATTGGCCCGCCATGAGAAATGGCCGCGACCGCGGCGCCAGGATTCTCTCGAACCATCCGTTTCAGCGCCCGCCGCATTCGGGCCAGCACATGCCGCGGATCCTCATAATACTTAGCGTAGAACTCCCACGCACGCCTCTTCTTCAAGGCGGCAGACCTCCCCGCAAGCGAAGTACTAACTTCGAGAAGACCTGCGCACGCCTTAAGCTTGACCTCACTAGGGAGGCAATAATCTGGGCTGTCTGTTTCGTCCGAAGCAAGGGACTGTAATAGACAGCTGAGATGTTCTTCCTCGCCAAAAACTGGGCGATCTCTTTGCCCTCCTCCCGTCCCACCTCGGAAAGAGGGAAGCCGGGAAGTCTCTCCTTTACAACCCGCTTGGGGTTTTCCACTTGCCCATGGCGGAGGAGATAGATTGTTGTCGGCAGAGCCTTAGCCACCTTAGAACAAAGTGTACAGCTCACCGCGCCAGAACAGCCAGCGCTGCAAAAGCAGGACACAAAAAGTCTCCCCACAATGTGCTACCACGCAAGATCCTAGCTCGTCCTCCCCGTTGTCGCGGTCATCATGAGAAACAGCGTGGAGAGGCTATCGCATTTCTCCCATTTTTGCCCTTACGAACTCTCCAAACTCCTGCTGAAAATGCTTCTTTGAAAACTTCTTCGCTTGGGCGATACAGTCCTTGGCCTCATATCCCGAAGGATTGAATGACACCAAGGCGCTTGCCAATGACTCCGGCGTCTCTTGATCAAAAAATGTACCCGTCTTTCCCTTGATGACTGTCTCCAACGCTCCCCCTTCGCCAAAAGCGATTACCGGCTTGCCAAACGACATCGCTTCGACGGGGGTAATCCCAAAATCCTCCGCCCCGGGGAGGATAAACGCCCGGCAGTGACGATAAAGCTCGGCCACTTCTCTATCGCCGACGAAGCCGAGAAATTCTATCATTGGTCCTGCGAGCCGCCTCAACTTCTTCTCTTCCCTCCCGGTCCCGACAATCTTCAGCGGCAAACCAAGGCGGCTGCAAGCTTCGATGGCAAGATCAACCCTCTTATAAGATGCGAGTCGCGAGACAATCAAGAAGTAGTCGTGAGTCGTGGATTGTGAGTCGTGAGCGGCTGACTGCCGGCTGCTGGCTTCCAAGCTAATCGGCGGATAAATCACCGCTGCCGCCCTCCCGTAGAACTTCTTGATCCGCCGAGCTGTCTCCTTTGAATTAGTCACCAGAAAATCAGGGCGCTGGGCGGCGGAGTAATCCCAAATGCGGAGGAGATTGTCAAGCGGAGCCAAAAACGGCTCTAGGAACCGGATCTTCCGCCTATCCGTTTCCGTCGGGTAGTGGTAAAGAAACCGCGGCGGAGTGTGGATGTAGGAGATGTGCAATGTTCCCGGCCAGGTAATGACGCCTTTGGCGAAATTGGCCGAGGAAGAAATCACCAGGTCATAGTCCGAGAGGTCGATTCTTTCGAAGAGGACCGGATAGAGAAAGGTGTACGCCTTGCTCAAAGAAATCTTCGGCAAACGAAACGGCCTAACGTCCCAGTTCCTCATCCGCAGAGGAAGCCTTAAAGGATCGTAAAGCGAGGTGTAAACGGGAGCGTGGGGATAAAGCTCATGAATCGCCTCCAGCACCCGCTCCGCCCCGCCGTATTGATTGAGGAAATCGTGAACTAACGCTACCCTAAGTTTTCCCATACCACAAAAGATTATATAACAGAAACCGGAGAGACCGCCGAAAAGATCTGCAGCGAAAACCAGCAGCAGGACTATGATATAACTTAACTGTGCAGGTTTTTAGGGATCCGATTAGCGAGAATCTCCCAGGGCAGCAGAAGAAAGAGAGTAAGGAGGGGACTTTAGACCCCGAACTGGTAAGAAGCATCGATGCTCTTTCTGCTCACGAGGGAGCTCACGCATTTGTTTCCGTGAAACTTGGGATTCCCTTAATGAGGTTGGAAACGGCGATAACCAGAAAGGGCGATCACTATGAACAGCTGGGTGGAGTAGCTTGGAGCGATTTGCGAGGGGTGTCTACCGAAGCTCGAGGAATTTCTTACACAGCCGGCCTTGCCGGAGAGCTGTTCATTATGGGAGAAGAATACGTCAGAAGATCGGGATTTAGGGGCCTACGGACGGATTCTAAGAGGCTAAATGCGCTGGGCTACACAACCCAAGAGCAAAAAGCAGAATTGTTAACAAAGGCCCTGAGGGTATTGGCTGATAACAGGGAAGAATTTTATACTTTTTGTGACAATCTCCGCGTTGCCATCAAAGAAGCTACGCATGACGAAGGCGTTTCGTTGGAACTGACTTCATACGAGATATCACAATTGATGGAACCAACTGCAAGCAAAGAACCACAAGGGCGATAGGCCCGTTCGCCTTCCGAACGCCAGAAACCGCGCAAAGGCTAGATAAGTTTCAGCTGACTATCGCCGGCCGAAGGCAGCTTAGCGACTTCTTTCAGCAGCGATCTAAACCCGAACTCGCGGAAGAGGTTCTGGGCTGGCTCGCTTTGGAGGACTGCTTCGTCCCACTCTTTGAGCTCCGGTTTAAGGGGAGCATCGCTAACGATGGTGGCGAGCCTCCGCGAAAGCTCCGCCTGCTCCTTCCCCTCTTCCAAAAGCTTTCTTGTTTTCTCCGGTAGATCCGTTAAATGGCCGTAAATACCCTCAAGAGTCCCTGTC
>CAZQCZ010000035.1:0-6675 GCA_964592215.1 uncultured Candidatus Saccharibacteria bacterium
CTCGTTCCTCAGACAGATATTTGTTCCCGGCGCCCCCGCAGCTACCCTTCCTGATATTGAGTGCGACTATACCAGCACTATCCATCCAGAAGAAGGACGGACTGTTATTTGGGGGGCGGAGAGTGATGATCACGGCGGTGGAGTAGATACTAATGACCCCGATTGCGTCGAGGACCCGGAAACGGGCGGCGATGGCGTGTGCGACGGAGGCACAGTCACAGGAGTTGTCGAGGCTCCTTTAGGGGGAAACCAATCAAAGGTCTCCTATGTAGATAAAACAAGTCGGGTCGTCGGGGGAAGCGGCGGGGGGGCCCTTGACATTTTTATCATCCCGGGAATGAGGTTCAAAAGAGGCGAGGAAGTTAGCGTCGATATCCCGTTCACTTACGATTCAGAGAGTTTAGGGCTTCTGACCAAAACCTCCGAACTGCCCCTCAAAGACCCTGGCACCGAAGCCGGCAGGTGCATTGTCGAGCAATTTCTAATGCCGCCATCTTCCGCCGCCACCGGCGTTTGTGAGGAGGCAACAGAGGAAGGCGGCCCAATATTCTGTGAAGTTCCGCCAGAGGGCTTGAATGATGCCTGCCGCCGACGGGGGTCAGGATCACACTACATTCCGGCCTGTTCTCTCGCCACCGACCGCTTTGCCCAACTAACAGTCCTTATCTGTTACGGGAACGCCTACCGCCTCTGCGACACTGATCCGGTTATCCCCGGTCCCAACTGGGACGAATTTGCCGTCAACTGGATAGACCCCGGCCGCTTCCCCAACGGAACCGTCCTCTTCAACAGCTACACTTACGAAGTCCCGCCCGGCGGGGTCCTCATCTGCGACGCCGATACCTTTGCCTGCGACAATCCTGTCTGCACCACCGGAGAATGGGACTTTATGAAAGAATCGAGCCAGAGCGCCGCGACAACACCAGCCACACTGAATACTACTGCCGGTAACGCTGCGGCTGACAGCGGCAACTTCTGGACCAAACTAGGCGCCCTCGCCGGAAATCTTTTCGGCGCGATCTTCAATTTATAGAGGCGCGCAGACGAGAGGAGTCCTTTGCCCCGGTTACTAATTACGGCCTACCTAATTATTCACCGCTCCTTTACATATTCCGGAGAAACAGCAGGGAGATAAACGGCAGCATTAACCTGGACTCCGCTTGAGCTCCAGCCCGAGCCTTCAAAAAGGTAGACGGGATAAAGGAAGTCGTTAGCGGCCGTTTGGCAGAGGACCAGCTGGGTACTCTCCGGGGCAAAGGAATAAATGTCAACCGCTGCCGCCTGATCGGACATCCTCCCCGGGACGTTGGCAGAAACAACAAGGCCACTCTCGGCCAATTGCTTTACGGCAACATCCGAGCCGAGCAGCTCCACCTCCCCAAATTGAGTAAATGAACTGTCCAGGTATCTGAACTTCAGCGAGACAACCCGGCCTTGGCGATCAAAGATAAGCGAGGCGGCGACATCCGCCGGCGAGGCGCCCAAAAGAACTCTCTCCCCCACCGTCCAAACGAACAAGGCTTCGACAAACTCTGCTTTCGCCGGATCGGCCGCTTCCACGTAAACATTTACCCCCGAGTTAAGGAACCTTACCCGAAAGGCGGTGAGCGCATCCACCGGCAATCCCTTCGACTCCATAAAGCTTTCCGCCTCCGCCAGCGCTTGCGACTGGCTATAGAGAGTTCCCTCGTTACCCGTCGCACATTCGGCGACGTAGCTAAGGCTTCGTGGCCGGGTGGCGACCGTTAGCGTGCTTCCCTCGCCGAAGAAGACCAAGATATCGCCGTCACCCTCGGTCGACGCCGGTATTCGCCGCGGTCCATTGGAACAGCCGAAAGAAGCAGCCAATTCATCCGCCGCACTCTCACTAAGGGTAAGGCCAAGCGGCTCCGCCCGATAAGCAACCGCCTTGTCGGGAAGTTCAGCCTCCGAGAGGGAGACAAGGGAAACTTGCCCCTTCACTGCCGCAGTTTCGCCGGCAAGATCAAAAGGCGGCAGCTTCTCGCTGTCAGGAACTACGGGGGTGGCAACAAGTCGCTGGTAGCCGACCTCGAGCCCCATGCCGATGGCCAAAATGAGAAAGACAACGGCCCCTATCTTTCTCCAATTGTTCAAAAAGAATTCGCGGATCTCGCCTAATTTCATTGCCAACAACTCATTCCTATTGTCATCGACGAACACTCCTCCGCAGATGCGCACGCGGGAACATCCCTCGGAATGTAAGGGGGAGCCATTTTCAGGCCGGTAAATTCATAGTGGAGATGAGGACCAGTCGCATGACCTGTCATCCCCACCGTCCCTAGGGGCTGACCATAGTGAACAACGTCTCCTCTCCTGACGGAGACGGTCATCAAGTGGCTGTAATGGGTCGTAAAGCCTGCCGGAGAGCGGACCTTAACACAGTTGCCGGCCCTAGAGTCGCAGTAGCCGGCGGCGATTACCGTACCGTCATGAGTCGAGTAAATCTGATCTCCGGCGATATTCTCAAAGCTGATGTCAATTGCCTCGGCACCAACATGCGAGTAGCTTCCCCCCGGCCCTTGGGTAATACATCCGCGAGCGAGCGGCCAACCGGTGGGGTAGACAACGCCGGGATCGCCAATGATTACTGACGCCGAGGCGGAGAATTTGCCACCGCCGTTATCAACTGTTCCATCGACAATGTTAGCGATTACTCTTTCCACGTCAGCGCGGATATCCTGATCGCAGGAAAACTCCTGAGAATCGCCCGGGTCAAGGTCAAAAGAAGTTGTCGTCCCCCCGAGGCAACGGTCATCACGGTAAGAGCCTGTCTGCCGCTCGTTGCTGTCATTCTTAATGAAGACGCGCCAATGCACTGGATGAGTTTGGCCATCTTTGCTAAACCTTATGACAGTTTGGAAGTTGGTGCAGGAAGGTCCGGGGGCACAAACGCCAGCGGTGGCGACGATAGCGCTCGGGCGGCCCGCCCCACTAACTTCTTGGGGGAAAACGGCATTGGTATTGAAGATAATAGGAAGGAGGATGGTGGAAAAAAATAACCCTCCCCCCAAGATGAGGCCGCCAATAATGACGATTGCCCCCCCCACGACGTAAAGAACTCCTTTAAGCACCGATCCGGCCACTTTCTCCACCAGTACTTGGGCAAAGAAGCTGACAACCGCGCCGATGACCGCCCCAACAGCGTTTCCAATGCCGGGGATGACACTTCCCACCGCCGCCCCGAGTGCTTTGAACCCAAGCTTTACGAGCACCCAGTTGACAGCCTTTCTGACAGGAATCTTGACGAGTTTATTGAACGCATTCGCAATGTGTTTGGTAAAAAGTTCGTATTTCAAGCGGGCAATCCTTGTCTTGAGCGCTGTCAGTCCGCCCAAGATGGGCTTCAACAGCCAACCAAAAGCCCTACTCTTGATCTCCCCGATAACGTTCGCGGGGTACAACCAATAACGCCAGGTCCCCTTGGCAAAAAGGCGCTTGGTAAGCGCCGTGTAGCCATAGGTGTAGAGCACTCCACGGAGGCCTTTAGCGTGGAAGGTCTGAAGAAGATTCAAAGTGCTGTAGTAATATTTCCGCTTCTGCCAGTGGACCCAGAATTGGCCAGCGGCGGTGCTGGCAAGGCCAGTCCGAGGATCGTTCAATTGCCGTCCAAATTCGCTAATGACTGCTCCTTGCTGAGCCTGATGCTGTTTTCCCCATGACGCCTGAAGCTTTTCCGCTTCACCCCAAAGACGGTCTGCTGTCGCCCAATCGCCGCCCTCGGAAGCGCGCTCGGCGGCGCTCAAACGGGCGCTAATCTCTCTTTCGGCTACTTGCGCCTCAGCAAGAAACTGGCTAAGATTTACCCCACTTACTGGTACCTTAATTCGCTGAAGCTCCGACGCCATCAGGACGGCCAAGCCCGGCGTCCCTTCCACCATTTTCTCCCGCAACTGTCGAACAACGCGAACGCCAGTATTGCTAGCCCAACTGAGAACACCGTCCTGAAGGGAGCGGGGAACGACAGGGTTGCCCTGGGCGTCAACCCAGCCGCCTTGGGCATCAGTAAAGCGCATTAACCACGTCTCTCTCTCCGTCCGGCTCAGACTAAAGGAAGGGAGAAACCCGCCCAAAACCCCCTTCTCAATCCCGAGGGTCCCCGCTAATGTATCCATCGTTGTTGCAATTGGATGGGTAGCGAACGCGAGAAGATTGACCGTTACCGGCGCAACAGCGAACGGTTCATAAGCAGACCTAGCTTCAAAAACATTAAAAGATGCTTGCAGATCAGCCTTGAGGTAATCAGCAAACCAAGCGGGGGCATCGTACTCCCTAGCGAATGCGTCAACCCCGGCCATCAGCCGCTCCCCGAACGGCGCCATCATCCGAGGAGCGGGAAACTTTGGCTGTAGCCGAGGGCGGCCGAAAAGAAGTTGGAAGAAGGTAGCTGGACGCGGTACTCTCGCCATCACTGTTAGTTTAGCAGAATCGCCGCCCGCCATGGGTCATTAGCCGAGAGCAAGAAGGAATGTGGGGGGGGAGCGGGGGAGAACCAATCGTTCGGGTAGCACCACTTGACAAGAAAACAGCCAATTCCCTAGAATAGAGGTGATGCTTGGCAAAAGAGTCTTCCTCCTAATTGCCGCTTTCGTCCTCGCCGCCGTTCCTTTCTTTTCTCATGCGCAACCGGCTCAAGCCCAAATCGACGTCTTTGAAGGCCTTAGAACGGTGTACAACAGGGTCAGCGGTTTTGTCGATTCTGTCTGGGATGCGGCCGCCTGCATAACCGATATTGACTGCCTGATCAAGAACGCCGTTGTTTCCCTGCTAAACAACTCCTTAGTCTTCTTTTGGGGAATATCATACACAGACATGAGCGGACAAACACTGCAGGCAATGATGAACGGCGACTGGGGTTACGGCCTGACTTTCGCTGCCGCCTCAGCGATAGACGCTGCCTACCAAGATCCTCCGGGCCTTCGTGAGATGCACTTCGCCGAACACCTTAAATGGCAATTATCGCGTAATATCTTCAACAAAAGTGCTAGCGCCACGGCTGGGGAAAACCTGCTAAACCTTGGCGGCGAGGTTGTCCAGACTATGTGGGAAGCAACAAGGAACCTGGCATACGGACTCTTCCTCCTCGTCATGATCGCAATCGGGTTCATGATCATGTTTCAGAAGCAGATTGCCCCAAGGGTAGTGCTTTCTTTCACTTCGGCCCTGCCGAGGCTTCTGATCGGGCTCGTCCTCATTACTTTCTCCTTTTCACTTGTCGCCCTCACTTTTGACGTTATTGGTGTCTTCGGTTCCACCCTTATCAGCGAAGTCATAAGCAGTGGTGTAGAAGACGTAGAAGACTTGGAATACACCACCACAGGAGGAGTCATGAGACTGGTTCTTGGGGACACCACGGCTCGGATAGCGGGGAGCACCCTGTTTCTTGTAGTTCAGCCGTTCCTCACCGCACCCGAGAGCGAGCAGACAGGCGCCCAAGCGCTTCAAGCCCTAATCCTCCTCAACACTATGTCAGTGGTAATGGCGATTGGCCTTATCGGTGCCGCTATTCAAATTATCCTCAAGATCGTCAAACTGCTTTACAAGGCGGTCTTTTCCCCCATCATTTTCCTGATAGGCAGCCTCCCTGGACAGGAAGAACAGATCAGTGGTTTCTTTAGAGGAATCGTCGCTGACTGTGCTGCGTTCCCAGCAATTGCTTTTGTACTCACCTTCACTGCCCTCTTCCTCAGGGACATAATGGAGTCAATAGTAGATCCAAATGAGATAAGTGAGGCCCTTAGCCATGCCCTTGGCGGTATTCCCGCCATTTACTCCACCTCCATCCTCGCCTCCTTTATAGTGGTAATATCCCTCGTCTTCGTCTTTAAGGCTCCTTCCATCGTTTCGAACGCCATCAATCCTCCTGTCAGGAGGAAGTAAATATCCGAGGCCTGATAGGCCTCGGCTTTTCTCGGCCTTCGGCCTCGAGATCTTTCCTTTCCTCCTGTCTTCATCCGAGGGCTTTTAGCCCCCGGCTCTCGACAGGATTAAAGTAGCTAGTCAGACTCTAAGTCGGAAGGCAACTTGTCCTTCTCGCTTATCACCGTCTCGCCCTTGTTTTTGCTATCCTGTGGTTAAGGGGGGAGCTTAAAAGCTTTCCACCAACTAACAGTCACGGATCGCTGTCCAAATGCCTGAAGAGCAACAGACAACAAAGCAACACCCTATTCCCCAACAAATACTGGGCATCCAGTTTAAACTTGTGGGTGACCTTACCCTTAAGCAATTCGGCTACCTCGCCGGCTTCGGCCTCTTTGCTTACATTACCTTTGTTTCCCCTCTCATCTCCCTCTTTCGAATCCCTCTCGCCGCGACCCTCTTTTTCCTCGGCATTGGCCTTGCCCTTGTCCCCGTCCAGGATCAGCCGATGGACCAATGGTTAGCGGCCTTCTTCCGCGCTATCTTCTCGCCGACGAGGTGGGTCTGGCAGAAGAAGGCGGAGCTGCCGGAATTCCTCACCATTCCCACCCTAAGAGCGGTGAGAACAGTAGCTGAGGAAGAAATTTCTCCCGAGGAAGCGGAAAGGCAGCTCCGGAAGTATCTTGCTTCTCTCAAAGAGGAGGTGGCGCTTGGGCCGGCTGATCTTGCCGAAAAACAACGACTCGAAACGATTAATCTCGAGATACAAGAGATTGCTCCCGTATTTGTTCCCACCCC
>CAZQCZ010000036.1:0-6615 GCA_964592215.1 uncultured Candidatus Saccharibacteria bacterium
CACTAAGGTCTTCGAAGCACGCTTCACGAAAGCGTTTGAGGCGAGCGGCAACATTGAGGAAGCTATCAAGACCTCCCTCGTGAAGTTCCTCTACATCGAGGGGAACCATGAGGATTGGGAAAGGGAGGTAGGTGTCACTCCCCTGGTGACCTTCCGCGCCGTCCTGATTGAGGAGCTCGAGCAGGCAGTGGAAAAGGCCCTCGCTCGCGTGGGTAAAGAGCTGCCCCTCTCAACCATGCGGCAAATCATGGAAGAGAAGGTCGTATACGGGGAGGGTCCGGAACCATTGCCATCGGGCCCGACGGTTGCCCTCAAGCACCCCCACATGGGAAGGGCGCAGACAACCTCGCTCCGCCTCCAGCACGCCCTTGGCGCTGCGGAGGGGAGGGTCGTTGTTGTCGCCAACTTCCATGTCGCTGTAGCTGCGGGGCAGTGGGAGCCCGGTATCGGGCAGAGGATTGGCCTTCAGGTGGGAACCATCCTCCTCAAGAGCGGCTTTGAGGCAGGAAAGTTGAAAACAGTAGATACAGGCGCGGCCCACTTGCGTGTCCTCTCCGATGGGAGCGGCCGGATCGTGATGTCTGAGGTTGCCTTCTATCGCCCCAAGAAGGCAGGTGAAGAGCGCGGGAACGACAAGCTCTTCGAGCTCTTCGCACAGAGCCTCGGCATCTAGTAGTCAGTAGCAAAGACCCCGTGGTCAACACGACACGGGGTCTTTCTTTTGCTATTGGCTATTCCGAACGAAGAGAGGAAGAAGGTTCTTGCCGAAGGCAAGGTTCTTATTTCACCGTTACCGACTTCGCTAAGTTCCGCGGCTTATCAGGGTCTAATCCCTTCTCAAGGGCAAGAAAATAAGCGAGCAGTTGGGCGGGGACGATGTTGACAATCGGCGATGCCCAACCGGCATTGGGAACCCTAACCCACTCGTCGAAAGCCTCGTTATTCTCCGGCGAGACGCCGATGATAAGACCGCCGCGGCTTTTTACCTCTTTGGCGTTTGACAAAACGGAGGCCTTGGTTTCGTCATTAGCGACGAAGACTAAACATGGTGTCCCCAACCCCCCGACTATCCTCGGCGGTTCAATCAGAGCAATCACCCCATGCTTCAATTCCCCACCGGCAAATCCCTCGGCGTGAATATAGGAAACTTCTTTGATTTTCAGCGCTGCCTCCAAAGCGGTGGCGTAGTTCACTCCCCTGCCGATAGCGTAAAGATGCTCGACCTTCCGCAACCTTCCTGCCAATGCCCTTATCTGCTCCTCAAAATCCTTAGCTACAAGGTCGGATATTCCTTTAGCTGTTTCAGCAAGCACTTCCCTCCCCTCTGAAAGTTTGCCATTTAACTGATAAGCCAAAAGAAGAAAAAGGGCCAACTTAGCCGTATATGATTTGGTCGCCAGAACCGCCTTCTCCGGCCCGCAATTCAGCATTAAGGTCTCATCGGCCAGCCGCGTCAGCGACGAGCCGAGAACATTCGTCAGGGCAACAACCTTAGAACCATGTCTCTTAGCGGCGCGAACGGCTTCAAGCGTATCCATCGTCTCCCCGGACTGGGAAGCAGCAATTAAAAGCGACTCGGGGGTGAGAAAATCTTCCAAGAAGGAGAATTCCGATCCGACGGTGAAATTAATATGACGCTTCGCAATTCCGGAGAAGAGGTAAGTAGCCGCCAGAGTCGCGTTTGACGCGGTTCCGCAGGCCACAAAATAGCTCCCAAACGCATTCTCGATTAGATCGGCGACGCCTTCAATTTCTTTCTTGGGATACTCCGCCAACCGGGCAATAACCTGTGGCTGCTCCTTGATCTCTTTGATCAGGAAGTGGGGATGCTCCCCCCTGTCAACATCTTCTACCCTCCAACTAATTCTCTCAACCTTAGTCGGTCTTTCTCTTCCGGTCTTCGCTTCCAAAATTTTGATTCCTAATGTTCCATTTTGAACCTGTAATTCCGGACTCAATACCGCTCCCTCGCCGTCCTCGAGAAAAACGACCTGTCGCGTGTAGGGCAAAAAGGCAGGAATATCAGAAGCGAGAAAGCATTCCCCCTCACCAACTCCCGCTATGAGCGGCGATCCGCTACGAAAGGCGACAATCGTCTGTGCCTCGGGGAAGAAAGCGGCAATCGCGTTAAATCCCTCAAGCCGGTTGAAAACTTGCCTAACCGCCTCCGTCAGGCTTGCCGTTCGCCATTCGCTATCTGCCATTTGCTCTTCAATTAAATGCGCCGCCACTTCCGTGTCCGTCTCCGACCTAAATTCATGATTCTTTCTCCTTAAGTCTTTTTTCAGCTCCTCCCAGTTTTCAATGATTCCATTGTGGACAATTGCTACCCGACCGAAGCAATCGAGATGGGGATGGGCGTTCTCGTCCGTCACGCCGCCGTGAGTCGCCCAACGGGTATGACCGAGTCCCGCTAAAGCGGACTGGCCAACGGCTAATGGCCTATGGCCAATGGCTGCTTCCGATATCTTTCCAGCTTGTTTCAAAAGCACGGGTTTCTCGCCATAAACAATGCCCCAGGAGTCGTAGCCGCGGTATTCCAATCGCTTCAACCCCTCAACGAGAAAGGAGGCAGGATCAGATTTTGGTTTTTGGGAAATGTAGCCAAAGATGCCGCACATTTGACACCGCGCTGACGCGCCCGTGACTCAAACAAACTACCTAATTTGTATCCTCGATGATCGCCATTATTGCCCTTGCCAATTTCTCCGGGTCGTGTCTAAGGAGACTCCGTCTAAGTTTATCCCCTATCTGCGGCTCTGTCACTTGCCGCGAAAGGAAATCGCCGCGCACGACCGCGGCGCTCTGGCCATCATTCAGGCCTGCCTGCCGACAAGGCAAGTCATCCGCAACTGAATATGACTGCTCCGAAAGGGCATAATGCCGCAATACGTCTTCTGGCAACGGCATATTATTTACCAAAACGTGATCAAAGACGGATGCCCCAAGATACTCGTCTAGCGTCGAAAGAAAATCAGAAGCGGCAAAGCCGTACGTCTGTCCATAACGGTTCATAAGATTGAGAACAAAAATCTTCTTTGCCCGCGACCGCCGCAATGCCTTGGAAATCCCCTCCACTAGCAGTACGGGAATAAGGCTCGTAAAAAGATCGCCCGGCCCCACCACAATCAGGTCAGCTTTCTCAATCGCCGCCACGGCTGGCGGGTGAGCCTTAACTGGAGGGAGGAGATAGGCCCGACGGATCGCCATCCGGCCATCGTGCTTTGGCTCATCAATCTCATGCTCGCCAACTACCACTAAGCCTCCATCGTATTCCGCTACCAAATTAGTCTGCTTCAAAGTAACAGGCAAGACCTGGCCCCTAATCCCGAGAATTTTCCCCAGTTTGCCAATCGCCTCCTCCTGAGATCCCAGAATATTGGAAAGGGCAACCAAAAAGAGGTTGCCGAAGGTTGTTCCCTCAACGCCAACACCCTCGGAGAAGCGGTAATTCATTAACTCACGAATCATCCCCTCTTGCTCCCCTTCCCCAGCAAGGGCCAAAAGGGCCTTCCGCACATCGGAGACGGGGAGCAATCCCCACTCGTCCCGCTCCTTTCTTGCCGATCCGCCCGAGTCGGCCATCGAAACAACGGCGCTGATTTCCAAAGGATATTTTTTCAGACCGGAGAGAACAGAGTAAGTCCCTGTTCCCCCACCAATGACGACAACCCTCTTGCCCATCACTAATGAAACGATATCAACCCACGGGGTAGCACATCAAACGGAAAAATTCGGCCTGCGGCGTATAGCCTATGGCTTCAGCCAAAAGATGATCCGCCCTCGGCGAAAACGGCTAAGAGAACAAAGTCCACGAGAAGAGAAGCAGCACCAAAGCGCCGATAAGGATATACTCCAAGAGAAGCCCCACGGTCAGCCGATTACTAAGCGAATGATAAATCGCCCCCCAAACGATGTGGGCGACAACGGCCACAACAATGACACAGAACTGCTGCAAAGCCGCGCCGCTGAAATAAGTAAACGCCCAAAGAGCACCGACCAGAATCGACAACAAAACAACGACGTGCGTAATCAACAACCAGTCCTTTCTCATCATAGAACACCCCCTGTCTTCGTTAGCAGAACGAGTACCATCAGCAATCCCAGAAGCGACACATGAGCGATGTTTTCCCCTGTCCGCCGCATCTCCTCACGGGTAAGGCCACCGCGAAGCATTGCTAGCTCATCCAGAGCAAATAGCCCCATTAGCATAAACCCAAAGCCTAAAGGAATTACCTTCGGCGAGGAAACAGGATTTACCACCCTGGCGACCCGAGCCAACGGCGATACGACCACATCCGTTAGAGCCGCCGGTTGGGAGATAGCTACTTCGCTTGGCCCAACAACCGAAGCTGGCTCCGGTTCGGGCTCTGCTGCTGCCGGCGTTTCCGCCGGACTGCCCGATGTGCCAGCAACGTCGCTGGGTAGAGTGCTGGATGGAGCAGACGATACAGGTTCCGATGTCTCCGGCACAACCACCGGCTGCAGCGTCCCAAACATCTGGACAACAAGAGTCGTCTCCTTCCCCAAGAGATCCCCATTAACAACGGCAATCCCAATATTCTGGTAGCAATCGGCCAGAAGATTAGCCCGATGGGAGGGCGAAGCCATCCACGCTTCCACGACGGAGACCGAGGTATCAAAACCCCTTGCCAAGTTTTCACCAGCGAACTTGTAGGTGTAACCGGCGCTGATAATAAACTGCCAAGGAGTAGTTGAGCCGTCGGGCGCATAGTGAGCCCAATAATCCTTGCTAAACATATCTTGCGCCTTCGCCAACGCCGCCTGCTCGAGCCGAGAATCTACTTCGAGAGGGGCAACCCCAGCTTCGATTCGTTTCTCGTTTGTCTCTTGGTAAAGGTCGCTGACGATTATATTGGTGGCGAAACCTAAGATTTGCGGCGAGAGATGATAGACGTAGAGCTGAAAGATAATTAGCACCAAAACATAGGCGGACAAGGACGAATTCTTAAGGAGACGGGCGCGGGTGCCCCGCTCGGGGTAAGGAAGAATGAAACAGGCATTCTTGAGACAGAAGTGCCAAAATCGCTTCCTGCCTGCTTTTAGAACTCTCTTGACCATCTTTATCATCCTACCTTCCATTTTACACTATAGGACTCCAGAAGGCAACCCCTCCTATCCTGATTTTATCAGTTTTGGCCGGACCACTTACTGCCCCACCAGAAACGGAGCAAGAAAAAACCAACAGCCAATCCCAGAAGGTCAAAACCCAGATCACACCACCGCCCCTCCCTAAGAGGGACAAGACTCTGGTGAAACTCGTCGGTCACTGCATAAATAAGGGAGAAAATACCGGCTCCGATAATGATCTTGCGGCGCCCCCACGATAAGCCCCCCCTCATCGCCCGTATTAAAAGGAGAAAGAGGATGGCGTACTCGGCAACATGAGCCGGTTTTCTTGTCCAAAAATCGACTGCCCCCTCGCCGATGGCAAGACCTGGTATCGAGGAAAGATAGTAGATCAGGCCCACCCAGAGAAGTACAGGCAACCAAAGACCCACGAACCGTCTTATTTGCACCGCCCCAATTGTATCAGATAAAATTGTCCGGATGTTGCTGGATTTCGCCATTCTTATCATCGCCGCCGTAGCTCTAGCGAAATCTTCCGTCGCTTTGGTTGAGTCCCTGACCAGAATCGCTTTGAAGCTAAAAATTTCCGAATATATGGTCGGGTTTATTCTTATGGCTGTTGCTACCTCCCTCCCCGAATTATTTGTCGGAGTCGTCTCCGCCATCGAAGGAAGGCCAACGTTCTCCTTAGGAAACGTCATCGGTTCCAATATTGCCGACCCGACAATAATTCTCGGCTTGGCCGTCCTGATTGCCGGAGGGTTGCGGGTGCAAACCAATGTTAGAAATAAAGAAATTTTCTATACGGCCCTCTCGGCGGCCGCCCCGCTCATAATGCTTCTTGACGGCAACCTCGACCGTATCGAGGGTGTGATTCTTCTGCTCTTCTTCGCTATCTATGTTTACACTCTTCTTTTTCAGAGCCGGGAATATACAAAAGTCATCACTAACCACCGTGAAGCGAGACCTCTCGCCCTGGAGTTTACGCTCTTCGGCTTCGAATTACTTGTTCTCCTAGTAAGCTCTAAATTTCTCATCCAATCCAGCGAGGTGATCGCCACTGCTTTAAGAATCCCCAGTATCTTGATCGGGATCTTCGTCCTTGCCCTTGGCACTTCCCTGCCAGAGCTCGCGTTTACGATACCCGCCGCAAAAAAACGCCAGGGAGCGATGGTAATGGGAAATATTCTCGGGAGTATTGTCACCAACGCTACTCTCGTCCTGGGTGTGACGGCCATAATTCGACCGATTGCCGTCGAAAGGCCGGATATCTTCCTAACCAGCGCCGGCGTCTTGGTGCTCACTCTTATAATCTTCTCCTTCTTCGTCTGGACGGAGTATAGAGTCACGGCCAAGGAGGCCTTAGCTCTTATCCTGGGTTATCTCGTCTTTGTCATCTCCCAACTCCTCTTCGGCGCGTAAGGGCAGTCCTGTCAAGGGCGACAGCGACCTTTCCTTGAAAGCCAGAGCCAATCCCCCACTCCCCACCACCAACCCAAAGACACCGAGAATGATATAGAAATT
>CAZQCZ010000037.1:0-1953 GCA_964592215.1 uncultured Candidatus Saccharibacteria bacterium
AGATCCTGACCGAGAAGGTCGAGGCAAAAGAAGGAATCTTCGAGAAGATAACGGCAACTATCTCGGCTGTGTTCGAAAAGGTGGTAGCGGAGACAGTTGACGTCATTGGAACGTTGACGGCGAAGTTGATCAAAACTGACCGGCTGGAGGCTGACGAAATTTTCCTCGATGGCAAGGCTGTAGCTAGCGGCAAAACCGCCGGCGAGGCGGTCATTCAGGCAGGAGAAACCGTCGCCACTGTTGAAGACAAAGAAGCGACGCCCGAGAGCAAAATCTTTATCACACCGCTCGGCTCAACCAATGGCCAGCTGATGTTTGTTAGCAAGAAAGAAGATGGAAAATTTGAAGTTTCGCTCGACGAACCATTAGAGTGGGACTTGGAATTTGACTACTGGGTCGTCAACTGACGACAAGCACACGAATGGAACGGATTAGCGGCAGATCTAGCGGACAAAGCTAACCCTACTTCGTCAAGGTAACTCTCTTGAGATAACGGTCGCTTGAGCCGAAATTCGCAATAACCTCCTTCTACCCCGAACCATAAGTATTGCGAACATTATTAATCGCCCCAACGCTTTTATAGGAAAGATCTCTGTATAGAAACTTATCCGCTCCCATCCGCTAAACCTGTGTCCTTAGCCCTACTTGAGCTCTACCTTACATCCAGCCTCTTCCAGCTTCTTCTTTGCCGCTCCGGCGTCTTCCTTCTTGGCGCCCTGGAGAACTGGCTTAGGTGCGCTTTCGACGAGATCTTTGGCTTCCTTCAATCCGAGATTCTGATTGATTTCCCGAACGGCCTTGATCGCCGCAATTTTGTTCTCCCCGGCAGCGGCAAGAACTACGTCATACTCGGATTTTTCCTCGGGAGCGGCCCCCGCGCCTTCCGCCGCCGCGGCAACAGCCGGAACAGCAGCTGCCGAAGCAGCAATAGCCGCCGCGGAAACGCCGAATTTCTCCTCCAACGCTTTCACCAACTCGTTCAACTCAAGAACGGACATATCTTCAACCGCCTTAAGGACTTCTTGAGCTTTCTTGGAGAGCTTCACGTCGCTTCCCTTATCGCCAGACGCCTTAGCAGGTTCCTTCTTTTCCTCTTTCTTCTCTTCGACCATCTGTTTGGGTAACTGGACAACTAGGTAACTGGGCAACCGGAAGCTCTTCCCGACTACCTGATTACCTAATTACCCAATTTCCTAGTTTTCACCTCCTCTTCGCTTCGCCACTTCAGACAGAACAGACACTAAACTTCGCTGATTACCGCACATAACGTTGACGAAACGAGAAATCGGAGCGTTCAGCATTCCCACTAAACGGCCCTCCAAGACCGCCTTCGACGGGATTAAGGCCAGTTCTGACACATCCGCAGCGCTTTTCAACGCGCCCTCGAAGATCCCGGACTTGATTGTCCCTTTCCCCTTACCTTTAAGGAAGGAGACAACCGCTTTTATGCACTCGATCGGGTCACCTTTTCGCGAGAGGAGGACGGCCGTCGGCCCGCCCAAATCCGCGGCGGGAAGCTGCGCCTTGTCTGCCGCCAAACTGATGAGAGTGTTCTTGATAACTTTAAATTCGGCCGACAGCTCTCGAAGCTTCTTCCGCAACTCTGATACTTCCCTGACGGAAAGACCAGTGTAGTCGGTAAAAACCACCGCCCGGGACTCCTTAAGCCCCCCAGACAGTTCTTCTACTTGTTGTACCTTGTCAGCCTTGGTTGACATAACAAAAACCTCGGCGCCCGCCGAGGAATCCCGAGCAACTTAAGCTACCTAAGCCACTCAAGCACCCTACAAACCTCCTCGACGGGATATTAAGCCTTAACGACACCCGTTGTCTTCGGACAAGCATAGAATACGCTACCCGGCATTGTCTGTCAACATCTCCAGACGAGAGAGGGAAACATCACGGTAGGACATAACCCTAATCTAGCCCCAACTGAATCACTACCTAGCTTTA
>CAZQCZ010000037.1:2053-4132 GCA_964592215.1 uncultured Candidatus Saccharibacteria bacterium
AGGTATATATCGGCCATGCACGTGCATAGCCCTTATATATTTTTATCCTGTCCCCACAAAAGGAAACACCCCCTGGACGAATCTAGGGGGTGTGACACAAACGCTCAACAAATCTTACGGGCTGGACAGAGGAGTGAGCGGCTCCATCGTCCCCGTCTCGAAGGCCTCCTTGGCGTCGCTGGCCAGGACGATCGTCCACATCTTGTCCAACGCTTCCTGCCCGGTGTACGTCTGACCACCGATCCGGGCAACCAGCCGGTCGGACGGGTTCCCACCAGCCATGTTGAGGAAGTAGCAGCGAGGCCGTTCCTGCCGCCAAGCGTCGTAGACGCGGAGCATGTCCAGGAGCTTGTCCTGGTTGTTTTTGAATTCCGCGCGCTGAGCGGCGATGTAGTCCATCAGCCGCTGAGCGAGATCGGTGATACCTGTCGTATCGGGGTAGGCCTCAACGATGACGCTGATGAAGAGGCCACCATCAATCGTACCCGTCGGGTTGCCGACGGCGTCGCGGACGTCATATCGGCCCTTGACGGCGTCGACAACGAAGTCCTCCAGACCCCCGAGAGCGGTGTTGTAGACGCCGAACTGCTCGTCGTAGCCGGAGATGAACTCAGAAAGATCGTTCTGGTTCATCACGTACTGGGCGTTCAACGACGTAACGTAGCCCAGTTCTTGGTTCGGCAGGGAGATGAAGATGTAGTAAGCCAACCCCGCCACCACACCAACGATGAGAATCAAAACCACCGCCAAAGAAATCAGAGCAATTTTCATCGGATTCCTCCTAATCCTTCTTGCTTGCGATTACCACCGGCGATAGTTGCGCCGGTCATAGCGCCGATGGCGCCGATGGCGCCGACCCCAGTCCTCGCGCTCGCCGCGAAGCGCCACCACCACCCAACCGACCAAACACAAGAAAAAGACTCCGATAACGATCCCCGTCTTCTGCCCGCTCGTGGGCTGGATCTCACCCTCTAGGAAGAGGTATCCCGTCCCCACGTCTTCGGGATCGTCACCGGACATCGAAACACGGATGAACCCTGGGTTGCCAGGGTCCTTCTCGCCCTCGGGGGTCAGGCCCCACAGGAGCTGGGCAATCGCCCCGCCGGAGAACACCCCGCGGATCTTCTGCTTCGGGGGCCGACCGTCAGTGTAGGTTTTCGTGTAGTACTCGCCCCGAACGGCGCCGATAATGGCCTCGGGCGTCAGCGGCAGACCCTTGAGCGTCCGATTGACGAGGTCGGTGTCCTCCAACCACTCATTACCCTGCGGCATCGTGGTTTGAAGACGGGCCCAATCAACGGTTTGCCCGTCGCGCGTACCAACGACGATGATCACGCCATTCTTGGAGAGACAGTTGTCCCCCCACAGCCTCACCATCTTCCCTTCCTCATTCTTCCACTCCGCCGTCTGCCAATAAGCCTTGAGGGCCAGGATGTAGGCGGCCGGGTTAGCGGAAACCTCATCGTTCTGGATGATGACGAGGCGGGGATCCCCCTCGCGATCCGTCCCTAAGGCGGCGGCCAGGTAGTGAAAGGCCGTCTGCCATTCCTGGGGATTCTCAGGCTGCCAACCGACGAAATGGACCTTGTCGGTCCAATAGAATTCGTGAACGCCGTAGTTCATCGGTGGCAAAAGTCCTGCCGCGAGGAAGCGTTTGATATCGGACGAATGGGCCTTGAGCAGAGTGTTCTGCGAAGCAAGAATGTAGTTGTCATACTGGCGAATCGCCGATACCGGCCCACCGGGAACGGTGTTGTTCTTCGTCCGCTCCAGGACACCGAGCCAAAAGGCGGGCTCGCCACTCTGGGCACCGCGATTGACGGCTCTACCCAGCTCCCACTCGTCGTAACCCACCCCTATCCAGCGATGCTGATCGGGGTTGGTAGGCAACCAGTGCTTGGCGATCGTGTAGGAACCGAGAGTCGTATCGACGTAAAACGCCCATTCCTCGGTGCAGACAGGACAATTGTGGTACCTCGTCTCCGTCTCCATGTGGCATTCACGATCGTCGCCGGTACCGCTGCACTTCTCGACCCACACCGTGTATGGATCGCAGCTGTAC
The DNA here is from genome assembly GCA_964592215.1 of uncultured Candidatus Saccharibacteria bacterium. Lineage (GTDB taxonomy): Bacteria > Patescibacteriota > WWE3 > 9FT-COMBO-53-11 > 9FT-COMBO-53-11 > CAZQCZ01. The sequence goes on from CAZQCZ010000037.1 coordinate 4,116, forward strand.
CGCCAGTAGCAGCCCCA
>CAZQCZ010000037.1:4232-6566 GCA_964592215.1 uncultured Candidatus Saccharibacteria bacterium
CGTCCCCGACTTCGGCGAAGGCATCAAACCCTTTGGCCCCAAAACACGGGCAACTTGTGCCAGCTTGGGCATAAATGTGGGCGTGGCAACAATCGCATCGAAATCGACTTTGCCCTCCGCGGCGATCTTCGCCAACATCTGCTCATCGCCAACTGCATCAGCCCCTGCGTCCAACGCGGCTTTGGCCTCCTTACCTTCAGTAAAAACGAGAACCCTAAGCACCTTTCCTGTCCCGTGAGGAAGAGCGACCGTTGTTCTTATCTTCTGCTCCTGTTTCCCGAGATCAAGACCGAGGTTGATGTGAGCTTCGACTGATGCGTCGAAGCCGGCGGATGATGTTTCCTTTACTAGTTTGATTGCCTCCGGAAGCGAATACACTTTGCCAGACTCGACCTTACCCCTGGCGGCGAGGTATTTCTTGCCGCGCTTCACCTGCTCTTCCTTCTTTCTTGAGCGAGTGGCCTTCTTCGCCGGCTTCTTGGCCGCCGGTTTCTCGGCGGGTAGGGCAGCCTCCTTCCCGCCGGCAGGAAGGCCCTCCGGCTCCTTGGCAACGGGCTCCTTCGCCGCTTTTGCGGCTTTGGTTTTCTTCTTTTTTGGCTCGCCAAGTTGTGCCCCCGAAACTACTTTTACTCTTCTGCTACCCATCGCTACGCTGGCTAATAGCTAAAGGCTTATGCCTGATACTTTTAGCCTTTTGCCCTTCGCTTTTCGCTATCGAAATCACGGGGTGACTTCGATACCCATACTCTTTGCCGTTCCTTCGACAATCTTTATCGCCTCATCGATGTCGAGGGCGCTCAGATCCGCCATCTTTTTCTCGGCAATCTCCCGAACCTGCGCCCTCGTTACCTTCCCCGCCTTCTCCCGAGGGACAGCCCCCGATCCCTTCTCAACCCCGGCCGCCTTTTTGAGAAGCGCCGAGGTGGGAGAGCTTTTAATAACAAAGTCAAAGCTCCGATCCTCATAAATCGTTACCAATGCCGGAACAAGCTGGCCCTGCATATCTTTCGTCCTCTCGTTGTAGGCCTTGCAGAAGTCCATGATTGCCACCCCGTGCTGCCCCAATGCCGGACCAACCGGCGGAGCCGGATTTGCCTGACCGGCAAGAATATTCAGTTTTACCGTTGCTTTAACCTTTTTCATAACCACTCGCTAGAGCCGTGATACCTGCAAAAAGTCCAACTCCACCGGCGTTTCCCGCCCAAAGATGGAAACAAGAACCCGCACCTTTCCTTTCTCTTCGTCAAGCTTCTCAACCTTCCCTAAGAAGTCAGCGAACGGCCCGTCAATAATCTTTACCGTTTCACCCTCTTTGAAACTTACCTCCATCTTTGGCGCCTCCATTCGAGTAAACTGGAGAACGGCATCGACTTCGCTCCGAGGAAGCGCTGTTGGCCGCGCTCCCGCCCCCACAAAACCGGTAACCCCGGAAGTATTCCGCACCACCGCCCAAGTTTCATTCGTCAAAATCATCTTGACCATCACATATCCGGGAAAGAGCCGTTCCCGCACCGTCTTCTTCTTCCCGTCGGAGATAACAATTTTCTCCTGCGTTGGAACCAAAGCCTCTTGGATGAGGCCCCCCATGCCGAATGACTTTACCCGCTGCTGGAGCGCGGCCACTACCTTTTTTTCATGTCCCGAAGAGGTGTGGACAATGTACCACTGAGCATCACCCGAAGGATTTGCCGGGCGGGCGCTGCCCGAATCAGCCGCTGCGTCCGCGCTCTTCTGATCCTTAGGCTCACCCGCTCTTGGCCGATTCTCTTCTCCGCCCGCACTGGGAACTGCAGCGGACTTTTCATCCGCCGCCGCTGACTCTTTACCGGACGCTTTGTCTTGCTTTTTTTCTTCGCTCTTATCGTCCTTCGCAGCCCCTGCCTTACCGACAGGCAGATCTGCCTGCGCAGACGAGCTGGACGAAGCAGAGCTCTTCTCTTCAACCATTGCTTTACCTAGCCAATATCCACTCGATCCCTAAACTAAACAGAAAATCCAAGGCGGCGATAAACAGCGCCACTGCCACTGTGATTGCTAACACCAGCCCTGTTAAGCGGACAATCTGGTCCTTCCTTGGCCAAGTAACCAGCTTAAGCTCCGCTTTCGATTCTTGCAGGAACGAAATAAGCTTCGCTAGCATCTCGCTAATAGCTTATCGCCCGTAGCAAACTCTTTAACGCGCCTGTTTTCCTCGCCAACATCTCAAACTTCTCTAAATTTATCTCTTTCCTGTTTCGAAATCAATCTCCCGACTCATTGCCATTAGCTCCTTAATAAGGCTCCTTAATAAAAAACGACTCTCCTAGAGTCGCTGTCAATAGTGGAACCGCAGGC
>CAZQCZ010000038.1:0-6047 GCA_964592215.1 uncultured Candidatus Saccharibacteria bacterium
CCCACAGAGAGCTATCAGTTCACCTCACGACAGAACTTGTCAGCCCGCCACCCCGGCCCATCGTCTGGCCAAGTACTTTTCTATTATACATAACGGGCAGCCGTTGGCGGGCTACTGCTCGGCTCTGGAGAAAGACCAAACGCCAAGGAGAACAAAAAGAGTAGCAAAGGCCGAGACAATAACTAAATCCTCAACGACTCCGATCCTCACACCGAAGAGCGTCAGCCTAAAACTATCAAGCACTAAGGGAGGAAGGCTCAAAAAACGGAAGACAACCTGCCGAATGAGATCAACGCCGTAGCTGGCGGGATTTATCTTACTCAAGACCTCCATCCACCGAGGCACATTCGTCAACGGGAAAAGCGCCCCGGAAAGGAAGAACATTGGCATCATAAAGAAGCTCATTACCATCTGGAAGCCTTCAGTCGAGCGAAGGCGGGAAGCAATCGCCATTCCCATGGAGGCAAGGGTGAAGGCAACAAGGAAGATAGTCGGGACTAACGCCAAAACCATCCCTACTTCCAAGCGGATACCCACCAGCGGTGCCAAGATAAGCATCAAGCACCCTTGGAGCACCGTTGTTGTCGCCCCACCGAGAATCTTCCCCAAGGTAATGCTTGCCCGCGATACCGGCGCCGCTAGAATCTCCTTGAAAAGACCAAACTCCCGATCGCGAACAACGGAAATAGAAGAAAAGACCGAAGTCGTCAGCACCGTCATCCCGACTACGCCGGGAAAAAGAAAGTAAATGAAGTCGAAGCTCCCCTGAGCACCGAAAAGCTGAAAAGCCCCCCGCATTCCCGAACCAAACATCACCAACCAAAAAAACGGCATCGCCAATGATGAGATAATCCGCAGCTTGTTATGCCAAAACCGCAGGATCTCGCGATACCAGATTATGTAAATCTCTGTCAGCGCTCTTATCATTCTTCGGGCAAATCGTCACCGACGAAACCTTCCCCGCATTATCGCCTTCATTCGCTCGATGCGGCCCGCCCCCTCATCACGGACATCGCGTCCGGTTAGCTCTAAAAACACATCGTTCATCGTCTTCGCTCCCGTTTTCTCCTTCAACTGCGCCGGCGTTCCGAGAGCGATAATCTTTCCGTGGTCAATAACGGCCACCCGATCACAGTACTCCGCCTCATCCATATAATGAGTTGTCATAAAGAGAGTAATTTTCTCTTTTGCATGCGTCTCTAAAACATGGTCCCAGATCTTGTTCCGTGTTTGCGGGTCAAGCCCTAACGTCGGCTCATCCATAAATAGAATTCGAGGATAATGCAACAAACTGCGAGCCACCTCAAGCCTCCGCTTCATTCCTCCGGAGAAATTCATCACCAGCTCACTGCGCCGCTCCCAGAGCTCAACCATCTTGAGCATCTTCTCGATCCGCGGTTGTTGCTGATTCCTGGGAAGATGGTAGAGAACGGCGTGGATCTTCATGTTCTCCAAAGCCGTCAAATCCTCGTCCAAGCTTGACTCCTGAAAGATCAAGCCCATGCTTTCCCTCACGCTTTCCTTCTCGCAGATAACATCAAAACCGGCGACTTTTGCCTTCCCTGCGGTCGGCTCAAGAAGGGTGGTAAGCATTGAGATGGTAGTCGTCTTCCCCGCGCCGTTGGGACCGAGAAAACCGAAAACCTCTCCGGCGTAGACTTCAAAGCTAATGTCATCTACAGCCACAAGATCGCCAAACTCCTTAGTTAGGTTTTCTACCTGAACTATCTCCTCTGCCATCAACGAGTTAACTGCCTAATCAGTTTATTAGTTGGCGGGGCTAATTACCTAATCAACTGCTTTCCTCCGCCGTCTCGTAGAACCTCGTCCGCTCCCCACGGAAAAAGAGGGGTACCACACCTGTCGGTCCGTTGCGATGCTTAGCGATAAGGAGGGTTACGTTGCCTCTATCCTCCTCATCCTCACGATAAAGGAAGGCGACAACGTCGGCGTCCTGCTCGATTGAGCCTGATTCCCGCAAATCGGAAAGCTGCGGCCGCGGCGCCCCTCGCGCTTCCACCGCCCGAGAAAGCTGAGAAATTGCCAAGACGGGGATGTTCAGCTCACGGGCAAGATTCTTAAGCGCTTGAGAGATTTCGGACACTTCCTGTACTCGATTCTCCAAATTACGGCTTCGAGCCAACTGAAGATAATCAACGATTAAAAGTTTGACGTCGTGCTCCATCTGCAATCGCCGCGCCCGCATCCGCATTTCCATCACCGAAAGGGCCGGCGTGTCGTCAATAAAGATTGGCGCTTCGGCAAGTTCCCCCATCGCTGCTCCTAATCTCTTGAAATCGTCTTCTTCTAACCGGCCGGTATTTAACTTCCAACCGTCGACATCGGCTTGAGCGGAAAGCAAACGATGGACCAATTGCTCTCGTGAGGTTTCGAGAGAGAAGATACCAACGGGAATTTTCTTTGCTAACGCTGCATGTTGAGCGATATTCAAGGCGAGCGAAGTTTTCCCAATAGACGGACGCGCCGCCAAAACTATCATCGAAGATGCTTGAAGACCACCAAGTTTATCATCAAGAAACTTAAAACCCGTGGGGACACCGCGAGTGTTTTCGGGATTTTTGTGAAGTTCATCGAGGCGGTCAAAGGCTACCTCCAACGTCGACTTCAAATGCTGAAATCCCTCCCGGGCCCACGCCTGGGAGACAGCGAAAAGCGAGCTCTCTGCTTTATCAAGAAGTTCGGCTAGGGGAACTTCCTCCTGATAACCAAGCTCCGAAATTCGAGAAGAGGCATTGATAAGACTACGTTTGACGGCGGCATCGTAAACAAGCCTCCCGTAATGCTCAACATGCGAAGAAGTAGGGACAGAATCGGCCAGCTCCGTTAAATAGGCGGCGCCACCAACTTTGTCGAGCGACTTGCGCTTCTTAAGAGCAGAGGTAACCGTTACCAAATCAGCCGGTTCGCGCGCTTCATAAAGCTCGAGAATTGCCTCGTAGATTTGGGAATGGGCATCGCGATAGAAATGCTCCGGGCGGAGAAACTCCGCCACCTTGATAATGGCATCCTTATCGATAAGGAGCGCCCCGAGAAGGGAACGCTCCGCATCCAAGTTATGTGGCGGTATCTTTGGATCAGCCATGCCAGATTTAGAGTTCCGGGTCTAGTTAGGTTAGGTAAACAACTGCCGCGGGCTACCAACCACTATACCCTAACCCCTTTCCAACACCACTACTTCCGTCTCCTCAGGCAGGGTCGTTGGCATTACTTTCAGCTCCTTTTGCGGCGTTACCTCCCCCGCTCCCGCTTGCGCAGGCAGACCCATCTCTTCAAGGAAGGCGGAGACGGCCGCCAACTTATTATATTCCTCTTTCATCCCCGGCACCCGGAAATGCATCGGAACAACGATCTTTGGCTCCAACTGGGCAACAACTTTGGCTGCCATCCCACAATCGATAGTGTAAACGCCGCCGGTGGGAATGAAAAGAACATGGGGACTTCCAATCTCTTTCACCACCGCTTCTTCCAGGGGATGGCCAAGATCGCCAAGATGGCAAAGCGTTAATCCCTCCACCTCGAGCAGATAGATGGTGTTCTTCCCCCGCTCTGCCCCTTTTTTATCATCGTGAAACGACGGGAACCCCCAGATTTTTATTCCCGAAAGCTCATACTCCCCCGGCCCATCAATCACGAACGGGCCGCACCACTTGCCCATCTCACAACAAGGCGACGTGGCCGACGCCAGACCGACCGCTCCAACATTATTGTGACCGGGATGATCATGAGATACAAGGACGATATTGGCCAAAACCTTGGGAAAAGGAAGACCAACGGCATCGGGGCTGAACGGGTCAATAACAGCCACCGCCTCCTTCGCTTTAACGAGAAAACTTGAGTAACCAAGATAGCGGATAGTCATCCTAGTAGGGAACGTGTCAAACTACCACATAATATAGCACAGACGACCCGATAGCTAGTAACCAACCGGCAACAGGCAATGAAAAAGGGCCGCATCCTGGACGCAGCCCTTTCCAAACCTACAACATCCCATCCAAGACAGACTTAATGTCCTGGACCCCGAGCACCCCCTCATGGCGCTCGAGGATTATCCCATCCCGGCCAACAAAGAAGATTGTTGGCATAATCCTTACCCGAAAATTCATAAAGACCTGGCCGTCATCAATAACGTTCAGGAACGAAGGCTTCGTCCCCCCCAAGGAACGTGACACTCCCACGATGACGACCTCCTCACTATAATCCCTGTGGATGCTCTCGAGAGTCTTCAACTCCTCCCGACAGTACTCACAGGTCGGAGACCAAAAGACAAGAATCACCACCTTGCCTTTAAGGTCCCCTAAGGTCTCCTTCGTGCCGTCATCGGCACTCCAACTGAAATCGGGCGCCGGCCGCCCAACCTCCGGGCCCGGCACCGGTGTAATCTCTACTCGCGACGGCACGCAGGCGACCGGAAGAGGAAGAAGTCCTCGCTCGGGACGGCGACGATATCGCCGCGATCATCATCGAGCCGATCCAAGGCGAAGGCGGCGACAGCCACTTCCGCAACGAGTTCTTCGTCGAGCTCCGCCGACTCGCCGATGAGCACGACGTGTTGCTCATCTTTGATGAGGTTCAGACGGGCATCGGCCTGACCGGCAGGATGTGGGCCTACCAGCACTTCGATGTCCAGCCGGACATCGTCACTTTTGGCAAGAAGGCGCAGGTGTGCGGAATTATGGCCACCGCGCGGGTCGATGAAGTTGAGAAGAACGTCTTCCGCGTCCCGTCGCGGATAAACTCGACTTGGGGCGGAAACCTGGTCGACATGGTTCGCGCCCAGAGGATACTCGAGATCATCGAGGAAGAACAGCTTGTGGAGAACGCCGCCAGAACGGGGGACTATCTGCAAAAAAGGCTGCTGGAGCTTCAGGAGAAATTCCCGAAGCTGATCAGCAACGCCCGGGGGCGCGGGCTGATGTGCGCCATCGATCTCCCCGATGACGCAACACGAAAACGGCTCATCGCTTCCGCTTTCGAACGCGGGCTTATCGTCCTCCCCTGTGGCGAGAGGAGCATCCGCTTCCGCCCAGCGCTGATCTGCCAACCGAGTCACGTGGTTAAGGCTGTCACGATCTTGGCGGATTCGCTGAAAACGATGTGAGAGTGTGAACGGAAAAAAGACCCCGTTTCGGAACCCGGGGTCTTTTTGTTTTCCACATAAGTGCTACCCTGCCGCCTCCGGAGGTTCCAAAGCGAGCAGATTGCGAAAACTGTGCAAGCGAGAGGTTAAAAGGCGTCAGCCATAACTTCGGCCAAAAAGAAAGGAGATGGCAGATATTTTCTCATCAAAGAGTCCGACCCTGAAATGGCGGAGGTCGTCCACCTTAGAGGTGGTATCTGATAACCTTGTACCAGAGCGGTGGTTATTAAAAGAAGTTTCTATCAAAAACCGACGTTGGCGGTAGCCAAGAATCTGCTGGGAAAATATCTCGTTCGGGAATTGGATGGTGAGCGGCTGGCAGGAAAGATCGTCGAGGTCGAGGCCTATTGCGGACCAAACGATCTCGCTTGCCACTCCTCTCACGGACGGACCAAAAGAACCGAGGTGATGTTCGGGCCGGCAGGGCATGCCTACGTCTATCTGATTTACGGGATGTATTACTGCCTCAATGTCGTCACCGGGGAGGATGGCGCCGCCGTCTTGATTCGCGCATTGGAACTCCCCGACCCTTCGGGTTCGGAACTTTCGGGCCCGGGAAAGCTCTGCCGCTTTATGAAAATCGACAAAAGCTTCAACGGCTGGGATCTAACTAAAGGAGAGAAGCTCTGGGTTGAAGATCGACAAGAACCGGCCCCAAAAATTGCCGCCGCGCCGCGAATCGGCGTCAACTACGCCAGAGAGTACGCCAACAAACCCTGGCGGTTTTATATCGAAGAAACCGTCCGCAGGGTCCGACCCTAACGTTTGCCCAAACGGACCTGAACTCCGCTATCATAGACGTGAGATGGAAAAATCTCCCAAAGCGCTCGTTCTTCTTTCTGGTGGGCTGGATTCAATTCTGGCGGCGAAACTTTTGACAGAGCAGAGG
>CAZQCZ010000039.1:0-5790 GCA_964592215.1 uncultured Candidatus Saccharibacteria bacterium
GAGGAAGTTGCCGAGGTAGTGGCGGAGAAGACCCACATTCCGGTGGAAAAAATTACCAAGAAGGAGGCGCAGGAGCTCCTTTCGCTCGAGAAAAGGATTCACCGGAGTCTAATCGACCAGGAAGAGGCGGTCACGGCGGTGGCTGACGCCCTCCGTCGGGCAAGGGCCGGCATGCGTGAGGAGGAAAAGCCGATTGCGAGTTTCCTCTTTGTCGGGCCGACGGGAGTGGGAAAGACCGAGCTCTCGAAGATTTTGGCAGACGTTTATTTTGGCAGTCGTAACTCGATGGCTCGGGTTGATATGTCCGAGTTTGCCGAGGTGAAGAACATCTATCGTCTCATTGGTTCCCCTCCCGGGGCGGGGACGGAGGAGCCGGGGCAATTAACGGAGGCGGTTCGTCAGCGCCCCTTCTCGTTGGTTCTCCTCGATGAGTTCGAGAAGGCCCATCCTCAGGTCATTAATCTCTTCCTTCAGGTTTTCGACGACGGGCGGCTAACAGATGGGCGGGGGGAGACGGTCGACTTTACCAACACCATTATCATCGCTACCTCAAACGTGGGGACGAAGTTTATCCAAGAGCAGTTGTCTGCCGGCCGATTGATCGAGGAGTTTCAGACCGAGCTCTTGGAGCATCTTCGCGGGGTTTTTCCTCCTGAGCTCCTTAACCGGTTCGACGGGGTGATGGTCTTCAAGCCTCTTAGTCATGAACACATTCGGAAGATAGTGGAGTTGAAGATCAGGGGGGTGGAGAAGGATTTAGCCGACAGGGAAATTAAGCTTTCGGCAACACCGGAGGTTATCGATCGGATTGCCGAGCTTGGCTACGCGCCGGAGTGGGGTGCCCGGCCCTTAACGCGAGTGATTCAGGACCGCATCCAAGCGGTGTTGGCTAAGAAGATTCTTGCCGGGGAAATACAGCCGGGGCAGACGGTGGTGCTTGATTCCGACTTTCTCAAGTCTTAAGAAATAGCAGTGGCGAGTTTAAAGGAACGATTACGACAAGTTAAAAAGACGTTTGATCCCGATGAGAAGAAAAAAGCCCTTCGCGAGCTGGAGGCAAAAGCAATGGGTTCGGGCTTCTGGAAGGATGAAGAGCATGCTCGAAAGGTGATGCGAGAGATTGCCGCATTGAAAGAGGAGATAGAGGAGGTAGAGACGGCTGAATTGGCAGTCGAGACTGATGCCAAAGAGGCGGCAGAACTTATTTCCAAATTGGAACTCAAAACCTTCCTTTCTGCTCCTCACGATCATTGCGACGCTATTCTTTCCATTCATGCCGGCCAGGGCGGTATCGAAGCTCAAGATTGGGTGGCAATGCTTGCCCGGATGTACCAGCGGTTCGCCGAAAATCGGGGCTGGAAAGTGGGAGTTTTAGAGCAGCGAGCCGGGGAGGAAGCTGGCTACAAGACTATTACTTTCGAGATTAAAGGTCTTTATGCGTTTGGTTGCCTGAGGCGGGAGGGAGGTGTACACCGTTTGGTCAGGCAGTCGCCCTTCAATGCCCAGGCTTTGCGCCAGACCTCCTTTGCCTTAGTTGAGGCCGCTCCCATTTTGGAGGAAGTTCCCGACGCCGAGCTTAAGGAGGGCGATCTTGAGATTCAGACCTTCCGCGCGTCCGGACATGGGGGACAAAACGTCCAGAAAGTGGAAACAGCGGTGAGGATTAGGCATAAGCCGACGGGAATTACCGTTTCTTCCCAAGAGGAACGCTACCAGGCGCGGAATAGAGAAATTGCCCTCAAACTTCTTAAAGCAAAGCTTTTTGCCAGAGCCGAGGAGGAGAGAAATAAGAAGAAGATGGAGCTGAAGGGGGAGTACATTACCCCCGGATGGGGGAGGCAAATTCGTTCTTATGTACTTCATCCCTACAAGTTGGTGAAGGACTTGCGAACCAATTTCGAATCAGGGAATCCCCAAGCGGTTCTCGGCGGCGAGTTAGACGGCTTTATCGAGGCGGAATTGCGGGCGGGGATTTAGTGTCTTCGCCTAGTTGAGCTTGTCGAAGGGCGAAGTGGGGTTGCCCAATTGCGGGAAAACTGCTATCCTGTACAGGAATGAGGGAGGAAGGAAAGATACAGTCAGCAAGGCAGTTTGGAGTGGCGGTAGGAGCGGGTGTCCGAGGAAGATTTGTTGAGACAGAGAAGCGCCTGGCGAGCATGCCGCCGCGCCGGCTCATTCTTTTGGTTATTGTCTCTGCCATTCTTTTCCTCGGGTTGGGAGTGTTTTTGGGCGCTATTTTCTCTCCTTACAGCCCTACCTCTCCGTCTGATACTGATCTTAGCAACTCTCAAGGCGGCGGATCGGGCGCAGTTTCCCAGACGGGAATATTGCGTAAACTTAGTGCCCCCTTGGGCGAGATCGAATTCTATCTCGAGCAGTCGGACGGCACTCAAGTCTTTCTCGTTCCGACTTCAAAAATTGATACCTCTTTTCTTGAAGGCTTCGTGGGATTAGCAGTTACCATTGAGGGAACGGCGGGGAAGAGCGCCGACGGTACCCAAGATGTCCTTCGGATCGAGAAGGTTGTGTTGAAGCAATAACCGCCGATGATTCTCTTTAGCGAAGTAAGTAAGCGCTATCCTGACGGGACGGTCGCTTTAGATAAGGTGAGTTTTACTGTTCCTGCGGGCGAATTCGCCTGTATTGTCGGTCCTTCCGGGGCCGGTAAGACTACCTTGATAAAGCTTTTAACTAGGGAGGAATTGCCGTCGGAAGGCGAGGTTCGTTTCGGCGAGAGGGAAGTTGCCTCGCTATCGCCGCGGGAGATTATCAACCTCCGGCGGGAGTTGGGAGTTATTTATCAGAATTACCGCCTCTTACCTAAAAGGACGGCTTTCGAAAACGTTGCTCTGGCGTTGGAAGTCTTGGGAAGGTCTGACCGGGAGATTAGAGAGGTTGTACCTCATGTCTTGAGCCTTGTTGGTCTCGAAAGCCGGGCGAGCCATTTTCCCTATCAGCTCTCGGGGGGAGAGCAGCAGCGGTTAGTTATCGCTCGGGCCTTGGCGCCGGAGCCGAAAGCGCTCATTGCCGATGAGCCGACAGGCAACATTGACCCCGAGAGCGCTTGGGCGATTTTCAAACTTCTAGAAAAGATTAATAAGATGGGAACGACCGTTTTGGTGGCCACCCACGCTGCCGCCATTGTTGATCAGCTAAACGAGCGGGTTATTGGTTTGGAACGCGGGCGGGTAGTCCGCGACGTGAAGAAGGGAGGTTATTCTGGTAAGAAGGGCTGTTAGGAACGCACTGACAGGACTGTTGAGGCACGGGGGGTTGTCGTTGGCAACCATCCTGATTGTCAGCCTTACGTTTGGGGCCACTTCCGGCTTTGCCCTTTTTGCTTACGGGGCTGAAAAAATCATCAGCTATTACGAATCGCGTCCTTTGGTCACTGCCTTTTTTCTAGACGATGCGGCCGAAGAGGAGATTCTTGAGTTGCGCGATGAGCTTCTTGGTTGGTCTGAAGTGGCTGAAGTTACGTACACTTCGAAGGAGCAGGCCTTTTCGATTTACAGTGAGCAATTTGCCGATCAGCCAGAGCTCTTGGAATCAATTCCGACGAACATTCTTCCTGCTAGTCTGGATGTAAGGACAAAAAGTTTGGATGATCTGCCGAGGGTGGCGGAGTTTTTTGAGGGGAACAAGTTGGTTGAAGAGGTGAGTTTCTACCAGGACGTGGTGGCGCGATTTAGGAACTTGGTAACCGTTGCCCGCTGCGGTCTTCTTGGCTTGACGGCCGTTTTTGCTTGTATCTCAATTGTCGTTGTTCTCTCGACGATCGGCCTAATTATTTACTCAATGGAAGAGGAGATTGGGATCATGGCTCTCCTCGGGGCGTCATCAACGTACATCCGCCTGCCGTTCCTCATCCAGGGGGCGGTTTACGGAGTAGTGGCGGCGCTCATCTCGGGGGGATTCTTGGCGGCGGCAATTTTACTTGTCCTCCCGTCCTTTAGGAGCTTCTTCCCTAATGTGACAATCGCCGACCCGTCGGTTATTTTCCAGCTGTCGTTGTTGGGGGTTGAGGTTGTCTCTGGTGCCCTTCTCGGTTCTTTCGGAAGCTGGCTTGCCGTCAATAAATATCTCAAGTTCTGATTGCGGCGCGGTGTATCATAAAAGTATGAGATTTAAACTGCCTATCTTTCTGGCCATCCTGCTTCTCCCGCTCCTTCTCCTGTCTTTTCGCCCCTCGACTAGCGAAGCAGCTCTATGCGGCGATTATTTCGACTGCAACGCGAAGATCAATGAGACCAAACAGAAAATCGCCGAATTGTCCAGCCAAGCGGATTCTTTAGCGAAGCAAATCTCCTATCTTAGCTACCAGATTCAGCTTAGCCAGCTGGAAATTGAAGCTGCCGAGGCAGAAATTCAAGTTTTGAGTGTTGATATTGATGATTTAACCCAACGGTTGGATCGGATTGCTTCTTCTCTCGAAACCCAAGAGCAGGTTTTCATTAAGCGAGCGCGATCTGCCTATATTTCCGATCGTCTTTCTTCCTTTGATATCGCTCTTGGGTCAGAGAGTCTGGATGATATGCTGCACCGCATAAAATACCTTCGTGTCTTTGAAAATCAGGATAAGGAAGTGTTGGAGCAGATGCAGGACACGCGGGAGGAGTACAACACCCAGAAAACAGCGCTGGAGGGGAAGAAAACTGATGTCGAGACGCTTCGGGCGCAGGTTGAAGCTCACAAGATAAGTCTTGCGAACCAACAAGCGAGCAAGGAGCAGTTGCTGGCGGTTACTAGAGGAGAAGAGGCGCAGTACCAGCAGCTTCTTAATCAACTGCAGGCTGAACTTCAATCCATTTTGGCTGCTTTAAAGGCAGGTGGGACGGTGATCGGGGAAGTTTCACGGGGGCAGCGAATCGCCCGTCAGGGAAATACGGGCTGCACCACTTGGCCCGGCGGTTATCATATTCACTACGCTGTTGGGCGAGGACCTGTCGGCTCCTCCCAGATAGATTATTTCGTCAACCCTTGTGGCTTCGTTAGCGTCACAGGGGGCGCCTGTTATTCGCCTTACTGGGTTAACTGGTGGGGGGCTGTCGTGAGCGGTTCCTATTACTCGCCTGGGGGTAGCTCAAACTATCTTACCCAGTCGGCTTGGGCCAGCCATATGGCGCTGGATGTAGTTTCACGATCAGAGTACGACGGCAGCTATTACGGGGTCTATGCTTCCGAGGCAGGTACGGCATACTTGGTGAAAGACACCACTTGGGGCTCGTGGTGTATGACCGGTAAGCCATACAACGGGCCTGCGTATGGTATTGTGATTGACCATCACAACGGCTACAAGACCCTCTACTGGCATATTCAGCCTTAAGTTAGAGACAGGGGTTTTAGGTGGGTTGGTGGATGCGGCGTTTTCTTGACATTTTTTGTCATCATACTGTAGAGTATGATAGCAATGTCAAAAGTCTCTAAGCGGGGGAGGGGAACAAGTTTTGAAAAAAGTCTAGTCCGCGATTTTTGGGCGGCAATTGGCGCTTTGAATGATCAGGAGCGCGATTACCTTCTTGATAAGATTCTTACCCCGACGGAAAAATTGATGCTGGCGAAGCGTTTGGCGATCATCAAGGAGCTGGGGAAGGGGACTGATTATCGAACGATTGAAGACGAGTTTAAAGTTATTTCGAACACCATCGGAAGAATGAGCGGCGTCCTTCGACAGTCGCCTAAGCTTCTGCCCATCTTTGTCAAGATCGATGCCACTCTGAAGAAGAAGCGCGCATCCCAGAAGAAATCATCTTCTTCCTCCCGCCGCGTATACGGCTCCCGCACAATGGC
>CAZQCZ010000040.1:0-5775 GCA_964592215.1 uncultured Candidatus Saccharibacteria bacterium
GGTGAGGGGCGGCCCCCCGCCTTCGCTCCGGGTTTTAGAGGATAACCAATTTCTGACGATCTCTAAAATCGGGACGGGACTAACCGACGAGCAGTGGAAGGAATTGAAGGCAAGAAGTGATGAGTGTAAGGCGGAGGGCGCGCCAAAGGGGTACCGGGTAGATAAGAACCTAGCGCCGGATATCTGGTGTTCGCCAAAAATTATCGTTGAGATTGAGGCCGATAACATCACCAAGTCACCGATTCATACCGCCAAGTATGCCCTTCGCTTCCCGCGGTTGGTTCGCTTTCGGGACGACAAGAGTCCCGAGCAGGCGACGACCGTCAAGGAGGTGGAGGAGTTGTTCGGGTTGCAAAAGGGAAGGTAGCGGCGAGCCGAGCGTTGCTTTAATGCTGTCGAAGGCAAAATCCCTTTAAGCCTCGGCTGTTTACTGGTGATAATGGGTGGCGCAATCGAGAATATAACTTCATCTTTCGGCGTTGAGCGGGTGGGAGATATCACTTGGGCCCATCGGGCGAACAATCGTGGGATTCTGAAGAAATACGCTCGCTCGCCTGAAGTTATGATGGTAGAGGGCGATGTCCTTTACTCGCCTGTTTTGTCGCGTTCGAGTGGGTTGGAGACTGGCGGGGCAGTGATGGCTCACGATTATGACCAGAAGATTGATCTCACTTTTGAGGAGTGGCTTAAAATCATTCTTGAGGCAGGGAAGGGAGCGAAGGTTGATTTCAAGAGAGTGAAATCTGGTGTCAGAGAGGCAGCAACAGCGGCAGCAGAGTTTTGCTTAGGCGTGCTGGAGAGAGTGTGGGACCCAAGGGTTCCTCTTGTGTTGAACGCGGATGTTTACCTTGGTCCGAACGGGGAAGATTCCTCCTTCGCCCCTCTTGATCCCCGGGAATTCGTCCGCCAGTGCGACGAGTATCGTCGCCATTGCAATCCGAATGTGTTGCTTTCATTGGGGTGGGTCACGGCGTACTCGAAGAGCGGCGAGTACACCGACGAAATGATTACCGCGATGTTAGCAGCCGTTGTTGGTCCAGCGACCTTTCCTATCAGGGCTTGCTTTATTAGAGACTCATGGGGGCAGATTCAGCGGTTGCTCGATGACCCTCAACACACTCTGACTATCTGGAACAATGAGTCCGTTTCTGATGAGTTGTGTGAATGGCTTCGAGAGGAGACCGATCCCGGGCGTACATTCTACGACATCGTCGATCCGACAAATTTGTCCCCGATTCGGTTGTGGGAAAATTAGTCGTTAGCCATGAGCCAAGAGTCATTGATCGAGGCGAAAGCGAGAATGTTACGAGAGCACTTAGGTGGTCGGGGAATAAGCGATGACCGCGTTCTGGCTGCTTTTGCTGCTGTCCCCCGAGAAGAGTTTGTCCCCGGGCAATACCGCGATCAGGCCTACATCGATGCACCTCTGGAGATTGGCGAGGGGCAGACGATTTCCCAGCCCTATACCGTTGCCTTTATGACTCAGCTTCTCGATCCCGAGCCGGGAGACATTATTCTCGAGGTTGGAACCGGTTCCGGCTATCAGGCGGCGATTCTTTCTCGGTTAGTGGCACAGGTTTATACAATCGAGCGTTTTGGGGAGCTGGCGAAAAACGCCGCCGGGGTTCTCAAGCAGTTGGGATACAGGAACGTCGAGGTGTCCGTCGGCGACGGGAGTACGGGCTTACCCGACAAAGCGCCGTTTGACGGAGTTGTTGTCACCGCCGCGGCACCAAAGATTCCTCAACCGCTTCTCGATCAGTTGAAAGTCGGTGGCCGGATGGTTTTGCCCGTAGGTGAGACTTCCTCTCAAGATATGATGGTCATTACCAAGACGGAGACAGGCACCGAAGAAAAACGCTACCCCGGCTTCCGCTTCGTCCCTCTGGTGGGGGAACACGGGTTTGAAGAATGAATTTTGAAGCACGAATAATGGGGAGGGACGGCCCTTCCTGCTCATCGCCCAGATACTCACGCGCCCTTTGCAATATGTCTTCGTATCTTTATATCCTTACATCGTGATTTACCTCGGTGCTGACCATCGCGGGTTTGAGTTGAAGGAGAAAGTAAAGGTCTTCCTTGAAGAGGAGGGGCGAGAATTTGAGGATCTGGGAAATACGATTTACGACCGGGAGGACGATTATCCTGACTTCGGGGAGGCGGTGGCGCGTCGGGTGGGGGAAAATCCCGACGAGAATCGGGGGATTCTTTTCTGCGGTTCCGGGGTAGGAATGGACATTGTGGCCAATAAGTTCAAAGGGGTGCGAAGCGCTCTGGTTTGGAGCGACGACGGAGATCTGGTCCGCCGCTCCCGCGAGCACGACGGTGCCAACGTTCTCTCCCTTCCGGCCGATTTTCTTGCCGAAAGGCAGGCGAAAAAGATTGTCAAAACTTGGTTGGAAACTTCTTTCACTAGCGAGGAGCGGCACCGCCGGCGAATTGAAAAGATCAGCGCCCTGGAACGTAACTTATGGAAGGAATAGCTAGCGTGCCTTTTGAAGCACAGCCACGGGGAGTGACACGGCGAGAAAATGGTAGCGAGCTGCTATCCCTTGTCCGTGAGGTTGGTGCGAACCCTCGGGCTTTTTGGGAGAAACATCGGAAGAGGGTTAAAGAGGAGCTTGGTACTCGCCTTCTTTCCCCCGACGAGGATTGGAGCAGGGCAGTAGAGCTCGTTATCCCCATTCATAACAACATGGATGATCTGCCTGCGCTCTTCTTTAGTCTGTCTAAGCTGGTGGTAGAGGAGAAATTTGGGTTGGCGGTTGTCCTCCATAATTCTTCAGATGAATCGGCCCGAATTATTGCCGAAGCAGTCGAAGGGAGGGCGAGAGTTTTGCGCCTTGATTCGGATGTTTTGCAGGGCGCCCCGTACGCTTGGCAGTTCGGATTGGCCGTCTCACGCGGCGGTATTGTTGCCCAGGTGGATGCTGACTCGGTGGTGGACTCCCAGTGGCTAAGACGGATAACGTCGCCTCTTTCTGCGGAGGGAGTCCTCGCTGTCTCTGGTTGGCGGAGGTATTTCGGTCGCGGGGGCAAGAGAAGTCTTCCCCTTGGGATGCGTGAAGTTGTAGCCATTGGCTCCCAGAAATTGGGACTTACCCGGCAGTTTGTCGCCGGAAATAGCGCTATGAGAGGTCCTGTGGTCCGTTCTCTTATTGGCGGTCTTTTGGGGAGCTACGCTACTGACGGCGACTTGGCCGCCGCCATAGAAAAGAAGGGTGCTGTTATAACTGGCTATGAGGCGCCCGTTTCCACGAGAAAGGAAGAGCAGAGAGTGGGGGGTGTGGCAGTCGAAATCATCCAGGTGGGACTGGGGCGACTTCGTCGCTCGGGAGAATATTCTTCTGCCCACCGCCGGTACCTGACGGAGTTCATTCCTCACTACTTTCCACGGACACGAGAGATACTTGAGCAGTGGCGGGCTGGCGGGGGCGAGAGCCGGGGAACCGTCGGTATTCAAGAGCTTCAACACCTGCTTAATGAGCACGCTCGCCGTTGTGCAGAAGAAATGCGAAGAAAGGTGGCGGAAGCTCAGGCAATTTTAGAATAAGCCGCCGATCGGGTTGCCTGTGGCTGCCAAGGCCCCCCCCAAAGCCATTTAGAAGATCCAGGTCGGGCCTGTTTTGCTGAATCCGAATCTGAAAGCGCGGTCGTTTCTCCTTGCCAGCATGAAAAGTTCTGTCCCCGGGAAGCAAATTGATTGGTCGGCATAGGAAATTACCACTGCCTCCTCTCGGGCGCGGATAGTTTGGATTGTTTTGTTGAACATATCCTTGATGCGCGCCAGCACCTGGCCCTTCTTAACCACTGCCCCCGGCTGTATCCTGTACTCGACAATGCCCGAATAGTCGGGGGTGTACTGGTAGCGCACAGTTTCGTAAAGACCTTTCAGCGGGATTTTGTGCGAATAGACCCAGGGAGGCGTGTCTGCATCGATCATTTTCAAATGGCCAAGCAAATTCTTAACAGCGTGCAGTCCTATTTCAACGAATCTGTCTTTGACGACCAAAGGTCCTCCCAGTTCGAAGGTAAAGGCAGGGATCTTATAGATGTTTACCAAAGCGGCTGTCATCGTTTTGCTAAGCGCCCCATATGTTCTATGATCCTCCACGAAGTAGTTGATTCCGGAAGCCTCCGCGAATTTCAGGAGCTTCTTCTTGAGGGGAGCGTCCTTTCGGTTGAGTACCTGATCCAAGTCGACGTAAGGAATCGACTCCATACTGTCGGTATGGAGGTCAATTACCAAGGAGGGTTTGGTACTGACTATTTCGGAGAGGATTTTGTCGGCGATCCTTTCGGCGGTGCTTCCTTTGGGGTTTCCGGGGAAGCAGCGGTTTAGGTCGACCGATTCTATTGGTTCATAACGACTGACCAGCTCGTACCCCATGGGGTTCATGACGGGGATGGTGTAGACCGTTCCCCGCTTTAAGCCGCCTCGGCTAAGGAAACGATTGAGTCGAAGGACCGTTTCTGTCCCCGTGACCTCGTCGCCATGGATAGCTGCCGCCACCCAAACAGATGGCCCCGGCTTTGGTGATCTCTGGATGATGAGGGGGATTTTCCTTCTCGCCAGATCAACGCCCCTGAAAACGGGGATGAAATCTTTTTCTGTCGTTACTGCCATGTCCGTATTATAAACCCCCTTTACTAATCTTGGTAAAATCGGGTGAGATGGCTGTAGAGATCGTTCCCGCTATCTTGGTGGATTCGTTTCGGGAGTTTGAACGCCGAATTCAGCTTGTTGAGCCGTTCGTGAAGAGAGTCCAATGGGACGTGATGGACGGCTGCTTCGTCGATAACGCCACCTACTCCGATGTTTCTTTTCTCGAGGATCTCAAAACGAAGCTCGCTATCGAGGCCGACTTGATGGTCTGTGATCCGAGAAGATGGCTGGCAACTTTCCGAGGGACGCTGGTGGACCAATTGATTTTTCACGTTGAATCAACGGCGGAGCCGGAGCTTCTCATCCAAGATGCTAAAGCGGCCGGTTTCAAAGTTGGCCTTACTCTCGATCCCGATACCCCCCTGAAACAGGTGCGCGACTGCTTGGGTAAAATTGACCTTTTCCAGGCGATGGGAGTTAAGTCCGGCTTCGGGGGGCAGGAGTTTATCCCCTCCGTTCTTGATCGGGTTGCCGAAGTCCGCCGCCTCTACCCTAGCCTTCCCATTTCCGTCGACGGCGGCGTTAACGCCGAGACGGCGCCCCGGATGGTCGACGCTGGGGCGAACATCCTCTGCGCTGGCTCGTTTATCTTTAATTCTGATAATATTGGTGAGGCGATTCATGCGCTTCGGCGCACGGGTAACTAGGTGGCCGGGGGACTTGGGCACTGGGAGGAAACCAGGCACTGGATATTACAGCGACCTAATTATGAAACTCAACAACATCGCTATCTTTGGTTTCGCTGACGCTCGGGAGGACGAGCCGGTTTGGAAGGACGCTTTTGCGACGGCTAAGCTGCTGGCCGAGAACGGTTACACCATTGTTAATGGCGGCGGTCCGGGAGTTATGAAGGCGGCTACGCTGGGAGCGAAGAGCGCTGATGGGAAGGTAATCGGTGTGACCTTCTATCCGACGGACGCACCGTACTTTGAAGGTAGAGACCGGGCCAATCCGATCGATCAAGAAATTAAAACCGCGAACTACCTCGAGCGGACGCTCAAGTTGCTCGATCTGGGCGACGTTTACATAATTTTCAAGGGAGGGACGGGAACTATCTCCGAGTTCTCGATGGCTTGGGGTTTGGCGCGGCTCTATTTTGGCCACCACAA
>CAZQCZ010000041.1:0-5725 GCA_964592215.1 uncultured Candidatus Saccharibacteria bacterium
GCAAGTGCCGGTTTGGGGAGTTTCACGTTCCCCATCACGTTCGCGTTGGGGAGACCAAGCTGCTCAAGTGGCGGGTTGGAGTGGAGAATACAGTCTTTCTGTTTTGGAAGAGAGTGTTTCCGAAGAAACCACTTCCTAGATTTCTGAGATTGACCTAGCTTGCTGATGTCTCCACCTCGGAGGTGGGAAAGCTGGTTCAAAGGCTTGATACTGATATGAATTCTAAGAGAGGAATTGTCATTATCGGCTCCGGCCCAACCGGGTTGGCCGCCGCTTACCGGTTGGCGAAAAATGGTTATCGAGTCACAGTACTGGAGAAGCGCCCTTACGTCGGTGGGATTACTGCTACTGTTCGCCACAAAGGTATGTCTGTTGACCTAGGCCCCCATCGTTTTACTCCCCACACCCCGGAAGTCAAGGATTTCGTTCTCAATCTTCTGGGCGACAAGGTGACAGTGCGCAAGCAGCAATCTCACATTTACCTTTGGGAGCGTTTTCTAACTTATCCATTTAGCATGGGAGAGATATTGACCAAAACAGATCCTACTAACTTAGTCAGGATTGGTTTTTCTTACCTGGGAGCTAATCTGAAGCAGTTGATTGCTCGTCGGCCAGTTAATTCTTATCGGGACTACATGCGTCTTAACTTTGGGCCTTTTTTGGCGGAAAGTGTTTTCTGTTCCATTGCCGAGAAGACTTGGGGCAAATCAGCCTCCGAACTATCCGTTGATTTAGCTAAGCAGCGGGTAGCTCTTGAGAACCTCTTCAAGACGGTAGTCAATGTTCTCTTCAAACGTAAGAGCGATGCTTATCAAATTCATCTAACCCCGTCGCCTGATACTTTCTATTATTTCAAGGACGGTTTCGGAGAATTGTCGGAAGCACTGGCAAGGGAAATTAAGAAGGCGGGTGGAGAGATTATTCTTGGGGCGGAGGCGAAGTCGATTGCTGTCGAAGACAGCACTTGCTGCGCCGTTGTTTTTGGGAAGGCGGGTAAGGAGGAGCGTTTGGATTGCGATTGGGTTATTGCCACTAATCCGGTGACGCGGCTTATTCCGATGCTCGGAACTTCTTTCAATGATCAGGCGACGAAAGCGGCGCTGGGCGGTCTTGGGTTTATGAATTTGCGTTTAGTGTACCTGATTCTTGATCGTCCGAAGATAAACGATGATATTTCGATGTTCTTTCCGGCAGCGGAATTTCCTTTCGGGCGGATATTTGAGCAGAAGAATTATGACGAAGGGATGGCGCCTGCCGGTAAAACTGTCTTAGGGGTGGAGATAACATGTAGAGATGATGAAGAGACCTGGAGGATGGAGGACGAAGATCTCGCTGAACTCGTTGGTCGGCAGCTCGAGAAAACGGGGTTAATAAAGAAGGATGAGATTGGCGATTATTTCAGCCTTCGCTTTAAAGACGTCTATCCGATTTATGATTTGCACTACAAGGAAAACACGGAGATTCTCTTCTGCCAGATTGCCAAGGTCGAAAACCTGATTGCTAACGGGCGACTCGGCCTTTTCGCTTACAACAATACTCATCACTCGCTCGAGATGGGATTCTTGGCTGCCGATCACATTATGTCGGGGAAGAGGAAAGCGGAGAAGTGGGAGAAGGATAGGGAGCTATTCGACACGTATAGAATTGTGGAGTAATTGCTGATTGCTAATTGTTAATTGTTGATTGAGGGGTGGGAGCTTGACTAACCGCTACCGACTACTGTCTAATGACTACTGACTAACATGTCCGACATCTTTCTAATCATCATCAACATTCTTCTCGCCGTCTCCGGGCAGACGTTTATTAAGCAGGGGATGGGGAAGATCGGCTCCTTCTCTGATATGCCGCTGATGCAATTTTTCCAGCGTGCCCTGCTGTCGCCGTTAGTCATCCTAGGGTTGTTCCTCTACATCGTCTCGTCGTTTATTTGGTTTATGGTTCTTTCAAGGGTTGAGCTTTCCGTTGCCTATCCGGCATTAAGCTTGGGCTACATTCTCGTTCTGGCGATTGGGTTTTTCTTCCTTGGTGAAACGATCACTCTCGCGAAACTCGCCGGCGTTATCCTTATCTGCCTTGGGGTTTTCCTGATCTTCAAGAGGTAAAATGCGCGGCTAGCAATAGACAGCGATTCCCGCCCAAACCATTAGGGCAAATGCTTCGGCGAGGAGAAGGAGGATGCGTTTTCCTCTCTCCGTGAGCAGGAAATCTCCCGCTTCAGTTGTCAGATAAATCAGCGGTACCACTGACGGGTAGAGATACCTTCCGATTCTGGTAGGCCAGTTTTCCCCCACAATGATAACGTAGAGCATTAAGATATTTAGGAGTATCCAAGCGGTAGATACGATGAGAGGCTTGTTTTTCTCCCATGTTGCCGCGATCATCTTTCCCAACGCCTTTCCCCTTTCTTTTGCGGCACTAATTGCGACCAGGATTATCGAGGTCGGCAACACGACGAAGAATACTAAGACTTTGAAGAAGATCGTTGCCCACGCGATCGGGACGCCTTCGTGGATTCCCCACTCCTCCGGCAGGAAGAATGTGTCCATTAGCGTATCTGTCATGGGAATGAGGTCCTTGAGGCCGTAATCTTTATCATCTGGATTGACAAGCGATTTTTGCATCTCTTTTGAGAGCTCATTCGCCGTGGTGGTTCCAAAGTGGGCGCGGTTGAATTGGAACCAAGGGACCAGCATGAAGAGCGGAATGGCGGCAAGAATCATGAATTTGGGAAATAAGACAATCTTAGAGGACTTTTGGGCAGATAATTCTTTGAGGAACTTTGCCGCGAGGGCGAGGCCGAAGATACCATATAAGAAAATGCCGGTGAATCGGCTTAGAAAAAGCAGTCCTAAGGTAACTGCCGCCCACCACAGATTTTCTTTGACGAGCAGGAGATAGAAAAGCACTGCTGATAAGGCAAATTCGAGAATGGCATTGGAGACAGTGACGTTTCTAAGGACGAGGCCGGGCATTAGGAAGAAGAAACAGGAAACTATTCTGAAAGCAGCTCTCTTCCTTTTGTCTTTGAACACCCGCGCGGCAAATTTCCAGCAGAAGATCAGGGTCGCGAGGAGGATTATGAGATCCTGCGCCCGAATCCCAAGGACTTTGTGAATGAAGTTGCTGCCGCCAAGAAGGAAAGCCGGTACAGAGGCGGCGTAGTAAAGCGGCGGTTGGAACGCCTCGTATAGATAGCCTCCCAGCCCGATCGCGCTGGGATTAAGAGTGGTCATTTGAGGATATATTCCTTCGGCGATGGCCAGAACCTGCCAGCTGGCGTAGTCCTGTTGGAGGATCGGAAGTTTTCGGTTTTCGGCGATGAATTGAATGTAATTGAAGTGCGAACCTTCGTCTATCGGGCTCCAGATCGGGAATTTGAAAACCAAGCGTCCGCCTAGAAACAGGAGGAGCAGTAAGTTGGCAGCGAGGAGAATATTGATTAACTTCACCTTGTTAAGGTTATCACACAGCCACAAGCGAAAGATTACGGCCACAAGCGACAGTTTGTGTTTTGGCGCGGAGGGGGAATTAGGTATAATTCGGTCGGGGAGTAAATCACGAAGTTCTCTGATGATCATTTCACGCACACCTTTGAGAGTCAGTTTTGTTGGTGGGGGGAGCGATATCTGCTCTTTCTACGAGCATGAGCCGGGAGCGGTTGTCAGTACCGCCATCAATAAGTATATCTACATCACCGTCAACAAGAAGTTCGACGAAAAAATTCGCGCCAGCTACTCAATTACCGAGTTCGCCGACAAACCGGATCAGCTCAAGCACGAGCTAATCCGCGAAGCGCTCAAGCTTACAGAGATCGACGGCGGTATTGAGATGACCTCCATTTCCGATATTCCTTCGCGAGGGACCGGCTTGGGTTCTTCGAGTACCTATACTGTCGGTCTTCTCAATGCTCTCTACGCCTACAAAGGTGAGTTCGCCAGTGCGGAGCGGTTGGCAGCGGAAGCGTGCCATATCGAGATTGACCTGTGCGGCAAGCCGATCGGAAAACAAGACCAATATGCCGCCGCCTACGGGGGGCTGAATTACGTCAAGTTTAATTCTGATGGAAGCGTCTTTGTCGATCCGATTATCTGCAGGCCGGAGACGAAGCGGGGGTTGGAGGAGGACTTGCTTATGCTCTATACAGGAGTGACGAGAAGGGCGGATACTATTCTTGAGAGCCAATGCCGCAACGTGGTCGGTAAGGTGGAGAAACGGCGGTGCCTGTCGCGGATGGTAAGCTTGGCAAACGACTTGCGGGATGCCTTAAGGAACAATGATTTGAGCACTTTTGGTGAGCTGCTTCATATGAATTGGCTCGAGAAGAAGACGCTCGCAGGGGGGATTAGCAATCCTAAGATTGATGCTTGGTACGAGACGGCACAGGAGAATGGCGCTCTTGGGGGGAAGATCTTAGGTGCCGGCGGCGGAGGATTTCTCCTTCTTTACGCGCCAAAATCGAAGCACAGCGCGATAACCAAGGCCCTGCCGGAATTAAGGCCGATTGATGTAAAGCTTGAGCCGCAAGGGAGCAGGATTATTTATGTTGGAGGGTAGGGATGAAGTAAGAAGAATGAATAATGAATTATGAATTATGGAGTAGGAATCAGGGGGGAGAAGAAGGTCTTAATGCCCCATTCTTCGTAATTCCTGCTTCGTTCTTCTTGTTTATCTATGCCTAGCCGTACTGTTTTCTTCGATCGCGACGGGGTGATCAACAAGAAAGCTCCGCCGCATCAATATATCTGCTCTTGGGAGGAATTTGAGTTTCTCCCTCATGTCGCTGAGGCGATTAAGGATCTAAACCGGCGCGGTTTTCTTGTCGTCATCATTAGCAACCAGCGGGGGGTTGCCCGGGGAATGTTAAGCGTGGAAAAGCTGGATGAGATTCACGCCCGAATGCTGAAAGAGTTGCATGATCAAGGAGCGGTGATAGACGGCATCTACTATTGCCCCCATAACTACGAAGATAATTGCGATTGCCGCAAGCCCAAGCCGGGAATGCTTCTCGAAGCGGCTAAGGATCTCGACATTGATCTTTCGGAGTCATTTATGGTCGGCGACAGCGAGGACGATATCGCCGCGGGGAAAGCAGCCGGGTGCAAAACTGTCCTGGTTTCTCCACCGGATTCCCATGATTCATCCTTCGTAATTCATAATTCAGACCCCGCTTCCAAACCTGACCGAGCGATCCCCAATCTTGGCGAATTGGCAACGTGTCTCTAAACCCCGGGGGTTTAGCCGGTAGGTATTAATTGACATAAGGAGTGTCTCTGCGTATTATGGATCCATAATGGCGAAGGAAGTAGTGTTTCACCTTCCTATATTGGTGGAGAAAGACGAAGCGGGTTTCTACGTTGTGGAATGTCCCGTCTTCGATGGTTGCTATACGCAGGGGAAAACCTTAGACGAGGCTTTGGCAAATATTAAAGAGGTGCTCGATCTTGCTTTGGAGGAGAAGGAGAACCAAAAGCTTTTGAGATCCTACAAAGCAGAAGAGTTTAGTCTCCACACTGTCCCAGTTAAGATTCATGCCTAAGCTCCCCGTCGTTTCCGGCAAAGAGGCAATTAAGGCGTTTGGAAAGCTAGGTTATAGGGAGGTTCGCGCAAAAGGTAGCCACGTCCGGTTGAGGCATCCCAATCCTACCTCTCATAAGCCTTTAACCGTTCCCCTCCATAAGGTGCTTGGCCCAGGGTTGCTTAGGAAATTGATGCGAGATGCGGCGAT
>CAZQCZ010000042.1:0-5224 GCA_964592215.1 uncultured Candidatus Saccharibacteria bacterium
CGTCACAATCCCGACGGTTGTGAGGAGGAAAGAGACAAGGGGAATAAGGGGTAGCAGTTCAGGAAAATTAAATTCCATCTCCGCCGCTCCCCTCTCCCTCTTCACTGCCCCCCGTCCCTTCGCCGGGAGGAGCTTGCCCCCCGACACTTCGCAGCAGGTCAAAGAGGAGCTCTAGGTTAAACCCGGCCTCTTCCTGCTGCGCTTCCCAAAAGGAGGGGTCCGTCCTCAGCGCCTCCCGGTAGAGCTGGACAATCGCTTCGGCCGGAAGCCCCTGACCTTGCCACCCAAGGGTAGCAAGGTTGTAGGTGGCTCGAGCGCGAAGCTCCGCACTCGACGCCCCAACGGCCACCTCGAAGAAGAGTTTTATAGCCTTTTCCACCTCGCCCTCGCTCAGGGCACGGCAGGCTTCGTTGTAAGTGGCGATCTCCGCGGAAGCCTGCCGCTCACGCTCCTTAAGGAAGTACCCTACCGCGAGGAGCAAACCCACGACTAAGACAATGGGCAGAAGGGTAACCATAGCCCTCCGCCATCGTAGTCCTTTCACTTTCATCAGCCACACTCCTTGATAAACTCAAGCAAAACCGCCAACTCAAAGAGGCCAACCTTTGTGGTACGATAAGGAAAGTTAATCTATGCCTAAAGTCTCGGCTGTTGTTCCGGTTTTTAACGAGGAAAAGACAGTCGCCGCGGTGGTTAAAACACTCCTCTCATCGCCTCTCGTCAATGAGGTAGTCTGCGTCTACGACGAATCCTCCGATAGAAGCCTCGACATCCTTAAGCGCTTCGGGAGTCAAATTAGACTTATCATCCTCAAACAAAGAAAAGGAAAGGGATTCGCTTTGGCCGAGGGAATAGCGGCGGCACGGGGTGAGATCATTGCCTTCTTTGATGCCGACCTGCTAAAACTCACAGAGCAACACATCAACGACTTAATTACTCCTCTCCTTAAGGGACGGGTGCAAGCCACGTTAGGATATAAAACCGCAGACCGGCCCGTCGAGAATCTAAAAGACATCAGGCTCCCGGTATTCGGTGACTCTCTTTCCTATCAAGTTGGGCACAAGTTCCCTTACCTTATCTCTCCCGATCTTTCTGGGGAACGAGCCTTCTTCAAGAAAGATCTGCTCCCCTGCTTAGATGACATGAGAGAAGCAAGATTTGGGGTTGAAATTATCTTCAACAACAGATTTAAAGACGTTGCCAAAGTTGCCCTACCGGGCCTTCGGGCTCCCCTGAAATTCGAGAAATTTTCATTCCACGAAGCAATCCAGCGGTACATCGAAGAGACAATCGACCTAGCTCAGGAGATTGGAAAGCAAGAGCAAGCCAAGATGCAGGACGCTCACCTTATGAAGGTGATCAGGGGGACGCAAATAAAAGACGACCCTGCCAAGGCCAAAGACCAACTCCTTGCCCTTCGAGGAAAGATAATGCAACTCAAAAATAAGCAGGTAAGAACATTCTTGAGAAGACGCCTAAGCCGAGTTATAGAAGCCGTTAAGAACAGCGTTCGCTCATAAGATGCGCCTGCTTCAAACGTTGCGTGAGCACTTCAACGACCGTTGGCTCCTTCTGCTGCTTATTGCCATTGGAGTTATCCTCTACGCCAACACTCTCCCCAACGAAATGTTTTGGGATGATTTCGACAACATCCTCAACAACAGCTTCATTCAAAACTGGCGGTATTTCCCGAAACTTTTCACCGAAAATATCATCGCTGGCGCTGGCTTGGCAAGCAATTACTGGCGGCCGATCTTGATGATGATCTTCTCGATCGAGTGGCACCTCTGGGGCAGCTGGGCACCGGGTTACCACCTCATCAATACCGCCCTCCACATTACCAACGCTATCCTCCTCTTCTATCTCCTCTGGCACATCTTGAAAGAGATATGGAACAAGCCACACTCCAAGGAAGCGGCACTTCTAACCTCTCTAGTATTCCTCATCCATCCGGTTCAGACTGAAGCAGTAACCTACATTTCCGGCCTTGCCGATCCTCTCGCCGCTTTCTTTATATTCTCCGGAATCCTCCTGTACCTTAGGTTCCGCACTTCCCACCCCTCCTCACCTGCCACTTATTACCTGTCGCTTACCACTTTTATTCTCGCTTTAATGACCAAAGAGGCGGCGATTGTTATGCCAGCGTTCATCTTCCTCATCGACCTTCTCTCCCCCGATCGGAATCTTGAGCTCAAGAAACGCCTCCAAGAAGCAACTAAGCGCCTCTGGCCATATGCCACCGTCGCCACCGTCTACATCCTCTTCCGGTCGACAGTATTAAACTTCGGCGGCACCTTCAACCTTTACGGCGAAGAGCAAAACATCCTTACCGAGAATCTCCATGTCCGTCTTTTCACCTTCTTCCGCGTTTTGGTGGAGTATTTAAAGATTCTCTTCTGGCCGGCACAGCTTCACGCTGAACGGACAGTAACGACGGCTACTTCCCTCCTCTACCCTGACGTAATCGTCGGCGGGCTAGTCCTCGCTGGACTCCTGACACTAGCAGCCGCCCAATTCAAACGTCGCCCCACTCTAAGTTTCGGAATCTCGTGGTTCCTTATCGGCCTCGCCCCTGTCTCCAACATCGCCGTCCCCATCAATAGCCTGATCATGGAACATTGGCTCTATCTCCCGATAATCGGGGTTGCTTTAATTCTCGTTTGGATGGGAACGGTAACGATAGAAAGCCGAACGTTTTTAAAGGGGCCCCTCCTAGCGATCTTTATCGCTGCCGCCGTCCTTCTCTCCATTCGAACCATCGCCCGCAATAGAGAATGGCGCGACCCAATCACCTTCTATAACCAAACTCTCCAATACGCCCCCAACAGCTATCGTATTGTCAACAACCTAGGAATGGCCTACGCCGACGCCGAAGATCATGAAAAGGCAGAGAAGATGTATGAGAGGGCAATTGCGCTAGATAGCACAAATCCCGTCGCTTACCACAATCTGGGAAATATTTACAAAGAGCTGGGGGAAAGGGAACTTGCTATCAGCAATTTTCAGACAGCGATTGGACTTGACCCGGAATTTTTCTTTTCCTACAACGCTCTAGCAGATCTCTACCTCAAGGAGGGGAATTACCGAGAAGTGCGGAAAGTTTTCGAAAGTTACTTGGAGTACAGCCCGTCGAAAGTCGATGTTCTTATCCTCCTTGCCAACATCGCCACCAAAGAGGAAGATTTAGAAGGCGCTCTGGCATATCTTGAGGAGGCGCTTCTCCTTGATCCCAGTAATGCAACTATTCGGGCCGCTATGGTGAAATTGAGGTCTCAACGGTAGCCCTGCGCTTGGCACTTAAACATGATGGCATATTTGCCGCCTTTCTCGAGAAGCTCCCCGTGCGTTCCTCTCTCCGTAATCCTTCCGTCTTCTACAACGAAGATCTTATTAGCATTCCTTACCGTTGAGAAGCGATGAGAGACGAAGACTAAACTCTTCTCCTTGTAAAACCGCAGAAGGTTGTTAAATATCGCATACTCCGATTCAGCGTCGATAGAGCTCGTCGGCTCGTCTAAGATAAGGATCGGCGGGTGGCAATAAAAAGCACGAGCGACCGCCAACTTCTGCCACTGCCCCACCGAAAGTTCACAACCCCCCTCAAACTCCCGGCTAAGTATCTGATCAAATCCCCTCGGTAGGTCTTTTATAAAATCGTAAGCGCCGGCATCCTTCGCTGCCCGAACAAGCCTCGCCTCGTCCGCTTCCCTGTCATCGAGAACAATGTTCTCTCTAACAGAGAGGCGATAACGGACGAAGTCTTGGAAGAGTGTTCCAAGGAACTTGTACCAGCTGGAAAGCCGAAGTTTCCTGATATCGATCCCGTTAATAAGGATTTCCCCGTCAGTTACGTCGTAAAATCGGCAAAGCAGTTTTATGATCGTTGTCTTTCCGGCGCCGTTGGGGCCAACAAAGGCAATATGCTCGCCGGGAGTAATTACAAAAGAGACATCCTTCAACACTGGCGGTCCCCCAGGATAATTGAATGAGACGTGTTTGAATTCAATTTTCGGAGGAGTAATTCCCTCAAGCACAATAGGATCTTTTACTTCGTGCACGACCCTCGGCAGGTTCAGCACGTCAAAGAAATAGCCGATGTAAAGATTAGACTCATACATATCGCTAATCTCCGCCGCGGCGGAAGAAGTGCTGCTGTTAAGGCGATCCATCATGTTTATAAGGAGAGTAAAGCTACCGACTGTTAGCGCTCCCGACAGGACACGTGGAAGCCAGAGGTAGGCAATGGTGAGAAGGAGAAGCGTTTCTGCTATCGGCGGGAATGTATTTGCCCGGAAGTACCGTTCCAGCACTAACTTATTCTGCCGAAACAGATTATCCTGAATCTTAAGGAATTTGGCGAGAAGCGCACCTTGCGAGCGGAATATCCGCGCCTCCTGAACTCCTTCTTTCATAGATAAAAGTCTTCTCACATACCAAAGGCGACGTGTCTCCGGGGTCATCTTGCCGTAAAGCGACCAACGAATCGAGCCGTGTTTAGCCCGCAGGTAAAGCCGCGGCACGGTACTCAAAGTCACCACCGCCGGTATCCACCACCCAAAGGGCATAAGAACAATACAGGAAGAAAGGTAAGCAGCTGCTTGCCCAAATAGACTGGAGAAGTTCTCTAAGAAAGCGGGAATGCGCCAGGTGCAGCTCTCCTCCGCCCTGGCGATTAAATCTTGAGTAGCGTGATTTTCCCAGTGAGGAATATCGAGGTAAACAAGTTTCTCGTGGAGGCGACGATTAACCATGTTCTGGAGCTTATACCGGAAAAGGTAGCCAAGATATTCGTGGTGCCAAATCCATTGGATATAACTCCCTAACGCGATGGCGACATAACGACCGGCGAGAACGATAACGATTATGGCGGGCATTCTGCCGGCCGCTCCTCCCGCAGTTTGTTGAGAAGTATAGAGGTTATCAATCAAGAACTTGCAAGCTAAACTGGTAACGAGAGGTGAGAGAGCCCCCAACCCCGCCGTCAAGAAATATAAAGTAGCCAGACGTCGGTCAGCCTGCCACCCCAAAGCTAGTGTCTCTCTTAAATTAGAGACGATTCCTCTGGCCAACAATGAAATGCTCCGAAATGCTGCGCGTCTATTGGTTGCCATACAATTTTGCCCTAAGCCTAGTCGTGTGTACCGGCCAAAGACAACTACACCACAATAGCGACAACATTATAAAGAGTCTCACCTCACCCAACAACCATCTTTCACCTTGCAAA
>CAZQCZ010000043.1:0-5113 GCA_964592215.1 uncultured Candidatus Saccharibacteria bacterium
AGAAAAACCCTCCCTCCCCGGCGGGCCGCTTCGGCGCAGAGCTCGAGGAAGAAGTCCGCACCGGCGACCCGCTCGCGCAACGGCGTTCCCAAGATCCTTGAGGCCAAAACAATCCCAATCCCATCCGGCACCGACAAATCGGCTTGGTTGAGAACTTTCCGGAAAGAAGAATCGCGTTCAGCCAACATCACCATCTCCGGGTTAGGTGTGAAAACGGCCGCTTTCTTCCCCTTCTTAAAGAACTCTTTAACCCGTCCCATCGCTTCCGACATCGTCACATTGTCCACCCCAACCCCTAAGACGCTGATTTTTTCACGTTTAGCCTTTAGCCTTTCGCTTTTTGCCACGTAGTACGTCAAGACGCAAAGCCCCAGCAACACCCAAGTAAACTCCAAGCCGTAGTGAGCATGGAAAATGTTAGCTGCCACCAAGGCGGAGAAAGCGGCAAACAGGGCGCTAAGGCGGATCCGCCACTCGGTTCCTGCCCGATGCCTCATCGCTTCGCGACCGAGAAGGAAAAGCACAGCGCCGATCAGAGAAAGGTTAGCAACCAGCCCGAGAATCCCCGTCTCCCCCAGCCAAGTGAGAAGGATGGAATGGGAGAACCCGAATAGCGCTCCGGTTTCAATAACCTCGGTGTAGTAACGTTCAAAATTCCCCGCCCCCACTCCCAGAAGCGGATTGTGCCGAATCATCATCACCGCCCCGCGGAGATAGTCGAGACGCTCAAGGCTCGAAACCAGCCGCTCCTGATTTAGGAGAGTTATTACACCGAGACTTAAGACAACAAAGGCGAAAAACACTGCGGCCGCCGTCAGGATTGCTTTTTTGCCAAACCTTTCCCAAACGTTGAAAACGGCGAAAGCGATCAAGCCAGCCGCCAACCCAAGCGCGGCACTCCGCGAAGACGACAGGAGAAAGAAGGCCGACGAAGCAACAAGAACGGCGACAAGGAAAATACGATCTCTCCTTTCCTTTGAGGACAGGAAAAAGCCCAACCCGAGGATTATAGCGATTCCAACGAACGAGGCGGCCGTATTGGTATCGATGAAAGTGGAAGAAGGGCGGAGAAAAATGCGGCCGAAAAACGATTGGGTAAAAGTTGCCGCCCCAAGACTCTTCGCCCCCAGAAGATTATCGAGAAAGATGGTGGGCGAAAGACCGGCGAGGTAGCGCCCAAATTGCCAGAAGCCAAGCAGAGAAACTACCAACGCCCCCGCCCCCCACCCCCGTACCACAGCACCAACAGGGTCGGACCCTATTGAAGGTTCGACCCCAACGAAGGCCCAAGTAATGAGATAGAAAAGACCCACCATCAAAATATGAAGAACGATGGCTTGAAAACTCTGAAACCGATCATAGGAAAAAGGGACCGAAACCGCCTCGACGGCGATAACCGCTGCCAAAAACGGGAGGAGAATAGTAGGATTGAAAGTTAGTTTCTTCTTATAGAGCAGGATCAATCCCACTAAAGGAAGGAGAATCAGGCTTAACTTCAAGGAGAAATCAAGCGGAACGATGAAGATATTAAATCGCTCAAAAATCGTCGAAAAAGTCAGCAAGAACAAGAGGCATGAGACAGGAAACATTATTAAGCCTTCAACATTAAACCTCCCTCAAACCGTATATCATCATGGTAATTTCTGCAGGCAGGAAATCAAGGCTCCGACGCTAAGCCAAGCCACTAGAAAATACCAACGCTCCTGCGACCACTTCTCGGTCATCGCGAAAGTGGCCTTAACAAGCTCCCGGACGCATTTATAGACCTCAAAACTTTCGAACTCGGACTTCTCCCTACTCATAACCCCTGTCTCCTGACCCCCGCCCCCAATTCCCAACTACCGCCTCGTAATGGAACTCCTGAAAGTATCTAAATGCTCAAGGGCTATCCCGATCCCCCGGACGGTGCAGAGGAGCGGCTCTTCGACAACATGGGCGGGAACTCCTGTCTCCTCCGTCACGAACCGATCAAGATTTCGGAGAAGGGCCGTTCCCCCAGACAAGACAATCCCCCGATCAATCACGTCCGAAGCCAATTCCGGCGGAGTCTTTTCAAGGACATGCTTGGCAGTGGCAACAATGTCGGAGAGGACAGGCCGAATCGCCTCTTGGACCTCGGCCGAAGTCAGCTCGATAATCCGGGGAAGCCCTGAAATCGAATCCCTGCCCTTAATCTCCATCCGCATCTCCTCCTCCAGCGGGACAGCACTCCCAATCCCAATTTTGATCTCTTCTGCCGTCCGCTCACCCACCAAAAGATCATACTTCCGGCGGATATAAGTCGCAATCTCGCTGTCCAAACGGTTTCCCGCCACTCGAGCTGACGCTTGGGTGACCACTCCCCCAAGAGAGATAATCGCCACCTCGGTTGTTCCCCCGCCGACATTAGCGATCATATTGCCAGACGGCTCGGAGATGGGGATCCGTGCCCCGATTGCTGCCGCCAACGGCTCGGGGATGAGGTACGCCCTCTTCGCCCCGGCGCTAAGAGCGGCATCCAAAACAGCCCGCGACTCAACGGAAGTCACTCCGGCGGGAACGGAAATCATCACCTCGGGCTTAAGAAGCTTCGCCGAACCGAGAGCCTGACTGATAAAGTAACGAAGCAACGCTTCGGTTATGACGTAATCAGCGATCACTCCGTCCCGCATCGGACAAGAGGCCTTAATATTTACCGGAGTCCGTCCCAGCATCCGCTTGGCCGCCCTCCCCACCGCCACCACCCTGCTGTCATCCAGGGTCACCGCTACCACCGTCGGCTCATTCAAGACAATGCCCCTTCCTACTTCATAAACGAGGGAGTTGGCCGTTCCTAAATCAATCGCCAAACGCTTCGACAACATACTGGCATTATATCAGCCAAAGAACACAGATTAAACAGATTGAGGCAGATAGAGCGGATGAATCTCCATGGCAGCCGAAGTCGGGATGTCGGCTCGGGCCGGACTCAGAAGTCAACAAGTCCTCACGCGTTGTTTTGCCTGCCAACGGTGGGGTGGTATAATTCAGCCGATGAAGTTGTTCACCTCCTTTTCAATCCTTGGAGTTCTCCTCCCCCTCCTCATCATAACTGCGATTGTCGTTTTTTATGCCCAAGGCTGGCGGCTTGATTTGACGAAAGGAGCGGTTGAGAAGACAGGAATCGTTCTTATCAGATCAGTCCCGGAAGGCGCTAAAGTTCGGCTCAACGACGAGCTGATAACTGCCACCGACTCGCCCATTCCTGACCTCAAGCCAGGGACCTACCGCTTAAAAGTCGAAAAGGAGGGGTACTTTCCCTGGGAAAAAGACGTGCCGGTAGAGGAAGGATTTGTCACCGATATCACCGCCCTTCTCCCCCCGCTTTCCCCTTCGCTCACGGCCGTTACCCAGAAGGGGGCAAGACTTGTTACCAAAGCACCTTCAGGAAGCAAGGCGATTTTCGTTTCCGGAAAAGAGCTTTACCTCCTCAACCTTTCGAACCCAGCTCTTGGCTTCCTCCGCACCACCCCCCAAAAGATTGCTGAAGAAAGTACCAACTTCCCCCTTGCAGAGGCGACCGCCCTCCGCTGGTCTCCCAACGAAGATCAGATTCTGGTATCGGTGGAGAGGCAGCATTACCTCGTCTCGGCAACGGGAAGGAACGGCTCACCAACGCCAGTTACGGCGATAACAGACCTTCTTGATAATTGGGATATTACGGCCACGGAACAGAAGACAACCCTCATAACGAGATTGGCATCAGACGAAGAGCAGGCGGCAGAGGCAATCAAACCAACAGCCCTCTGGTCGCCCGACGAGCAAAAATTTCTCTACGTCAAAGAGGTAGATGGTAAACGTCAATTTTGGGTGACCGATCTTTCTGACCCCCTCCCCATTGGCGACAGCGCCCACCAATTAGTAACAGAGACAGAAAATGCGCAACTGCAACTTTTTTGGTTAGCTGACTCTCACCACTTCGTGATGATCGACAACGGAACGGTCAGCCTCCTTGATCTTGACGGAAGCAACAAGCGCACCCTCTTTCGGGGAACACTAGCGGAAGACGTTGCCTTGTCCACGATGGATCTCTCGAAAATTATCATCTTAACTTCGATCGCCCCCGAAACCCCCGCCAACCTCTATGCCATCTCTTTAAGATAAAAGGCGCCGCCCCAACCATCAACATCTGCGCGTTTATTGCTTTAGCTTCGCGGTAACGACAAGGCGGTTGAGGGCCACACCCGGAGGATCACATGTCTGAAGGGTGAGGTGAGGAGTAGCGTAAGTCCGCAGTAACGGTGAGACGTCAAAACCCGAGACAACTTCTTTCTCCTCGACTTCATAATCAAAACGCTCTCCGCGGTAAAAAATGACCACCCGGTCTCCAGGCTCCAACTTGCGGAGGAGATTAAATACCGCCCCGTAAGGGCCGTAGTTC
Source organism: uncultured Candidatus Saccharibacteria bacterium (assembly GCA_964592215.1). Lineage (GTDB taxonomy): Bacteria > Patescibacteriota > WWE3 > 9FT-COMBO-53-11 > 9FT-COMBO-53-11 > CAZQCZ01. The sequence goes on from CAZQCZ010000043.1 coordinate 4,400, forward strand.
CAAAAATCCAGGGCTGAATGGGCAAAGAGATAACAATTCCCTACCTGGCCCGGCTTGGCGGTGTACTTCGCATGAGCTACCCCGTGTTCTAACGCCGCCAAGTACTCCGCCTTGTTAGCCATGTTAATGTCCTCCACTACTGGAGCGTTAACCCCGATTTTCTCGATGATAACGCCAAACTCCTCAGATACAGGAGCAACCTTGAGGGGCGTGGGTTTAGCGAGTAGCGCGGCGAAAGGGCTCCACGCCGATCCGCCTCCCCCCTGATCCCCACCAGTGCCGGAATCAGTTGCCGGTGTATCAACGGTAAATTCCACCCCCCGAAGCCGCCGGTAGGTGTAGAGAAGCTCTTGCCTCCCAACTTCCCAAAAGGCGGAAGTGGCGTAGATAATCGCTCCTAGGATCAGGGTGTTAGAAACCGTCCTGACGACAACATATTTCCAATCAAGCCTCTTCAGATCTAAAAACTTAGAGATGAGGTTTAAAACCATACTCAATTAGACTCTTGAACCCGTGCCGCCCCAACAAACACCGGGGCGACGTCGGGTAGCCGGACAGCTCAGCTGACCAAGACCACGCTAGGCGTGGTCGGGGAGGAGGGAATTGAACCCTCTGCCTCACGGACCCGAACCGTGCGGTCTACCGATGACCTACTCCCCGAAGCGTTAGTGAGGGGAGCTAGCGATACAGAGCATCGCGTCCTCCCCGAAGCGT
>CAZQCZ010000044.1:0-4827 GCA_964592215.1 uncultured Candidatus Saccharibacteria bacterium
TGTTTTAAGAGGCAATCCTTCTCGCGGCATCTTTTCAAGATAAGTTTAACAGAAGAGAAGCTGATTGTTATCCGCCAAGGGCGGAGTAATTGAAGAAGGCGGCGGAAGCGGAGCAGAAACGGAACACCAATAAAGCGACTTGACACACAGGCGGAGGTCTGTTACTCTAAAATCAGAATCATCAGGAAAGAGCACTTCTTGAGGTTCGTCCTTAAGCGGTGCTTTTTCATTTGTGACGCTTCCTGCCTCGCCGGCAAGCAGGCTTCTTCGGCCGAACCGCGGTGGTTGACTCCTGGTATTTGAGCCTCTTATCGAGGTCATTCAGAAAATTGATCTTTTCTCTAGCCGCTTTCTTGAGAAGGACGGAGCACTTTTTGTGGTTGGGACTCAAAACCAACGCCAGCTTCTCCTTTCCGTACAGATAATTGACCAAACATTGGAAATCCCCGTCGCTTGTAACGATTACTGCTTTTTCATAATCTGGATAATCGATCATTGCTTGTAGAACCAGATCGGCGTCCACATTGCCTTTTACGCAGCCGCCTTTGTCCTTTAATACCGGCTTAAACACCAAGACGTAACCGTATTCCTGCAATGATTTGTATAAACTCTGGTTTTCCGGCAGATAGCCGATAAAAAGATATGCCTTCTCTACACCGTACTTTTCCTTAAGATAAACCCTGAACCTTTCAAAGTCCAACTTCCAACCCAACTCTTGAACGCCCAAGTTAAGGTTTTGGCTGTCGATGAAGGCGTAGGCTTTTGGTTTTCGTATAGTACCAATCATAGCGGATTTATTTTAACAGAAAACGTAAGAGATTTTGGGACTCTCACCACAGGGATATAAGAGCTATAGAGAGGGTTAATGGCTGGCGAGGAAAAGAAAACTAGAGGCGTTCGGGAGTTAGGGTTACGTTTTGGCAACTTTCCATTGGCTGCGTCGCCTGTTCTGCAAGATTTTTGGAAAACTCGAGATAATCGCCATCTTGGGGTCCGCTGTAACTTGCCCCGAAGTAATAACACTTCTCAATCGGCCAATCCCATCCTAAATGCGATACCGCCAGCTTCATATTCCCTTCCCCGCTGCCGGCGCCATTATGATCAACTACGGTAAGGAATATCTCTTCTCCCTCACTCCACATGTAATACGGATTATTCTTGAAGACCCCGCCTTTGTCTTCGATTCGCAAAAATCTCTCCCATTTGCCATCCTCCGGACCGGTGAGCACTCCGACAAAAGAGATCGTTTCACCTTCCGAGAGATCGAGGGAGATATTCATTGAATTCTGAAGAACAAGGGCGAAATAGACATCCCCAAGCTGAAAGTATTTCTTAACTTGAGCCGGGTAAACACCGGAAGGAAGTTGGAAACCCGGATCCGCTACCTCGACTATCTCCTTCTGCTCACGGAGCTGATGCTCTACCCTCTTGAAGAGATTAAGAGTGTCCTCGCCCCCGCCTCCCCCACCCTCCTCGTGAGAGGTCCAGGACGGCATACTGGTAGCTCTGGATAAGATAAAGTACTCACCTTCAAAAACAGTCTCGGCATCCTCGGGAATCACGACCTCCGGGAACGTCACTCCCCCGGGACCGGTTGGGCCGTTCGGACCGTAATTCGCCGCCCCGGCAATCTGCCGCAAATAAAACACTTGGTCGTAATTCCCCCAGGACTCCTCATCCAAACTGTGCGCCTGACCGGCATCCGTCTCAAGAACCCAGGCCGCCCACCACTCCAACCCGTGCCGAGCCATAACAAAAGAACTCTCGGGCTGGCTGATAACCCCCCGAATCTCTTGCAGCTCCGCATAAGCGGCCTCGCTAATGGAAGAGGAACGGGTAACCTGGGGAACCATCCCCACCGACAGCGTGACAACGGCCAAGACGAAGATCGTAATGGCGCGGGAGGCAACGCGACTGGTGAGCTTCGTCAGAAGAAAGATCACGATGATAACGGCAGATCCGTAAGCCATGAGCCACAGCCGCTCAGCCCACTCCTCACCGAGAAACGGCGAAGCGAGAAGAAACGCGCTCAAGACGGCAGGAGCGGCCAAAGCCCTCTGGGCGGTCTTCGTAACCGACCATCGCCTGATGAGAAGAATAGTCCCCAGGACGGCAAAGAGATTTATAACGACCCAATCGAGACGACCGGCGAGAGCCGATTTGCCCCGCAAGAAGGCGAGGATAACCGGAGACTTGAAGACGGTCAGCGGCGAAAGGAAAATGCCAAGCAGCCGCTCCACCCGAGTTGGATCAAAGAAGAGGCAGAGACCGGCGATGGTAGCGACAAGAAGGGCGACCAATATCCCACCCCCGATAAAGACTGTTCGGCGCTTGAGTTTCCCGACCTGCCTGCCGGTAGGCACGGAGACGAAGGCGACCGCCAAACTGCCGAAAAGAAAAACGATCGCTAATCCAAAACAGCCGATGTGTGTCAAACCGGTTAGAGCGAGTGCCACCCCCGCGGCGAGATAGTTTTTTCGGCCACCAACATCCAAGGCTCGATAAAAAAGGTAGCTGAAAAGGAAAAACCAAACGAAGCCGGCAGCATTCTTCTGAAAGTCCGCCATCAATACTAAAGCGGAGAAGAAAAGAACGCTAAAGGCGGCAGCGAGGAGAGGCACTCGCCGCTTCTCCTCCGGAAGCCAGGCCTTAGCCAAGAGGAACACCGGTATCGCTGAAAGAGGAAAAAAGAAAATATCGACGAGCTTGGAAGCGAGCATGATGCAGTCCGAAAGACCGCCAAGTTTTAGGAGAGAGAGAGCGACTTTGCCACCGCTGCCTCGAGGTAAAAGATGAAGGGAAAATCAGGATAGCCCAACCTCCCATCCCTTAGGAGCGATCGTACCTGGACCGGATAGTAAGTCCCGTTGACCCCGGGCATAAGGGGAGTAGCAAAGTTTACTCTCGCCCGGATGAAGACCGCCAAGCCAACAATAAAAGAGAGCAGCAACCAGGGGCCGAAGTTTCTTCCCTGCCAAAGGCGCCTTATTTCCTGAAAAGGCATAAGGAGTATACCGTGGCGTAACGGCGAGACTACGCTACCTGTTTCCAGAAGACGAGCTAAGGAGGAGGATCGCATCAAAGTTGTCGTCCTTCGCCGCCTTGTTCCGCTTCTCAAAACCGCACGAGACGCAGCGATGGAGAATGACGTATTCTTCACCCTTGAGCTCCACACCCACAGGCTCCATAAGCCCTCGGCATGTTGCCCGGCGGTCGCCGGGGTTCACGTCAACATGCTTGCTCCACAAGCATTGCGGGCAGTGGTCCGTGTAGCCGCTTCCGCGCACAAAGAATCCGCACCGTTCGCAGGTAAAGTCCTCTTTGGTGCGCTGGAATTTTCGAGTCATCATTATCTTGCCGCGCCGCCTTGCGAAACCTCAATTCCTCTTTTGGTGGGAAATCTTAAACTTTGCGCGAAATTTCTTTGAGCGAAACTGACGCTCCGCGGGCGCGGCGGCTACAAAAAATCAGGGAGTATCAACTACAATATAGCTTTTTCCGTCAATTTTTTCAATCTCCAAATTCGTAAAATTTCCTTTCTCGCTTCGCCATTCGTTTGAAAAACCCCAGTCATTCCATTTCCAAACCGCGACATAATTTCCGGCACAGTTTGGCTTTTGCGAATAATCTCCCTCAATCACGACTAAATCGTTTTTTCCGTCATTATCAACATCGGCAATCTTAAATTCACAATTCGGCTCAGCGAGATTTGAGGAACCCCAAACTTGTTTGATTGAGCCGCCACTGAAATCCAAAATGAAAAAATGATTTTTTACGCTCATATCGTTTTCTTTGACCCAAAATGGCTTTGATGTTCCAAAACTGCCGGACTTCCAAAGAGATAAATTTATGTCCACAACCCCGTCATTATTTGAGTCGGCGAGAGCAAAATCATCTATCCACCAGTCGCTTGGCGATTGCCAAATCATTTTTTCGTTTTCCGTAATTGTTAATCTTCCATTTTCCAGATTGTAATTTTCAGGAACCGAATCGTTATCTAAATCTGCCAATTCTTGTTTGGAAATAATTCCGCCATTCTTGGAGCTGTTGTTATAAATTGCTTCTCTTATCACTTTTTCAAAATTATTATTGTCATTATTCCACGAATAAACATTTTGGCTTGCCAGCGAGAAATTTAATCTCTGTGAAATTTTATCCGCCTCATTTTTATCCGCCATTCTCGGCTGAGCCAGATTTTCCATAACTACGGGCAAGAGGGAAATTTTGTTAATTCCGTTTTTGGCAAAATAAACTTTGACAGCCAAACCCTCTTTTGTTTCCTCTGATTGCGGCTGGTCAAAAACAAAATTTCCCAAACTGTAAAAGATAAATTTTCCTTTATATTTTTCCATTGTTTGCACCACATGGGGATGGTGTCCGATGACCAAATCGGCTCCAGCGTCAATCGCTGCATGAGCAAAATTTACCTGTGAATTATTTGGTTTTCCGGCATACTCAATTCCGGCGTGCATTGAAACGATGACAAAATCAGCTTTCCGTTTCGCCTCTTTTACAGCTTCAGTCATTTTGTCCACTCGCATAAATGCCGTTCCTGCGCGATTGACTGACGCTTCATAATAAGCCGGAACAACATCGGTATCGTTATATGCCAGAAAAGCAAATTTTATTCCTCTCTTCTCGATATAAACTGGCTGATATGCTTCTTGCTCGTTTTGCCCCGCTCCAACATATTTTATCCCTGCGTTCGCAAAAAAATTAAAGGTATCTTTCAGCCCTTTTTCTCCAAAATTCGGAGTGTGATTGTTCGCCAGCGACAAAATAGAAAATCCGGCTTGTTTCAGCGCTTGTTCAGTTCCCGGATTTGAT
>CAZQCZ010000045.1:0-4611 GCA_964592215.1 uncultured Candidatus Saccharibacteria bacterium
CTTTAATCCTGTCGAGAGCCGGGGTCTAAAAGCCCTCGGATGAAGACAGGAGGAGGGCGAAGATTTTGAGGCTAAAGGTCGAGAAAAGTCGAGGCCTCTCCCGCCCAAAACGCTTCCGCCTAAGGCGGGTGCGGGCGTGGTAGGCCTCGGAAGTTTACCCTTCGCAACATTTGAGAGTGCCGGTACTTTCTTGCACAATAACTGTGGGTAAGTTATGGTGGTAAGGTAAGTATGGCTTCTTTGAGAGATTTAAATCGGCGAATTGATAACTGTCCGCTTTGTGCAGCGAGGGGGAATTGTCTTCAACATATCTTAGGCGGTGGGAAGATCAACAGACCGGATCATTTCTTCGTTTTGATTAATCCTACCTACCGAAACATCACTTCCGATCCCAACTACAAAGGTGAACGCATTCCTTTTATGGTGTTTCGAATTTCTGGCGGGTGTTGGTAGAATCCGATTTTCTTCCTAGGGAAATTTACCGCGTGACGGAGAAGAAGCAGTGGGGTGGCGACGATATCGCAGCAGTTTCAAGTCAGCTCCTTGAGTCCGGGCTGTATCTCGCTAACTTGGTGAAGTGTTGCGGTAGCGACGCTTCCTTACCCAATGCCGAGACAGTGCAGTATCATACCCGAATTCTAATGGGAGGAGCTTCATATTGTTGCTCCGAAGCTGGTAGTTACTTTTGGAGTCCTTCCTTTTCGGGCGCTGACGGGTCGGCCAATCAAACTTTCCGAACATCTCAATCAAGCGCGCGGAGGAAGTTTAGATTTCTACGGGACTATTCCGGTACGTGGCGGCTCGTTTAACATATTTCCTACCTTCTTTCCGGTGGGGAGAGGGAGGCCGGCCGAGTCAATTGAGCTCCTTAAGCATCTAAAAGGCATCGCCGTTCTAATTTCCTCATTGACCGGTGAAGGGTTGTTAGCAGTAGGGATTCCGAGTTCAAATAGGAATCCGGGCCTTTTCTGTTACGATGGTTTCGATGAGTTCTACGGTAATCGTAAATCGCGCCGAGGGAAAGGATATCGAGTTGCTCTGCCCAATTCTTGAAACGTGGCTCCGAGATAGCGAGACGGGGGAATTGCTTCCCAACGAGGTGGAGGAGGTTCTCCGCTTTGTGAGGAAGAGCGTAGAGGGCCACGGCGATAGGGTTTATCTTGTGGCGCGGGACGATTTGGGAAAAGTCTTAGGTATGGTTGGGTTTAAGCCACCAGAGGGTCGGATGCGCGAATTTGCCGAAACCGGACGTACGGCAGAATTGATTAATGCTTTTGTGGCTAGGGAACATCAGGGCGAGGAGGTGGGTCGTGCTTTGGTTGCGAAACTTGAGGAGGAAGCTAAGGCCCTTGGCTACAAGGAGATTGTCTTGAACAGCGGCCCTCGGTATAGGGATACCGGATGGGGGTTTTATGACAAGCTCGAAGGCTACAAGCGGGTCGGGGTTATAGAGGATATGTACGGCGAGGATAAAGATGCAGTGGTGTGGAGGAAGTTGTTATAAGGGTAGTGAAGGGCAGCATGGCGGTGAAGAAATCAAATAAGGAGATTAAAGTTAAGCCCCTTCTTTTTGATTCCTATCTTGCTGCGGTCAGAAATAGCGTCGGTACTAGAATGTTTCGCAACTTTTATGCCCGTATCAACAGGAAGAAGGAAGACGTTACGATTGACGGAATTCGTTCTTGTGCCTTCTTTGTTTCAACGATTCTAACGATGTTTGGTCTCACAAAAAGTGTTCACCTGACTCTTGCGAAGGTTATCAAGGATATGGAAGAGTCGGGCTGGTACAAAATTAAGAAGCCACGAGTAGGGGCGGTGCTCATTTGGGAAAGGGAAAAGATGAGCGGAAAGTGGTTCGGCCATGTCGGGTTTTATGTGGGAGGGGATATGGCAATTAGCAATAGCACTTCGGTGCGGACACCTCAACGCCATCATTGGACCTTCGATAACAAGCGCGGAATCAAGGCGATCTATTGGCACCGAAAGTTGCAGGAGGGTAAATGAGGATTGGGGCTCACGTTTCCATCGCTGGCTCTCTGGATTCGGCGATTGGTCGGGCGGTTAAAATTGGGGCGGAGTGCATTCAGATTCACGGCTCGGCACCGCAGCGGTGGCAGTTCCTCGTTTTTCCCGAGGGGCAGATTGAGGAGTTCAAGCGGAAAGCGCGGGAACATAACATCTCACCGATCTTTGTTCATTCAATCTACCTTATTAATCTTGCCTCTGGAAATCCCCACATTCTTAACAGCTCAATAACCTCAATAGCTCAATATTTCAAGTTCTCCCGAGAAATCGGAGCCGAGGGAGTTGTTTTCCATCTTGGATCTCATAAAGGGAGGGGATGGAAGGCAGTGCGGGAGCAGGTTTTTCGGGCAGTGGCGGAGATTTTGAAGCTAACTGAAGGAAGTAGGGGATATCTCATCCCGGAAAACAGCGCCGGAGCGGGAGGGGCCATTGGGGCCCGTTTTTCCGAGTTGGGCGAAATCATTAAGGCCGTCAGGGATCCGCGATTGCGGGTTTGTTTTGATACTGCTCATGCCTTCGAGTCGGGGTATAACATTGCCACGAAAGAGGGGCTTGATGAGGCTTTGGCGGAGTTTAACAGCAAGATTGGGTTGGGGCGGCTGGTTTTGATCCATGCCAACGATAGCAAGACTCCCCTCGGTTCCAACATTGATCGTCACGAAAATATCGGCCAGGGTTATATCGGCATTGACGGCTTTCGCTTTATCACTCACCACTCGTCGCTTTGCCACTTGCCTCTCATTGTTGAGGCTCCCGGTTTTGGCGGTCGGAGAGCTGACGGAAAGAATATCGGGATTCTTAGGCGGCTATCCAGAGAATAGCGCTGCCGCTGACTTTATTGCTGTTACTGAAGTTACCCTCCGGGGGCGAACAAGGTCGCGAGAGCGGCGGGCGCCCCACCGATTTATTGATTATTGTTATCATTAAAGCAATGATTGTCGGTAAGGCAGAGCGATTTGTTCGAGAGGCGGTTTTATGGGTAAAAAGCTTCTTCTATCTCCCTTACTTTTGGTACGTTCGGGGGACAATTTTCTTTCTTCGCTCTTTCTATCGTCTCTTGATCTATCTTGACCAAGGCTTTGCCGTTACCATTATGCTTCGGCTTTTCTTTGTCCCTCTCTTTGGTGATTACAGTCTTATCGGGAGATGCCTGGCAATTGTCTTCCGCTTGGGGCGGATCATCATTGGGGTATTGGCAATTATCATCTCCCAGCTATCGCTGGTAACTCTCTTTGGGATGTGGCTCATTCTTCCTTTTGCCCTTCTCTCACGGTATCTTGAGCTTGGCATTCTGGTGATCGGCGTTGCTTGGATTTTGGCGTTCGTTACGAGGTTGGGGCGGCCGCATCGCCTGATAAAAGGCCCGTACAAAGAGGGACTGTTTATTCTCGATTTCTGTGCGGAAAAAGCGCGAGATCTGGTGCGTTCGGCCGTGGATCCGGTTGATCTTTTTCGGCGCTTAGTCAACAGTGCGGCATTGGCTGATTTTCTCATTCGCTTGGGTCCAGGTGAGGTGCCAAAGGAAAAGTTTTCTGGTCTCACGTTGGATGAGGTTTACCGGACCGCTTATGAACTTGCCTACGAGTTAGGTTTCCCTTCGATTAATGTTTCCCACCTCTTTACCGCCCTTCTTAAGCTAGGGGGGATTCGTTGTGATGATGCCCGTCAAGTTCTTATTTGGGAGAGGCGGAAGAGAGACTGGGTTCGCGCCCCCTTCATTTGGGAGGCGGAGTATGAAGTAGGTCCGATCGGAGGGGTTAACCGCGGTTGGACGGGTAGGGTAACGCCGACGTTGGACCAGTACTCGACAGATCTCACGTCAGAAGCAGTCAAGGGGAATTTGAGGTTAATGATCGGGAAGGAGCGGCCTTTCGCCGAGGTGGCGCGGGTCTTGGCTCGCGCTCGGAAGAGTAACGCCCTCTTGGTTGGTCCGCCTGGGTCGGGAAAGACGACTTTAGTAGAGGGGATTGCCCAAGCGGTGATAAGGGGGGCTGCGGAGGAGTCGTTGCGCGGGAGGAGGGTTGTTGCTCTTGATACCGGCGCTCTTATCGCCGGTGCCAAGACGCAGGGAGAGTTGGGAGAAAGACTGCAGGAGATCATTAAGGAGGTCAAAATTTCCCGGGGGATAATTATTTTCATCGATGAGATTCATAACTTAGTCGTGGCCGGAGGAGATGTGGAAAATGCCTTCGTCTTTGATACTCTTCGTCCGCACCTTTCAACCGGAAAGCTTCAATTGATCGGCGCCACTTCCTGGGAAAGTTACCGCAAGTATATTGCCCCCAACGAGGCTTTCGCCCAGGTTTTCGAGCTGGTGGAGGTGCCGGCGGCGAGCAGAGAGGAAAGCAGCGAAATTTTGGAGTATCAGACGATTGAGCTAGAGAGGAAGAACAAGCGGGTAAAGATCTCCTTCCCGGCGATCAGGGCGGCGGTGGATATGTCTGACCGGTTGATTTATGAGCGTGTTCTTCCTGATAAAGCGATGGATCTTTTAGAGGAAGCCGTTCTGTCAAAGCAGAACGCTGGCGGCGGGGTGGTAGGGGAGGAGGAAGTCGCGATAGGTCCACGGGCCGACCAGGTCGCCGG
>CAZQCZ010000046.1:0-4508 GCA_964592215.1 uncultured Candidatus Saccharibacteria bacterium
GGATGTATGGGGGCTGACGCCCGCCCAGTGCCCGTCGGTTAAGGAAGCTTGTGCGCAGCACAAGCATACGAATTCGTGCGAATTAGGTCTAATATTCGCGAATATTCGTGTGCTCGCGCTGCGCGCGAGCGACCGAAGCCCGGGTGAACGGCAGCAGTAACTATAACTGTTCTAAGGTAGCGTAACCCCTTGTCGGGTAAGTTCCGACCCGCATGAGAGGCGTCACGACTTGAGCACTCTCTCAACCCTCAACCCGGCGAAATTGAAATGGCTGTGAAGATGCGGCCTACCCGCAGCAGGACGAAAAGACCCCGTGGAGCTTTACTGCAGCTTGGCATTGGTTTGAAGATTAAGCTCGTGTAGCGTAGGAGGGAGCCTTCGGGCAACAATGAAACACCTCCCGGTTTGATTTTCAAATCTAACCCCGACGGTTATCCCGCCGGGGAACAGTGTCTGGTGGGCAGTTTGACTGGGGCGGTCGCCTCGCAAAAGGTAACCGAGGCGTCCGAAGGTCCGCTTGGTCCCGATGGACACGGGACTGTAAGTACAAAGGCATAAGCGGGCTTAACTGTGAGACTGACAGGTCGAGCAGGTGCGAAAGCAGGGCTTAGTGACCTACCGATTTCGAGTGGCGGAGTCGGTAACAACGGATAAAAGCTACCCCGGGGATAACAGGCTAGTCCCGCCCGAGAGTCCACATCGCCGGCGGGGTTCGGCACCTCGATGTCGGCTCGTCCTATCCTGGGGCTGAAGAAGGTCCCAAGGGTTCGGCTGTTCGCCGATTAAAAGGGCACGCGAGCTGGGTTCAGAACGTCGTGAGACAGTTCGGTCTTAATCCGCTGTGGGCGCACGATTCCTTGAGGGATTCTCCTCCTAGTACGAGAGGACCGGAGGGGGCAAACCTCTGGTGCACCAGTTGTCCTACCAAGGGCATTGCTGGGTAGCTATGTTTGCACGGGATAAGAGCTGAAAGCATCTAAGCACGAAGCCCATCCCAAGATTAAGGAAAGACCCCTGGAAGACTACCAGGTTGATAGACGGCAGGTAGAAGCGCAGCAATGTGTTGAGCCGAGCCGCACTAATAGGTCGACTGATTTAACTCTTCTCTTGAAGACAAGACATCACTTCTATCCAGATTTCAGGGAGTCATAAATGCCCCGGTGATTTTAGCGGGGGTGCCCGACCCGATTCCATTCCGAACTCGGTCGTCAAAGCCCCCAGCGCCGATGGTACTCCAGGTCTAACTTGGGGGAGAGTAGGTCGTTGCCGGGGCTATATTTCTTATCCCTGCCAATCTTCTGCTTATCAATTCGGTAGTTCCATCATCTTCTCCTCGCTTCGTTCGGAGACTGGTCGTGGTCCAGGTTTAATGCCATCGGGCAGTTAATAACCGATTAATTGACGTTATTTTTCTTCTCTGTTACTATTACCCTGCTATGGTTGAAAAAAGCGACGCAATGGCCTCTCTTCTCAAGAAGGCAAAGACACGGGTGAAAAGGCTCCGTCCCGGCGAAGTAGTTGAGGGAACGGTCATCAGCAAGAAGAAGGGCGAGCTGATTCTCGACATCGGGGCCAAGGCAGAAGGGATTGTCGGTGATAGGGAGATCGAAGCTGAAGCGGAATCATTCAAACGAATTAAGGAGGGCGATAAGGTTTTGGCGACGGTTTTGCAGGCCGAAGACAGCCGCGGTTACGTTCTTCTCTCGTTGAGAAGGGCGGCGCCCGAGAGAGATTGGCGACGGTTGGAGGAGGCAGCGGCAGGCGATGAGACAGTTGAAGTCGAGATACTTGGTCCGAATAGGGGAGGCGTCGTTGCCCGTTTTGGCAGTCAACAGGGGTTTATTCCCTTTTCCCACCTCTCTTTGAAGAACAAGATGGCCGCTAATGCTAGTAAGCTGACGGGAAAGGTTTTAGCGGTTAAAGTTTTGGAGCTTGATCGAGAAATGGGGAGGCTTGTCTTCTCTGAACGAGGAGCGTTAACCGACGAAGAGCGAGAGGCAGAGGTAAGTGAGGTTTCCAAAGTAAAGGTGGGAGAAGTCTACGATGGGGAGGTCACGGCGATAACACCCTTCGGTGTCTTCGTTAAATTTGGGCCTTTGGAGGGGATGGTGCATGTCTCCGAGCTTTTGTGGGAGAAAGTTGACGACCCTAGGAAACATTTCAGGGAAGGCGACGGGTTGAAGGTTCAGGTGATTGAGGTCAATGAAAAGGAGGGGAAGCTTATGCTTTCTCATAAGAGAACGTTGGCTAACCCTTGGGAGAAGGTGGCCGAGAAGTACCCCGAGGGCGTCAAGGTAAAAGGGAAGGTGACCAAGATCGCCGATTTTGGCGCCTTTGTTGAGCTGGAGCCGGGAATCGAAGGTCTGATTCATGTAACGGAAACGACCGGTCCCTTGGCCGAGGGCGACGAAGTTGAGGCGCGAGTTATTGGAGTCGACCCCAAGAAACAACGTCTTGCCCTTTCCCTCAAAGCCATTGGCGCCGGTTGGCGGTAACCCACAAAGAGTGAATAAAGAATAATGGGTAATGAATTATGGGGGCAGTTCATAATTCATGCTTCATAATTCGTACTTCTTCCGATGCTTAGTCTGTTAGACTATTCTCGTGCCAAAATCTAAGATTTTGTTTATCTGTGAAAAATGCGGTGGAGAACATCTGCGTTGGCAGGGGCAGTGCCAGTTTTGTGGGGAGTGGAATTCGTTAAGGGAAGTCAGTAGCCAGCCGTCGGCCGCCAGCAGCACAAAAGAGAAAAGGAAGGCGGTGCGGCTTTCCGAGTTGAAAAAAGACCAGCGTGAGCGGCTTGCTTCCGGAGTCAAGGAGTTTGACCGCGTTCTAGGAGGGGGGGTTATTCCCGGCGGAGTGATTCTTCTTGCCGGGGCGCCGGGGGTGGGGAAGAGCACTCTCCTCTTGCAGGTGGCAGGAAGGTTGGGAAAGAGGCAGCCTGTTATTTATGTCTCCGGGGAGGAATCTGATTCCCAGATTGTGGACCGGGCGGAGCGGTTGGGCATCTCTTCAGACCATCTTTATTTTCTTTCTCAGACTGATGTTGATCTCGCCCTCTCCGAGCTGGCGGAGACGGATTCTCTAGCATTGGCGATTTTCGATTCGGTGCAGACGCTCACTACCGACGATGTTGACGCCGGTGCCGGTTCGCCTTCCCAGATCAAGGGGGTTGCCTCCCGAATTAGCCGCTTCGCGAAGGAGCGGGGAGTGCCGGTGATTCTGACGGGCCATATCACCAAAGCCTATGCTATCGGCGGGCCGAAAACGCTTGAACACTTGGTTGATGTAGTCCTCTTTTTCGAAGGGGAACACTTCTCCCAATTTCGCGTCCTCCGGGCAACCAAGAATCGCTTCGGTTCCACGGCCGAGGCGGGGGTATTTGAGATGAAGAAGCAGGGGCTAGTCGAGGTTCCCGACCCTTCGGTGGCATTTCTTTCGCAACGAAGCAAGTCCCCCGGGTCGGCGTTGGTTGTTGCCTTGGAAGGGGAGCGGCCGGTGTTGCTGGAGATTCAAGCGCTCACCAAACCATCTTCTTACCACCGTCCGCAGGTGACAACGCAAGGGTTGGCGCGAAAGCGGGCTCTCTTGACGATTGCCACTCTGGAGAAATATGGAGGCCTAAGGCTCAAGGGAGCGGATGTTTTCGTCAAAAGTTCCTTTGGCCTTCATGTCTTCGAGCCGGCGGCCGATCTGGCGATCGCGGCGGCGGTTGCCTCGTCACAACTGAAGAAACCTCTCCCAAAAGATCTTTGTGTCTTTGGCGAAGTGGGGCTAAATGGGGATATCAAACCGGTGGCGGGGGAAGAAGAGCGGCGGAGGCATGCCCAAAAGCTGGGGTTGAAGTCAGTCAGCGCTAAGGATTACCCCAACCTCAATGAACTTCTCCCTGCTATCTTATCCTAGATTCAGACTTCTCCGCCGCCGATAAGAAGGGAATAGGGTAATTTCTCTTGCGACCCCTTTGCGGGGATTTCGTCGGGGCGTGGACAATGGGCCATGCTGTTTGTAGTTGGTTCGCGGTCTTTCTTCTCAAGGCAGATTGCCCCCTCTAAGGCTATGGGATACTCTTGCCAAAATAAGAGTTTCGTGCTATAAGGTATATGTAGGACTTATTCTGGGAGGAACTATAGGACTTGACAAGGTTCTTTAACATTTGGTACCCTAGGCTCAGAGCGAGTCTGGGGCAGGGGCTCGCTCTCTAATTTTGCGAGGACCTTTCGTCTTCCTAGTCTTTTTCAATCTCCGGTTACGTTTTATTGGCTTCGTGAGAAGAATTCTGTTTCCAACCGTTTGGGACCAGAATCCCTCTTGTGAGGGTCTCGACCGGTTCTTCCTCTTCGGGATTTTCCGGTCGGGGAAGTTAAGAAATTAAAAAAAAAGCGCCGCCGAGAGGCGGCAGAAAGGGGAAAGAAATGAGAAATGTGAATGTGGTAGCGTCGTTTGCCCTAGGAGTGCTGATAACACTCCTAGGTATCGGTTGCCTCGCTACCTTGGAGGTAGTGGGG
>CAZQCZ010000047.1:0-4478 GCA_964592215.1 uncultured Candidatus Saccharibacteria bacterium
CCCCATACTTCTCCTTTAGCCTCCGCCGCGTTTCCTTCCCCTCATCAGGAGCAAAAAGGACCCCCAAAACCCCACCGATGATGAGACCAAAAAGAAAAGCGTTGATATTTGAACCCTGATTATCACTCATTAAACTAACTCCGCACCGCTGCCTCACCTTGAATCCGGCGAGGAGCACTCTCACTCTTCCTTCCCACCCTCTCACGGACATCCTTCAATTTATTGTACGCCCGCAATCCTTCGGTAAAAGCGGTTACCGCCCCCGCTGCCCCCACTACAGGAGTAGCAACCGCCGCTGAAATCGCCGAAATGCTATCCAAAATCTCATTCATCTTGACAACAGTATTTCTTACTTCCTTGAGCACCAAAACGATGTAGACTCCGACAAAGAGAAGGTTAACGGTAAGAAGGGCAATAATAAGAACCAGCAAGGTATCGGTCATCCCAACTTCAAGGTAGCAAAATTGAAATAGTAAAGGCAACAACCGGGGACCCGGAAGCCTGTGAACGGCTAATTAAGAGTCTGCGGACGAAACATCTAAGATCACCGTGGTTTCTTCAAGTCACTCACTCCCCTCGGGGACTTCCACCACTACCGTCCTTGTCACCACCGTTCTTCGTCCAAGAGGGCTAGTAGCCACTAATTCTAACGTATTCACGCCACGAGCCAACGGAACAACCAGACTAAAATAGCCGTCCTCCGACACTGGAAGCTTCTCCCCATTCAAACTAACCTCGCTCCCCTGCCCGACTTGACCAGCCACTTCAACGAATGTCTCGCTGGTCACTATATCCGAGGGTGGCTGGTCAACAGCCAGAAACGGCGGCCCGGCGTAGCGCAAGTATCCCGACAGGAGGTAAATGAAAAAGATGGCGACCAAGGCCGCGCCAACGGCGCTAAGGGCCCAACCCGGCGTCCAAAAGAATCGGGGCTTCCGAAACGGCTTTATACTTCCCACCGGCTTCCCAACCTGCCGCTCATCATATTCTCGCCGAAAGAAGGCCATCACCTCATTCTCATCTAGACCAAGGAAACGGGCATAGATACGAAGGAAGCCCTTAATGTGAACCGGAGACGAGAAGACCGAGTAACCGCCTTCTTCCAAAGCTTTGAGGAACCGGGGGTGAATCTTCGTCTCCTCTTGGATCTGTTTAAAGGTTAAGCCTCTTCTCTCACGCGCACTCCTTAAAATCGACCCCACTGTTTTCATCGCCTTCTACTAGAGAACTTCCTTCGGGTCGCGAATCAACACTTTCCTTGGCTTACTCCCTTCCTGGGGACCAACGACCCCCCGCGCCTCAAGCTCGTCGAGAAGACGGGCCGCCCGAGCGTAACCGATGGAAAGCCGGCGCTGCAAAAGCGAAGCGGAAGCGCGGCCGTAGCCGACCACCACCTCAGTCGCTTCCCTTAAAAAGGGGTCGCTCGGCTCGTTGACATCCCTCTCCTCCGCAACCACCGGTTCTACCTCCTCCGCAGGAATTCGATCGGGCTGCCAAGTCGAGTCTTTCAGGAAACCGAGCAGGCGCCGCATTTCTTCGTTGGAAACGAATGGGCCTTGGACACGGACCGGCTTCGACCGATCCGGCGGAAGGTAGAGCATATCCCCCCGACCCAAGAGCTTTTCCGCCCCGGGCATGTCGAGAATTACCCGCGAGTCAACTTGAGAAGTAACATTAAAGGCGATTCGGCAGGGAATGTTTGCTTTGATCAGCCCCGTTAGAACATCGGTCGACGGGCGCTGGGTGGCAAGGACAAGATGAAGACCCGTCGCCCGCGACATCTGCGCCAGCCGCGTAATTGCCTTCTCCACCTCCCTGGGAGCGATAAGAATAATGTCCGCCAACTCATCAATGACAATCACCAGGTAGGGAAGGCGTTCTCCTTCCTTACGTTGGGCATTGAAATCAGCAATGTCACGTGCCCCCGCGTCTTGGAAAAGACGGTACCGATTGCTCATTTCCGAAAGGGCCCACTTTAGGATGGGAACGGTTTTCTCTGCTTCAACTACCACCGGGGTGAGAAGATGAGGAATAACATTATAGCCGGAGAACTCCACTCGCTTTGGATCGACAAGAATCAAGCGGACCTCCGCCGGCGAAGCGCGGAATAACATCGTAGCAATATAAGAGCGGAGGAAGATCGACTTTCCCGACCCGGTTGCTCCGGCGACAAGGACATGTGGCATTCGGGCAACATCGTCCACCACCGGCCGGCCGGAAACATCCCGCCCCAAAACGGCCGCCAATTTTGAACCCTGTGCCGTCATCTCCTCCGAACCCAATATCTCCTTTAAAGTCACTAATTGGGAACGGATGTTCGGCACCTCCACCCCTACCTGCGACTTTCCCGGAATGGGAGCCTCGATTCTAATTGTCCCCGTCTTCGACGCTAGCGCCATTGCCAAATCAGAGGATAGATTGGTAATCGCCGAAAGCTTGATTCCCCGCTCCGTCTCCAGAGCATACTGGGTTACCGCCGGACCAAGATTAATATCTGCCACCCGCGCCTTTACCCCGAACGAAGCCAATGTTTGCTCGATAACTTGAGCATTCTTTTCAATATCGCCGCGCTCCGCCTCCCCCTCCGGCGGCTCATCAAGAAGCGATAAGGGAGGATACTCCCACTCGCGGTATTGCGAGGATGGTGCCTTTCTTGTCGGCTCACGGTAAGGAGTGGCGACCTCGATCGTATCTTCCTGCCTGGCTTTCTTCTCCTCGGGCTCCTCTTCCTCTCGCGCTTCAGCCTTCCCCGCCGCTTTTTCCATTGTCAAACGCTCAACCCTACCAAACCGCCCGCCCCGCCAAATATATCGGCGAGCAAGTGCCTTTATCTTCTCGACCGCTCGGGAAACGAAGAAAATGGCCTCATCGACCGAAGCGTCAAAAGTTACGAGGACGCCAACCGCTAACGCCGCCACGAGAATGAGGAACGCACCGACAGCGGAAAAGATGGGGCGAAGAATCGCCTGCACCCCGTACCCGACCAATCCGCCCCCCTGCCCAAGGACCGACGCTTCATAATAGGCCCGATCGGCGGGAATAAAGAGAAGGTGCATCAACCCGGTTAATGATAAGGTAAAGACCACCAAACCAACGAACGCCCGAACGCTGACAAAAGGGACGTTCCATTTTGGGCGCAGCAAAGCCAAACCGAGAACGCCGACGGCGATGGGGACGAGGAAAACGCCCCAACCGAAAAGGCGGTTGAGAAAATCTTGAACGACGGAACCGAAACCGGCCGCCTGACCGAAAAAAGAAAGAGTCGTCAGAACTGCCAAGAGGAGAAACCCGACCCCGACAGCTGACTGGAAACTCTCATCCTTGAGGTTGAATTTCAAATGCTTTTGCCTCCGCCGATACTTTCTCGCCATGACAGACCTATTATACAGAGTTGGTTGCCAACAGGGTTAGCCGTCATCCAGGAGCTAACACTCCCAACCTCACCCAACCTCTCTTGCCCTGAGCCGCAACTCATCGAACAAAAATGTATATCGGTCATGCACGTGCGTAGCCAGTAAATTTACTTTTGACCACATCCCTTCCAAATATCTCCTACATAACTCGTAAGCCTTGGTACCATTCCAACTCTTTGGTAGGAGTTCAAACGGCAGCTGAGGATCATCCTTTAGTACCGATAGATAACCAAGCGCCAATCGATGGGGGTCAAGCTCGGATGCGTCTTCGATAAGTTTCTTGTACCGACGATTCAGGCTATCAAGCTGGTAAATCTTCCAAACCAGATCTGTAAAGGTCTCCCCTCCGATCGCCCCATCCTTACCGATCTCCGAAACGATGACGGACCCGTAGAGTCGGTTCCGCTCAACGAACCCTTTGAGAACTTCCCGCGGATCATATGGTGTCAACCAGACACTATCTTGAAGCATTGCACATCCTAACTTCTCAATCACTCTTCTTAATCGATCGCGAAGTGCATTCCGCTTTGTTGAGACATCGTAGATTACAAGGTACAGTTTCCCATTCCAGGGACGCTTCTTCTCATAGATAGGCAACTTTCTTCTCAAACGCTCCAATCCCTTTTTGGTTATCGCTGGATCCGACCCGCCCCTGGCAAATCTGATATATCCCCCTGACCGAAGGTTGTTAACGGCCGTCCTCGCTTGCTCGCCTTTGATTCTGAAGAACTCCTCTGTTGCTCTCTCAGAAGCTTTATAAACATTGCGGCTCCCGTAACCGGCGGTGGGTAATTCAATCCAAAACAGAAGTTGGAAGAGAAGATAATCGGAGAGGAAGCTAAAGACCTGCCCTGTCTTGCTTTTGATTAGTTCTTGCAACTCAACTGACCTCGCCACGCCATAAGTATATAACAACCATGCACGTGCATGGCCAGTATATGTTTTTATGAAAACACGTATTGTAATCCACAAGCGCTACAACTTACAGACGCTACAACTAAAAGAGGGCTTAAAAAGCGTTAAGCCCAGTTGGTGTTCCTGCTACCAACTGGGCTTCACGACCTA
>CAZQCZ010000048.1:0-4454 GCA_964592215.1 uncultured Candidatus Saccharibacteria bacterium
AATTGATTCCGTCGCTGGAAATCGCCGAGTAGATCTTGCCGCTTGTCTTCTGCTCGGGCCTGGCGGTGGCGATGTCAAGGTAGTAGAGGCGGATTCGGCCGTCGGGGAGAAGGAAGGGGTCGGGATCGACGGCGACCTTCTGTCCCAGGCCATCGATCTTGATGATCACTTTGTCCGCCCAAGTTTGGCCTTTGTCCTCGGAACGGAGAAGGCCAATTTGCTCCGGTTTATCGTCTTGAGTAACATCGACAAAATAAACGTAAATTACCCCGTCTTTGTAAATCGCATCTGGAACCGAGGCGTGTTCGGCGATCGTTACTCCCGACTCGGTCCAGTGAAAGAGGTCGCTGCTGGTGGCAAAAGAAACTTTATCTTTGTAGGGCCCGGAATCCATCGTTGACCAGTTGTTCCTCTGGTCATCATCTGGCGAATCCAATGATTCTCCTCCATTGCCGGCGGTACTGGCAGGAAGCTCCCTAACCTTATCCGACGTCGAAAATCTTCTTCCGATCACGAAGCCAACGGCTCCGCCGACTAAGAAGGCGGAGACAATAACGGCTGCTAAGGCAATATTCCTCATCTAATTTCTATTGGAGCCCGTTCTTTACTTAACCCCGTCATCCAGAAGAAACTCCTCCGGATGTTTTTCAGAGGCGCTGATGGTGTTTAATGCCTGGCCTCCTCCTCCTTGATTTACCCTTACCTACGAACTTTGCGTTGACTTCGTCGTGGGGGGGGTGAATTTTCGCTTCGGGTGTGGGAGCAGATTCCAGCATTTTACTCGCCTGTACTTGAGTATAGCAGAGTCTGGCGACGGTGGCGCAGCGCTTTTGTGGGTGGACAGCCATCCCGCCTCTTAGCTAGAATTAGCTGATGGCATCCTTGGGGTTTAGGCCTTTCGGCTTGGTTAAGAGGATTTTAACGCCGCGGGTCGGGACTATTGTCCTTGTGGTCTTGTTGGTAACCATCGCTGGGGGCTCTCTTTGCTGGAGGTATCTTGAGGCGGTCCCCCAGCTTTCCGTTTATCGAATGTTTAGAGCCGCTGCTGCCGGTGATTACGAGGCTTTTACTAAGTACTTTGATATTAACCTAGTGCTCGGTACGCTGGTGGAGAATCTCGAGGACACTTGGAGTGGGGAAGTTAGCGGCGAGGACTTGGTGGCGGCGGCGAAACCAGTTTTTGAGGCCCGGCTTAGTGCCGAGGTTGAAGAAGGTATTTTCCAGGAAGGTTACGGGCTGTCGAATGTAATCGAAGCTTTTACCAAGGTCAAGGTTCGGCGGGAAGGTGAGATTGCCGACGTGACGGTAGTGAATAGTCAGGGGGGGAGCCTTACCTTCAAGATGAGCCGAAGGGGTGACGTTTGGCGCGTCTCCGAAATGGCCTTGGATTTCGACGCCTGCCTGGAGTCGGCCCTCTCGAGCCTTCTTGGTGGGGGCGAGGAGGAGGAGGAGGAGATCGTTTCCCTGCCGACACGGGTTGAGGGCTTGGCGGCGATTAAGGTTGAGAGCGCCTGGGCGGATTGGGATGACGACGGAGTCGAAGACGGGGCCAAAGTCTTGGTTACTTATCTTGATGGCGAGGGGAACAATATCTCGACGGAAGAGAACGTGACGATGCCCATCTCGGCTGATGTCAAGATTGTTACCCTCGTTTGGGGTGGCGAAGTAGCAGGTTATGAGAGAGGGAGGGAGGTATACTCGGCGAAGATTTCGAGCGATGAGTTTGTAACCGATTGGCTCTCGCCGTGGTTTAAGATCATGAAGGATCAAATCAACGTCGATCTCGAGAACGACTATCGGTATGGCCTTTTGGAAGTGACTATTCACACCCCCGGGCAGGGGAGTTTCTCCGGTGCCAACGAGTCCTTCCGCCTTTTCTGATTGCCGTTTTGGGACCCTTCCTGTGTTCTACCGGAGCGACCCTCTGCTGCTCATTAGTCTAGTGAAGGCAGCTTTGGCTGTAATTGGAGCAATTTTTCATTCTCATAGGCTATCTTTGGGCCGCGGTTTCCACCTCTTCTTGGGGATTTACGGAAGGATATTAGGGGCGGAGTCAATGAGTTGGGCAGAGGTGGACTTTGCCCGCCTTACTTAGATTCGGGGCGGCGATAGTAGCGCCTCCTCTTCAACTTGTCGGGCAACTGACTCTCCTCCGTATATTTCTCGTATCCCTTTCCGTAGCCCAAATCCCTCATCAATTTAGTGGGGGCATTTCGTAGGTTCATCGGGATGGGAAGGTTGCCATGCTCTTTGACGTCCTTCAATGCCCTGAAGTAAGCGTCGTAGGCGCCGCGGTCCTTCTGGCATACGGAGAGATAGACAGCCCCGTGGGCGAGATTGATGGCGCATTCGGGGTAACCGATCGTCTCGCAGGCACGAAAGACCTCATTAGCGACAACGAGGGCTGTCGGCTGAGCCATACCGATATCTTCTGAAGCAAAGATCACCATCCGCCGCGCGATGAAGAGGGGATCCTCACCCGCGTCAACCATCCGCGCCAAGTAGTAAAGGGCAGCGTCAGGGTCGCTGGCGCGCATGCTTTTGATGAAGGCGCTGATGGTGTTGTAGTGCTCATCTCCGGCGCGATCGTACTGGAGAAATTTGCTTTGGAGAGCATTTTTGAGATTTTCCAGCGTTATTTTCCGGTAGAGACGTGCGGTTGCTTCTAGCAGATTAAGCACTTGGCGGGCATCACCATTGGCGAATTTGATCAGGAACTTTAATGCCTCTTTTGGAACGGCCCTTCTTTCTATCTGCTTCTCCTTTTTCAGCTCCTCGAGCCCTCTCCTGGCGATCTTCTCCAAATCGTTTTCACCCAAGGGGTTTAGGACAAAGACTTGGCAGCGTGAGAGGAGAGGGGAGATAACCTCAAAGCTCGGGTTTTCTGTGGTGGCGCCGATGAGGATAATGGTCCCGTCTTCAACAGACGGAAGGAGGTAGTCCTGTTGGGCCTTGTTAAAGCGGTGAATCTCATCAAGGAAGAGGACTACCTTGCCGCGGGAGACCTTTTTAGCCAGCTCGACAACCTTCCGCACATCTTCCTTTCCGGCGGAGACGGCGGAGAGGGGGAAGAATTGAGCACCAGCTTCGTTGGCGATGATTCGCGCGAGGGTAGTTTTTCCGCTCCCCGGTGGACCCCAGAAGATCATCGAATGAATCTGGCCCCTTTCAACTGCGAGGGTGATCGGTTTGTCTTTGCCGACCAAATGTGCTTGGCCGACGAACTCTTTGAGTTTTTGGGGGCGGATCAGATCTGCTAAGGGTTGGGTCATAGAGGTGGGAGGCTCGGCATCGCACCCACATTATCAAGTATAGCAGGGGTTATCTTGGGGGTAGGGTTACTCGACCGTCAATCACTTAATGTGTTCCGGCCGTTTTTTCCGTTATTTTTCCTCGGCTTGAAATCCTCTAACCGATCAGGATTGCTGATGTTGCTTTTCTGCTATCATAAATCCTGAATGAAATCTGTTAAGGAAGCCGATGTTTCTGGGAAAAGGGTGATTTTGCGGGCGGACCTCGATGTTCCTCTAGAAAGGCAGCAGTCGGCAGACGGTAGACAGCAGTTCATTGTTGCTGACGATACACGGTTGAAGGCGCTGCTACCAACGCTCCAATATCTTCTCGCAAACAAGGCGAAGAGCATATTGATTATTGGTCACCTTGGGCGTCCGGAGGGGAAGAGAGATCCCAAGTTCTCCCTCAGTCCAGTGGCAACCCGCCTTCAAGAACTGGTCGGTCAGGAGGTTAGCTTTCTTCAGGACTATCAGCAGTCAGCAAGCAACAGTCGGCTGGCTCTTTTGGAAAACTTGCGTTTCTGGCCCGAAGAAGAGGGGAATGATCCTTCCTTCTCTCGGAGGTTAGCCGCTCTTGGAGATCTTTACGTCAACGATTCCTTCTCCACTTCGCATCGCAAACACGCTTCAATTGTAGGCATACCCAAATACCTTCCTGCTTATGCTGGTTGTCAACTCGAAGAAGAGGTAAAGCAATTAGGTGGCGTTTTGGGAAATCCCGCCCGTCCGCTGGTTTTCGTTATGGGCGGGGCGAAGCCGGAAACAAAGGAACCCCTCGTTTTCGGATTCGCTAAGATCGCCGATAAGGTTCTTCTCGGTGGACTGTTAATGTTCTCCCGCAAACTTGAAGGGATTCCCAATGTTGTTTCTCCCGTTGACGCGGTTGATGTCTACGACATCGGTCCCAAATCGATTGATCTTTTTGTGGCAGCGATAAGAGGGGCAAAGACGGTCGTGTGGAATGGTCCGCTGGGGAAATGGGAGGAGAAAAAATACGAGAAAGGAACCCGTGCTGTGGCTGAGGCGCTGGCTATTCTTCCGGCAAAGACGATTGTCGGTGGAGGCGATACCATTGCTGCTTTGAATGCCTTCGGACTTCTCGGCAAGATGGGTTATGTGAGCTTGGGTGGCGGAGCGATGCTGGAGTTCTTGGCAGGGAAG
>CAZQCZ010000049.1:0-4250 GCA_964592215.1 uncultured Candidatus Saccharibacteria bacterium
AACGAAGTCATGCCTTCCATGATTCCGTACTGGAACTCGCTAGCCCCAAGAGCAACCCTTTGATGCTCCACACTTCTTTAAAATGCCAAAGGACGAAGGGTAGCGCCGCAACGGTAACGAAATGGTGAAACTGCTCTAGCTGGAGGCAAAATTCCGGCCTGGTAAACACTGTAAAAACCGGCGCAAAGAGCCATATCGTAAGAGCGGTAATGGCCAGACGACTGCGCACCAAAAGAGCAACGCCGAGGAGAACCGCGACGACAGGGCACGACCAGAAATAATCCCACAGACCGGCCGAGCGGGAAAAGGCACAGATGTAGCTTAAGACGCCGAATACCAACGGAAACGCGCCGATTAAATACCAACCGCGCTTGGACACCACCGTCTCCCAGTATACGGGAAGCCGTAACTTGGAAACAAGCGGACAGTTCCCAGTATTAAATAAGTTTTAACTGACTGTCGTCGGGTTCGGCGGGCTTGGCTGTTTCCTTTAGGAGAGATTTGAATCCAAACTCCCGAAAGAGTTCTTGGGCCCTTTTGCTTTGAAGAACTTCCTCACTCCACTCCTTAAGCTTTGGCTTAACAGGAGCATCGCTAACGATTGTTGCCAACATCCGTGAAAGATCCGCCTGCCTCTTTCCCTCCCCTAAAAGCTTCCTCGTCTTCTCGGGCAGATCCTCCGAATGGTCATAGATTCCACCCAATGTTTCATATTCCTTGAGCAGTTTCTTGGCCGTCTTTTCACCAATCCCGCGTACCCCGGGAATATTATCTGAAACATCACCGCAAAGAGCTTTGTAGTCCACCACCTGCTCCGGCTTAATGCCCATTTTTTCAGCTACCTCCTTTGCCCCATACATCCTCCCCTCCGAAAGCCCTTTCTCAGGAACAAAAACGCGTACTTTTCCCTTGATCAACTGGAACAGATCGCGATCCCCGGTAACGATAATGATCTCGTCTACCTTCTCGCCTACCTTCTTTATGATGGAAGCGATTACATCTTCGCCTTCGTAGCCCGCGACGATGTAGTGAGGAATACTCAACGTCTCCAAGAGCCGATGCGCATTGGGGATCTGCGCTTCCAGATCCTTATCCATCTCCGGCCGCTGTTCCTTGTAGGCCTTAAACTCCTCGTGGCGGAAGGTCGGACCCTTTGCCTCCATCGCCACACCAACATGAGTCGGCTCGAGGTCTTTGAAAAGCTTGAGCAGCATCCGCGTCAATCCGTAGACAGCGCCAATCGGCTTTCCATCAGGAGTGGTTAAAGGAGGAAGAGCGTGAAAGGCACGGTGGAGCAGAGAATGGCCGTCGATGAGAAGAAGGCGTCGCATAATAAAGTCAATACAGGCTATCTCGCATAACGAAAGACAAACAAACGGAGCAGGCCGTCACCGAGCTACTAAGCAATGAGCTTCTTAAACTCTTCTCCATCCAGCGTTTCTTTCTTAATCAGCTCCCCAGCCACTTTGTCGAGCTTCTTCTCGTTCCTCCGCAAAATCTCCATCGCTTCCTGGTAGCACTCGCCAATGAAGCGTTGGGCCTCAGCATCAATCTTCGCCGCCATTGCCTCGGAGTACCCATAGGGCTCACCCAACTGCTGTAGCAGCCAGGCGCGCTCCCCCTGCTCCAAGGCGATAGGTCCAAGGCGGCTCATTCCGAACTCGGTAATCATCTTGCGAACGATCTCCGTTGCCTGTTCGATATCGGACGCCGCCCCGACGGTAAACTCCTTAAACTTTAGCTCTTCCGCCGCCCGACCGCCGAGAAGCGAGGTAACCCGCTCGAGGAGTTGGGTCTGCGTATGGTGATAACGGTCTATAGCGGGAGGAATCTCGGTATAGCCAAGGGCTAGCCCACGAGAGACAATACTCACTCGCTGGACAGGATCCATATGCGACAGTTGGGAGGCAACCAATGCGTGGCCAGCCTCGTGGTAGGCTGTAAGCTGTCTCTCCTCCTCAGACTGCAGCCGCTTCTTCATCGGCCCAAGCTTCACCCTTGTCGCTGCCTCATCAAGATCCTCCATCCCAATCGCCTTCTTACCTGCCCGGGCGGCTAGAATCGCCGCCTCATTAAGCATATTTTCAATATCGGCCCCGGAGAAGCCTACTGTTCGCCGCGCCAACGCATCGACCTTAACACTGCCAACGAAAGGCTTGCCCCGCATATGAATCTTGAAAATCGCCTTTCGCCCCTCGATGTCGGGGAGATCAAGAACAACCCGCCTATCAAAACGGCCGGGACGAGTCAGGGCCGGATCGAGGAGATCGGGCCGATTAGTCGCGGCGAGGACGATGACGTTGTCGTTCGGAGTAAAGCCGTCCATTTCGGTCAAGATCTGGTTCAAAGTTTGTTCCCGCTCTTCATGCCCTCCGGCGATCCCCATCCCCCGCTGACGGCCAATTGATTCAATTTCGTCGATGAAAATAATCGAGGGAGCGGCCATTTTCGCCGTCTCGAACAGATCACGAACGCGCGCTGCTCCCACACCCACCAACATCTCCATAAACTCCGAGCCGGAGATTGAAAAGAAGGGCACGTTTGCCTCTCCGGCCACCGCCCGGGCCAGCAACGTCTTCCCTGTGCCCGCAGGACCAACGAGGAGCACCCCCTTCGGAATCCGCGCTCCCAAAGCGCGATACTTCCCGGGGTTTTTGAGGAAATCAACTACCTCCATCAACTCCTGCTTCGCCTCGTTGACGCCAGCGGCGGCATCGAAAGTCACTCGTGACTTCTTCCCCTGCATAAAGAGCTTCGCCTTGGAGCGGCCAAAGGAAAGGATATCCGACATCCCTCCTCTCGCACCGCGAAGAAGGATAAAAAACAGGACAATCACTAGGGCTGTCGGGAGGAGGTTAAGAATCAGGCTTCCCCACGGGATACCCTCCTTGACGGTTACCCCCTCCGCGACCTTCTGGGGATCAATTCCTGCCTGCGCCAAAGAATCCATGAAACTCACTCCCGGCTCTTGCCGCGAGACAATACTTTCTCCCGAGTTTAGTGTGGCTGAAAGGCTCGTTCCCTCGACATCAACTTTCTTCACTTCCCTCTGCTCGATAAGATGGAAAAGCTCCGAAACCGGAACTTCTCGCTCGGAGGAAACCGGACGGCTAAAGAACACCCATACCGCCAAGGCGGCAAAGAAAACCAACGGCAAAAAGGAAAGGAAATTGCTTCTGAGGGCTTTCTTCGATACCTTTGCCTGCTTCGAATTCTGCACCATTGCCATTATCTTACTCTATTTTCAGCTTCATCGCCTCTTTGGCACGGGCCAATACCTCGGCAGCGACTTTACGCGCTCGGGCCGTCCCTTCGGCAAGAATTCCCTCGGCAAGCTCAGGATCTCTCTCGTATTCCATCCGCCGTTGGCGGATTGGATCGAGAAATTCATTCAGGACCTCGGCTAACCTTTCCTTGACAGCGACATCGCCGATCTTTCCCCCTTGATAAAGCCGCTTCATTTCCTTTACTTCGGCCCTATTAGGGTTGAAGGCATCGTGGTAGATAAAAAGGGGATTGCCCGCAACATGTCCCGGATCGGTGACGTGAATTCTCGTCGGATCGGTGTACATCGCCATCACCTTCTTCTCAACTGTTTTGGAATCATCCGACAGGTAAATGCAGTTGCCGAGCGACTTGCTCATCTTCGCCCTCCCGTCGGTCCCCACCAATCGGGGGAACTTCCCTACCAATGCCTCCGGTTCCTTCAAGGTTCTTCCGTAGATCCGGTTAAAGGCCCTGGCGATCTCCCGCGTCTGCTCAATGTGGGGAAGCTGGTCCTCGCCAACAGGTACAAGGTCGGCATCAAAGGCGGTGATATCAGCCGCTTGGGAGACGGGATACATCAAGAATCCGAGGGGAATTGATTTCCCGAACCCGCGTTCCCTAACTTCTGCCTTGGTAGTCGGATTACGCTCAAGGCGAGCGACGGTAACAAGATTGGCATAGTAGACAGTCAGCTCCGCGATCTCCGGCACGGCTGACTGGAGAACAAAGGTCACAATTTCGGGATCAAGGCCAACCGCCAAATTGTCCAACAGCACCTCGTAGACGGCTTCCTGAACCTTCTCTGGTCTCTTGAAATTGTCAGTCAGCGCCTGAACATCGGCTAACAGAATATAAGTCTCGTATTCCTTCTGAAGAGCAACACGATTAGCCAAAGAGCCGGCATAATGCCCCAAATGGAGTTTTCCCGTCGGCCGATCGCCGGTGAGGATTCGTTTCTTAGCCATAACGGAGACATTCTAACA
>CAZQCZ010000050.1:0-4058 GCA_964592215.1 uncultured Candidatus Saccharibacteria bacterium
TTGCCGACAGGCAGGACCACCCCGGCCAAAGCAAAGATAAGCCAATAGAAGAACGGCCGGAAAAAAAAGAAGAAAGGCAAGGAGCAAACGGATTATTTTCTTCATCGTGTAAGCAGGTAGAGACCGCTCGCGATCATAATCAAAGCGAGAATCTTCTGGACCGCCACCCAACGGCTAAACTCTTCCCTAAGCTGAGGAAAACGACGTGAGAAAATGATGACCAGAATTAGGAGAAGGGCATACTGTGCCCCCTGGAGAGCACCAACGAGGGCGGCGCTTCCGAGGGAAATAGCGTAACTCTGTAAGAAAGCGCCGGCACCTCCCATCGCCTGATTGAAGAGGAAGGGCAGCGTCGCTGTCTTTGGTGCTTTCTTCGATGCCCAGTATACCCGCCGAAAGTTCTCGGGAACGGCGACAATCGCCAGCGCCCCTAAAACACCACCCATTCTCGACCAAAAGAAGCCGCTGAAGAACGACTCTGATAGATAAACAGATCGGAGGAAGGTGAAAGAGGTAGCAAAGAGAATTGCCGCTTGGGCGGCATGACGAAACAACTCAAGGGTATAGGGCCGCCTAATGTTCTCTTGGTAGGAGATAAGCACCCCGCCTAAGACGAGAAGACCAAACGCCAAAAGCTGATCAACCCGAAGCGGTTCATCAAGGATGATAACGCTAAAAATCAAAGTAAAGATGGGCACCAGCGCCCCGGTAGTAATGATCACCCGCGAAGCTTCATGAGATTTCAATGCCTCGTAAAATAACCAAAGGGCGTAAACTCCCGCTACTCCGGAAGCAAGCGCTGCCAGAAGATACCGTGGGTGGGGGAAACCAACCACTCCGAAGGGAAGCAGAACTATCGCCAAGATGCCCAAAGCCCCAACGTAGAAAGCATATGCTCGAGGGGAAATGATCGCCGTCCCAAGAAGAACCTTATCGATCAATCCCGCAAGGGCCAGGAGGAAATAAGCAACCAACGCCGGGATGAAAAAGCCGGGAAGCATAGCTATAATCTAGCAGGTTCAGGCACTTTACCCCAAGTAGTCTTTGAGCTTCTTAGCTCGCGAGGGGTGACGGAGCTTCCTCAACGCCTTAACCTCGATTTGCCGAATCCGCTCTCGAGTAACGCCAAACTCACGACCGACCGTCTCCAAGGTTCGGACCTTCCCGTCCTTCAAGCCGAAGCGCAACTCAAGAACTTTCTGCTCCCGAGGGGAAAGGGTCGAGAGGACCTCATTCAACTGGCGCCGAAGAAGATCACGCGTCGCCTCATCGGTGGGAGGAGCAAGAATCGTGTCGGGAACAAAGTCTTTAAGGCGGGAGTCCTTCTCCTCGCCCACCGGAGTTTCAAGGGAAGTGGGCTTCATCGAAATGCGGACAATCTCCTCCGCCTTCTTGGGATCAATCTCCATATTCTCGGCGATCTCCTCCGGTGTCGGCTCGCGATCGAGTTTTTGCTCGAGCTGGCACTGAACCCGGCGGAACTTATTGATCGTCTCAATCATGTGGACGGGAATTCTTATCGTCCGCGCCTGGTCGGCGATCGCCCGGGTAATTCCCTGCCGGATCCACCAAGTGGCATAGGTAGAAAACTTGTAACCACGGCGCCAATCAAACTTCTCCACCGCCCGCATCAGGCCAATATTTCCTTCCTGGATGAGATCGAGGAAAGTCAAGCCGCGTCCAGGATATTTCTTGGCGATCGAGACAACCAACCTCAAATTCGCTTTAGTCAACTTTTCACGAGCCTCTTCGCCTTTGGCTGCGTCCTCAACCAGCCTCTTTCTCATCTCTGCGCCCATTCTCGCCGTCGCTTTCCTCAGACGCTCTTCCGCCGCTGTTCCCTTTTCAATTGCCTTTGCCAGCTCAACCTCCTCTTGCTTGGTGAGGAGAGCCGTCCTTCCTATCTCCCGCAAATAGGTCCGAACGGGATCGGTGGCGATGGTACGATCATAAACGGCCTGAAGCTCCAGTTCCCGTTCAACCTCCTCCGTTTCTTGGGGTTCCTCTCCACCAGCGGCAATATCAAAAACATCAACTCCTTCCTCGATGAAAAGGGTATAAAGGTCGTCAAGCTTCTCAATATCCTCCTCCGCTTCGGGAAAGGCGGCCAAAACTTCCTCTTGGGTCACAAATCCCTCCCGCCTCCCCCGGGTAACCAATTTCTTCAATTTAGGTGAATCTCTAAGAGATGGCATGTCTTTTAGGGTCTTGAGTTTAGCCTCTGACAGCTAAAGAACTTCTGTGCCCTAGCCGCCGAACCCTACCCCAGCCTTCTTATTTTATCCGTAAGCGTCAATACCTCCCGCTGCAAATGCTTTACCTCCCGCGCCGCTCCTTCCGCCTCGGCCGCCTTTACCGCTTTGGTCAGATCACGCAACTCTCTCTGGTAGCGCGCCTGCTTAATCAGCCTCGAAACGGCCTCAATTTCCTCCTCGGAAGGTACCTCCTGAGAAGCGGGAAGAAGGGCCAGCTCCTCTATAACCTTCCGTGGCGCCTCCTCAAGGGTAGCAGAAAATCTCGCCAAGCGGAACCCCCTCCCCCGTCCCAAGTAGGTTTTTAGCGCCGCAAAAATCTTGCCAAAACCAGGGTTCGAGAAATCGTCGGGCGAAAGTTTACGTAGCCAACGCCGTGTCTCCTTAGGAGGCAGAGAAAGGAGAAGGGCGAGGAGATGAGCCTCACGCTTGGGACTCAAGGGATCCGCTCTGCGGACCGTCGCCGGCTCGTTGACTTCGAGCGCCTCTTCTTTTTCCATCTGCCGCCAAAGTACCTCTTCGCTAACGTCTAGAATCCCCGCCAGCTTCTTGAGATAAACGGCCTTCTCTACCTCACTCGCCAGGCTCTTAAGGAGGGGAAGAAGCTCGCCGGCGATTTTCCTCTTGCCAGACGCAGCCGAAGAATCAAAGCGCACCAAAGCCGAGTCGAGATAGAAGTCGAAGATCGGAAGAGAATTTTTGAGGGCTCGACAGAAGGCTTTCGCATCGCTCCGAACCGCCTCATCGGGATCTTTCCCCGAGGGAGGAATGACAGCTCGAATCTCCAAGCCGACACCTTGGGCGAGCATGATTCCCCGTTTCGTCGCCTCCAACCCAGCGGCATCTCTATCGAAGCAGATCTTGACCGTTTCGGCAAAGCGCGCCACTGCCGCTATCTGCTCGGGAGTAAGAGCGGTCCCTTTTGAAGCGACGACATTTTTTATCCCCTTCTCCCAAAGGGAGATAGCATCCATTTCCCCCTCGACGAGAACAACCTCGCGCGCTTTCTTGATCTCCTGCTTTGCCAAGTCAAGATTGAAAAGGAATCGCCGCTTCTGGAAGGCAAGGGTCTCCGGCGTATTGATATATTTCGGCTCGCTTCCGAGACCATCCTTCGGCTCCTGCCGAACTTTCCCCAGCGTCCGGGCAGAAAAGCCCACCACCCGACCGGTCGAGGACCTCAACGGGAAAACCACCCGGCCGCGAATGAAATCGTAGAAGCCCCGCCCTCCCGCCTTCTTAACCCCCAAGCCGCTAGCCAAATAATCAGTGAGGCTATAGCCCTTACTCAAGATGAACTTGCCCAGAATATCCCAAGACACCGGAGCGTAACCGAGATTGAAAGTCTCAACCGTCTCCTCGGCCAGCCCGCGGCCCTTGAGATACTTTCGCGCCGCCTCCCCTACTTTGTGCTCTTCCAAAAGATAGTGGAAGAGATCGGCCGCTAGCTGATTGATTTGGAAAATGGTCTCCCGCCGCTCCTCATCGGGTGTCTTCTTCCGACTTACCAGCTTAACCCCGGCCCGCCTAGCCATCTCCCGTAACGCCTCACCATAGCCGACTCCCTCCATCTTGGAGTAAAAACTTATCACGTCCCCGCCCTCGCCGCAGCCAAAACACTTGAAGATCTGCAGCTCCGGCGAGACCATAAACGACGGCGTCTTCTCGGAGTGGAAGGGGCAAAGCGCTTTGTAGTTCTTCCCGCCTTTCGTTAGCGGGAGATAAGAAGAGATAACGGAAACAATATCGAGCTTGTCCTTGACTTCTTGGATCTGGTCGCGAGGCATACTGAATCAGTATAGCAGG
>CAZQCZ010000051.1:0-3623 GCA_964592215.1 uncultured Candidatus Saccharibacteria bacterium
TTCCTGGTATGACCCGGATGTTTACTTGACGGATACTGGGAACCTGAAAATTGAGAATAATGAATCAGGAATTATGAATGATGGAGAGGACTCCCATAATCCTGGCTTCGTGCTTCATGATTCGGCCGGACAGGTTGTCCAGCGCATCGGCGCTTTTGCCGAGGTCGTGGCTGCTAAAATACGAACCGGCCTGATCGAGGCAGAATCGCTCATCACTAACTCACTAACCGCTTACGCTCTTCGAGCTACGCAGATTACCGCAGAAAGCATCCAAAGCGCGCGGATACGCGCGGATCAAGAAATCATCTCCCCTGTTGTCGACGTTGACCGGCTGACCGCCAAGAACGCCAAGATAGGGGAAGCGGAAGTTGAAACCCTGACCGCCGGCACGATTAGGGCGGAGAATATCGAAGGAGTCGAATTCCAGCAGGTGACGAATGTCACAAATGTCACTAACGTGACAGTCGTTAGTCAGCAGTCGGCAGACAGCAGCCAACCCTCCCCTATCGCCAGTTTCATCGAAATGGTAATCGGGAAGCTGAAGGCAACAACGGCGGAAATCGCCTCGGCAGTGATTGAGACTTTACAAGCCACTACGGCTCGGATCACCGACCTCTTCGCCCGACGGCTGACGGTTGAAGAGGAATTCATCTCCCCAATCGCAAGCATAGGAACAGTGGTAAGTGAGGAAGTGAGGAGTGATAAATTGCAAACAGGGAGATTGGAAATCAGAAACGGCGACGAAACGATGGGCGAGGCGGTCCTTCCGACAGGGGAGAATGAATTACGAATTACGAATAATGGCGTAACGGCAAACTCTAGAATCTTTGTTACTCCGCGAGTGGCAATCTCCGTCCCGCTGGCCGTAACTGAAATTACTCCTGCCGCTAAAGATGGGAAGACCTGCCCCTCCGAAGCCTTGTGCGAAGGAGGGTTTACCGTCACCATCGCCACTCCGCAGGAAGTTGACATCCCGTTCTACTGGTGGGTTGTTGATGCTGTCGACGGTAAGAATGCGGATTAAACGAGTTAGAGACATTGACAGAGTATCGAAGAAACAGCTAGGATGTCTTATCGGCAATGAATGAGGATCTAGTCCGAGCAGCAGAGAAATTCATCAACTGGGAAGCAATTGTACTAGCGTTCCTCTTCCCGTTGTTCTTCCTCCCGGTCACCGCAGAATTTTTCGAATTCAATAAACTGGCCCTCCTCACGGTGGCAATAATTCTTGGCTACCTTGCTTGGGGAATCAAAATCCTTGCCATCGGAAGGCTGGAGCTTAGGCACGCACCACTCAATCTCCCTGTGCTTATCTTCTGGCTGGCAACCCTGATTACTTCCCTCCTCTCTGAGCATCAACCATCATCGCTCCTTGGGCAGTACGGGCGGTGGTACCCCTCACTGGCCACAGTAACGCTCTTTGCCCTCCTCTATTACCTTCTCGTTACCAACCTCCAAAAGCCGTCAATCAGGCGCCTAAGCCATAGCCTTCTCGCCTCGGCAACGGTTGGGGCGCTTCTCTTTCTACCGCAATACTTCGGACTCAACCTCTTTGGACAAAGTTGGTCCAGCGATCTTAGCTTCACTCCCCTCGGTTCAGCGGTAACGCTCGCTATACTCCTGGGAGGGGCTATTTCCGTCGCCATTAAAGAACTCATTCTCGCCACGGCTATTCCGCGCTCCAACCCCCGGCGAACCCTCTTTATTCTCCTTGCCCTCTTGGTTACAGCCCTCATGATAGCGACGCTTATTCTCCTCAATGTCCCCGCCGGGTGGCTCGCCCTGATCGCCGCCACCGCTGCCACCCTCCCCACCGTAAAGTGGCCTGCCCTCAGGCAAAGCTGGCTCCACTTGGCGGTCCTCCTCATCTTCGGAGTTCTCTTCGGCACGTTCGCCTGCCTTTTCCTCAAGACCTATCGCACCGCTTTTAGTCAAGAACCGCACAGCCTTATCCTTGATCTCCGGACGTCGTGGTCTATCTCCGCCACTTCGTTCCGACAGCGGCCGATCTGGGGATCGGGACCCTCAACTTTTAGCATTGACTTTACTCGCTACAAGCCGCTCCGGTTCAACTATACATCCCAGTGGGCCTCCAGATTCGACAAGCCGCTCTCGGAGTACCTCGTTACCTTCGCGGAAACGGGCCTCCTAGGCACCGCCGCTCTTCTCGTTCTAATTATTGCCTTCACTTGGGAAGGGTCGAAGGCAACGGAGAAACGGCTTCTCCCCATCGGCTTTGGGATTCTCGCCGGCTACCTTGTTACTTATGCTACCGTTACCAGCACCTTCCTTCTCTTCCTCGCCCTCATCTCAACGATTGAATTCGCCGACCGACCAAAATCGAAAGAAGGCAAAGGCGGCAGCCAGCGGGGGATTGCTTTTATCTCCCTCCCGGTTATCCTCCTCACCGCTCTCCTTGGCTTTGGATTCTACCGAAGCTTCGCCGCGGAAGTCCGCCTTCACCAAGCACTAACATCGGCCCGAGGAGGAGAACTCCCCACCGCCTACAACTACCTCCTCGAGGCTATTGAGCTCTTTCCACAACGGGACTACTATCACACTAGTCTTGCCAGCGTCTCTTTCACTTGGGCCAACAATTTGGCGGGAACGGAAACTCCCGACGAGGACACAGCAAACAACATCCAGCTTCTCATCTCCCAAATGGTTCAAGAGGCAAAGCGGGCTACGGAACTCGCTCCCCTTAATGCTGCCAACTGGGAGTTTCTGGCCCAAACTTACCGAAGCTTGAGCGGCTTGGTTGACGGCGCCGCCGACTCGACTATCAACGCTTATCGCAATGCTATCAACTTGGACATCTTTAACCCGACCTTGAGGGTCAGTCTCGGAGGAACCTACTATCAGCAGCAGAATTATGACCAAGCGATAGAACAGTTTCGTGCCGCCATCAATCTCAAAAACGATTACCCCAATGCTTATTACAACCTAGGGATAGTCTACAAAGAAAAGGGAGAAATTAGCCTCGCAATCACAAACATCGAAACGGCCCTGAACCTCTCCCCTAAAAACGCTACTGGGTACGAGGAGGCCAAGGCCCTTCTAGACGAGCTAAAAGCGCAACAGGCTCATCAGTAAGCAGCCGCTACGCCAAGCAAGACAGCCTCTCCCTAGTAGTTGCCCTTTATCAATTTTCCATTTATCATTTAAACGAGGAAATTTGGGGCGTTAGCTCAGTTGGTAGAGCGCTTGCATGGCATGCAAGAGGTCAGCGGTTCGACTCCGCTACGCTCCACCAAAGTTGATTAGTTATCAAAAAGAAGCAGGGATTTGAGATTTAACACTTTGCCTCTTGCGGAGGGGGGGGCGATACTGGTAAAATGTATTTAAGAATGTAAGGTTGTGGAAAACCCAAAACCCGCAACAAAAACTTATGGACCAAAATGATAAAAACAACGAAGGAATAGATTTAAGCCACGCGCTTAAAGATTCTGGCACCGGAGTGAAGTTTGAAGAATACCGAGCGTCGCGTTCCTACTATCCCGGAACTCCGAAAATTATTCAGTGGGTTATTAAATATTCCGGCGGGCTTGTTAAAGATGAAAAACAGGCAAGTTATGTTTTGATTGGGTTTGTGGCGGTGGCGATTATTATTGTTTTGTTTTTGG
>CAZQCZ010000052.1:0-3573 GCA_964592215.1 uncultured Candidatus Saccharibacteria bacterium
GATGGGGAGAGCGCTTGGTATGGAAGAGCTCGTGCAGAAAGCGGAGGCACTGAAGAGAGAGGAGCATAAAGCGCGTAAAGAGGTGGAGAAGTTCGAGATCGTGGCTCCCGTTCCGGAGAAATACGACTACTACGGTTTCATTACCATCTCCGAAATGGACGACGAGAAGACTGCTGAGCAGACTCTTGAGAACACGCGCCTGCTGCCGACGGCAGGTCCTCTGGACCTTCCTGTGCCGGGTGGCAGAACTACCGTCCGCGAGGCCCTCAAAAGCGATGCAATGAAGGGCTTTATGACCGAGGAGCAGATCAAGGCCGCCGAGGCAGCGATGGGGGAGATGGAGAAGGAAATAAAGACGAAGTTTCCTAAAGAGGTCAAATTCCAGCGGGGCAAGTATCAAGGGGCCGATGTCGTTTTTGCCGAAGGGGAGAGTGAGCGGCCTACCCCTCTTAATGTTAAGGAAAGCGAGGATATAAATAAAGTTTTCCACTCGGCTCGGGTTGGTCGCTTTATCATCTCGGGTGATCTGCTGCGAACGGTCAACGCCTTTTCCTTGGGGGCTTCCTCTTGTGATTCGCTGCATGAGTTTGAGACAGAAACAGACGTCATGTCGGAGGGGGGAATGACTTTCTATACCAAGACTATCCGCCCCGTTAAAAGTACCCTCGTCAAGGAAGGGTATCTTTATAAGGAGGAAATTGACGAGATATTCAGGACGGTTTTTGTGGCGTTAGGGTCCGACCCGAAAGTCCCTCCAAATATGAAGAATGAATTATGAAGCATGAATCATGGGGGCAGGGGGAAGACACAAAAAAAAGTCTCCGCTAAACCCCCGGGGTTTAGCGAACCCTAAGGGTTCGTGAGGTCCGCAGAAGTTTGATTGACAAGGTTACTCCTTGTCACTGCCTTGTCACCACCGAAGTATTTGACATCGATCAGATCACCGGTCATGTGCACATGTTAACATGTGCACATAGGCTTAGAGGGGAAACTATCGAACCCTTAGGGTTCGTAGTGACCACCACACCTCGGATTCGCCCGTCTTTTCCCAAACCGACCTGAGTTTTCGGTAAGATGTGTATAGCGAAATGAGCCGCAAGATACAGGTTTTAAAAGCTTCCGGCGAGCGTGAGCCCTTTTCCGAGAGAAAGGTTCGAGCAGCGCTGGGGCGAGTGGGTGCTGACGAAGAGCTCACCGATAAAATCGTTGCTCAAGTAAGAGTCGAGCTCTACGACGGCATTCCTACTTCGGAGATATACGGAAAAGTGTTTGGCCTCTTGCGGCGTCATCAGCCCCCTAAGGCGGTAAAATATAACATCAAACAAGCGATAATTGATCTCGGACCCTCCGGATACCCGTTCGAGAAATTCATCGCTGGAGTTTTGGCTCACGAAGGATACAAGACTAAGACCAACCAAGTTGTGCCCGGCCGTTGCGTTCCCCACGAAATCGACGTCGTCGCCAAGAAGGACGGTCGCCGCTGTATGATCGAGTGTAAGTTTCACAACAAGCAGGGGATTTCTTCGGACATAAGGGACGCCCTCTATGTCTACGCCCGCTTCCTAGATGTTAAAGAGTCTTTCGACGAGTGCTGGTTGGTTACCAATACTAAGATCACCTCACAAGTTCGCGAGTATGGAGAATGCGTGGGGCTTAAGATCATCAGTTGGGATTATCCCAAGGGAGAAAACCTCTTTAATATTGTTGACCGCAGCAGCCTTTACCCCGTGACCGCCTTGGGCAGCATTGACGGATTACAGAAGCGCCGTTTGTTGGAGAGCGGGTTTGTCTTTTGCCACTCTTTGTATAAGAAGGGGCTGTCGTTTTTGCCCTCGAAGGTTCGTCCTGTCGTGGAGAAAGAAATTGCAGGGCTCCTGCGAGAAGGCGATTAACAACCCAGCAGCATTCCTCGGCAATTCCTTTAACCTCTGCTGCCGTTTTGCTTCATTGACAGGTTGATTATCCTGATTTACCATATGAGCGATAGATACCGTTTGGGAGGGAGACAATGGACGAGAAGTTAATTCCTGCAGTGGATGCAACAGGCTCGCCGCCGATATTCCGACTAGGGCTATCACGCGAATCAGCCGTACGATCGACTTCCTTTTGTTCATACCGATTACAGCCAATGATAACTGTTTGCGGGCTATCGAGGAAACAAAGCTACCCCGTACGTTAGGGTCCGACCCTGAAAATGGCAAGGCAGGGATTTTGAATACCCTGCCTGCTCGCATCTTCACTTCCTCGTTACTTCCCCTCGGCGTAGTTCGCGCTTGCGCCAATCAACTGCCACCCTTCGGGAAGATAGAGGGTGGGAACCGCATCCGCATCGAGGGCGATGCGGCTGCGCCCGACGTCGATTCCGCAGCCGTACTTGAAGTACGGCGCCTCGCCCTTCGGGATGGTGACGATTCTGACGTCATCGAGCTTGATTGTCATCACCCGCCAAATTCCCGTCTCCGGGTCAAATGGGGCTTTCGTCTTGTAGGGCGTGTCGAGGATGTCCTTGTAGATGATGACAAGCTCCTTCGTTTCACTCACTTCCCCGTAGACGCCGCCGGCGACGAGGGCGCCTTCAACCGCTTGACGCGGGATTTTCAATTCTGATTAACTGGAAGGGTTAGTAGAGTTTGTATTGAGTGAAGCGAAGTGAAGGGGGGTGAAATCACAAGGTAGCTGGCGGCAATAAATAGCCAATGGCTAATAGCTAATGGCGAATAGTAATATTCGATATGCCATAAGCCATAAGCTATGTGCCAATACGCTACCAAAGGCAATGGCAGAAGAAGCAAAGAAAGAGATAGTTGAGAAGGGAACACCCGAAGCTGAAGGCTCTGCAAGTGAGGTAAAATCAATGGCGCTTTTAGCCTACATCGGGCCGCTGTGTTTGGTTCCTCTCCTGACGAAAGAGAAGGATGAGTTCGTTAAGTTCCACGCCCGGCAGGGAATGGTCCTGCTTCTTATTGAGGCGGTTGTTTGGGCTATTTGGAATTTCTTCATCGGCTCGGTGGTTTGGAACTGGAGCTGGGGTTTGTACACCACGCTCGTGAACGTCCAGAACTTCATCTGGCTCGGCGTTGGAGCCTTGAGTGTTATCGGGATTATCAACGTCGTTAATGGGGAGCAGAAGGAGCTTCCGCTCGTTGGGAAGTACTCCGCGAGGATAAAGCTTTTTAAGTAATGGTCGTGCCTGCCTGCCTGCCGGCAGGGGTCACGCGGAAGATTCGGTGGGGGAGGTAAACTTCTTCTTGAGAGAAGGGGCCTGCTCCTCCGTAGTCCTACGTTTATCAAAGGACGAAGGGGGGTGATATAAGTTGAAGAAGAATATAGCCATAGTCATTCTTGTTGTTCTGTTGGTGGTCGGCGGCGGGTTTGCCTTCTTTAGGATAACCGGCCGCGAGTTGCCTTTCGGCCTTGGGAATGTCCTAGGAGGTGGAGGAGGCGAAGGCGGCTCATCCCAAGGGTTTATCGGCAAGATCGGCGATGCCTTGAAGGTGGGAACGGCGATGAGGTGTACCTTCAGCGAAGAGGGTGTCAACGCCACTTTCTATTTGAAGAACGGCAAGCTCCGCG
>CAZQCZ010000053.1:0-3468 GCA_964592215.1 uncultured Candidatus Saccharibacteria bacterium
ATCCCTGTCATAGGAAAGGATCTGCCGTTCAACGGGAGGTGGTACAATGAGAAGATAGTCACTTTGAGGAAGCGATCGGCCGGTGGACGCGTGGTCTGACCGGGCAGCTCCGTGGCAGAGTAATAGTTTCGGACGTGACCAAAAGACCACTAGTTTTGCTATCGCGAAATAAACGGATGCCGAGGTAGCTCAGTGGTAGAGCAGCCGTTTTGTAAACGGCAGGTCGTGGGTCCAAATCCCACCCTCGGCTCCAGACGTTAGAGCAAAATGTGCTAAATTAGAGATGAGCTGGGGTACCGAAGCGGTTAAACGGGACTGGCTGTAGACCAGTTGGCTTTATGCCTACGGGGGTTCGAATCCCTCCCCCAGCACCACGTAGTCTGATGGTAGGAAGATCAGGTCTTCCGAAGCCTTGGCGAAGGAGACCCTCCCCCAGCACCACCCTCTGGCAAACTAAAATTTTCCGAATGCGGCAATTGCTTCCCATCTCATACAGAATGCCCCTGCGAGAAAGTTTTCTCTCCCTCTCGCTATAGCGTCGCTTCCGGCAGTAGTCACCACTCCGCCCGCGGCCCTTGCCGACGGTGGAGTCCTCATCGATCTACGAGAAAACGGTTTATCTTCCGTCCCAGAAAGCGGTAGTCACTTGGGATAGCGTCTCCGGCAAAGAAACTCTAACTATCTCCGCCCAAGGTCAAATCGACAACCTACTTTCGCGTGAGGGCTTCGCCAATGCCGCTTGAGTTACCCCATTCCCTCGAAAGCGACCTTCGATAGCCTTCTTTGTCGTCCTCATTCTCGCAGCGATCGGTTTGGTAGTTGTGCTGAAGGCGGTTTTCAGGTGGCTACGAAAGTGGCTTAGAAAAATCCGGAAAAAGATTCCCCGAGGTTCTTGTGAGTAACCGCTCGGCGCAGCTTTTGGAATTGACCCCTCCTTCCAACTGTGGAAGAAAATTTCCCAGCAGCTTGTATTAGTATTGAAGGTGTATGAAAAACATCAAAAAGTCAGCGACGAGGAGCTCTCTTCGTTTAGGAGCCGAACAATAGGATTCGTCTTTCAATTTTTTCACCTTCAAGATTACCTAACCGCGCAGGAGAATGTGCTTTTGCCATCAAAGATGTCAGGCACAGGCAATAAAAAGGCAGAAGAAAAAGCAAAAGAGCTACTTAAACTTGTGGACATGAGTCAGCGTGCCAAGCACTACCCCAATGAGCTGTCGGGCGGCGAGATGCAACGCGTGGCAATCGCCCGGGCCTTGATAAACGACCCGAAGATAATCCTCGCCGATGAGCCAACCGGCAACTTGGATAAAGAAAATACCGAGGTAGTTTTGGAGACGTTTGAAAAGATAGCGGCACGCGGGGTGAGCGTCGTTTTAGCCACGCACGATCCGCGCTGCCAGTTCCACTGCACCAACCATCGCCATCTTAATGTGTTGCATCTTGATAGGCGAATACAAAGACGCCGGCGTATACGAATCTGCCGCCAAAAATGGGGAGACAGTTCTTATAAAGTTTGCAAGCGTCTACAACCGAGGGCAGGTGATAAGCGATCTGAACAAGCTCGGGTACGCTTACCAAGATTTAAGCGCGACTAGCGTCTTTGAAGAGTTAAAATCAACGCTCAACACCGTTTCAGTTTCGTCGGTTGCCGCCTTTGTGGGACTAAGCATCATCATCATCATCATCTTCACAATGGGAAAGTTTATCGCCGAAAGCCGAAGGGAAATTGGGATTTTCCGGGCGGTTGGGGCGACGAAGATGGACATCCAGAAGCTGTTTGTCGTTCAGGCCCTGCTGTACACGTTCATCGGCTACGTCGTTGGGTTGGTCGGGGGTATCGTCTCTAACCTTGCTCTTGCGGGTGTGATTAAGGCAGGGTTTGACTCCTTTGTTGCTAAGACTATTGGAGAATCATTCGGTGTCGTCAATCCCGTGAGTACGGGGGTGTTTTCGACGATTAACTGGGAGGCAGTAGCGATTTACAGCGCGGTGCTTCTCGCCATCACTGTCCTGACCTCAATCTTTCCTGCAGCCAACGCCTCCCGAATGAGCCCCGTTGAAGCGATTAGAGGAGAATAATTTAACGGGCATCCCCCCTAATCACTCGCACTGTAGAGATTTTTAAAGGCAGAGACTTTGTGTAGATCGATGGTTTATTGTGCAATCAAAAACCCCGGATTTTAACCGGAGTCTTTGACATACCCGCCTCGGCCGTCGTTACTTGAGCCGATCCCCTACAGTATAAAGTGGGTCCCCGCAATCCTTCGCCACGGCGAAGGATTATGAAGGGTCCCTTCACGGCAGGTTGAGGAACCGCTCATAAACTTAACGTACCAGGCAGGCTAGTTTAATTTTAGACCAATGAGGGTAATAAGTCAATAAGGCAGTAACTAAGGCTCGGCCTGCTAACCTAATCTAAACAGGCGCCCTAGCCCCAACCCCCTGATTATCCGTTGCCGAATCTTTGTTATTACCGACGTTACTGACGCTTAGACTACCCCGAGGTAGAGCAGAGTCGCGGTCGCTGTCATCGCCAACCAAACGTATTTATTCCACGCCATCACCTTCGCCCCATCCCAAAGGCCAAGGGGAAGCATATTAAAAAGACCGAACCAAGCATTTACCCCCAAACTTAGCACTATCAGATCAACCCCCGCCACTTTTAGACTGATGCCTAACCGGTAAAGAACGCTAAAAATGAGGGCGAGGATAATATTCGCCAGCGGCCCGGCCGCGGCCACTTTGCCATAGGTATCTATGCGAGTCGCCCCTGATACCAGCACCGCCCCGGGAACAATGAAAACAAAGCCCATAAAGGAGAACACCACCGATAGCATCAGCAGAAGGTCGTCGGCCCGGAACTCGGCAAAAAGGCCGAAGCGCTGGGCCAAAAACTTATGTCCTAGCACCTCATGGGCCAAGAGAGATGCACCCACCGTCAAGGCATAAATCACAAAGGCCCGAACCATCAAGGAGGGGGCAAGGAGATGGCCACCCAGATCGGCAATTACCACTGCCAAGGAGACAACAACCCAAGCTTTGATAAGATCCCTTTTTTCGGTGTCGGAAAAGTGCATTATTTGCTATTTACCGTCTTTAAATGTACCATGTATCGCAGCAGGTAGTACACGAATACGTGATAAACCTTGGCCGAAAGAGAGTACACTATGGCTCAAGTCTGTCATTTTTGCCACAAAGGGGTTGTTTCCGGTCACTGGGTCTCCCATTCCAAACGGAGGGCCAGGCGGCGCTTTAAGCCGAACCTCCACACTATCCAAATAAAGACAAACGGGATAAGAAAGGTCCGTATTTGCTCCTCTTGCCTCAAGAAACTGAAGCACACAGATTGAACAGGTAGGGACATATCGCTTCCCGACCTTCCCCTCGCCGGCTTTCTCACCCCAAACCTAATTCTCCACCGCCACGCATTGTCTTACCTGCGGTAAGCAATAGTGGTCCTCGGCT
>CAZQCZ010000054.1:0-3462 GCA_964592215.1 uncultured Candidatus Saccharibacteria bacterium
GGTAGAAACCCATATCCCTAAAATACAATTCGGTGGCGTCCCTTAATTTCTCCGCGTTTTGTGTCGCTTGTGTTGTCTGTGCTTTTTCAATTGTCCCGGAGACAGCGACGAAAATTATCGCCGATAGGATAGCAGTGATGCCAATTGCTATCAAGACCTCAATCAAAGTAAAGCTTCGTGGACGTCTTCGGACCGCCATTGCCTCAAAATACCATTTTTAGGAGGCATTTTTGGTAGAATGAGCTGAGTTGGGGGCGGGTGGCGGAATTGGCATACGCGATAGGCTGAGGACCTATGCCTCGAAAGAGGCTTGAGGGTTCGAGTCCCTCTCCGCCCACCACGTGGTAAACCATATTGAACCACGGGCTCATCGTCTTTTTGCTAAACTGGAATCCGGATGGATGATCAAACCCTGTCCCAAATCCTCTTAGAAGAAAGGCTTATAAGGAAGGACCAACTTTCTTTGTGGGAATCGGAGGC
This sequence comes from uncultured Candidatus Saccharibacteria bacterium, assembly GCA_964592215.1. Taxonomy (GTDB): domain Bacteria; phylum Patescibacteriota; class WWE3; order 9FT-COMBO-53-11; family 9FT-COMBO-53-11; genus CAZQCZ01. The sequence goes on from CAZQCZ010000054.1 coordinate 481, forward strand.
GAGAAGTAAGAAAGCTACCCTCTATCAGATCATCTTAGAGAGGGGGCCACTTTCCGACGAGGAGATTGGTGTCGCCGTGGCGAAGCATTTTGAAGTTTCCTTCATTCGTTTAGGGAGGATGCAGATTCCGCAGGAAACATTAGCGATCATTCCCGAGCTCGTCGCTCGGAATCGAATGGTGGTTGCCTTTGAGAAAGGAAAGGAAGGGCTGAAGGTGGCTCTTGCCAATCCGGAGGATCTGGAGACGATTGAGTTCATCCGAAAGAAAACGGGCGACACCGTTCTTCCCTTTTATGCCACTCCAAAGGACATTGAGGGCGTTTTTATCCGCTACCAGAAAGACATTCAGAAGGAATTTGCCAAGCTCATTGAGGAGAGCGCGGCAACGGCTTTGGCAAGAGGGAAACCAGCTGAGATGCCAATCATAAAGATAGTCGATTTAATGCTTACTTATGGCGAGCAGAATCGCGCTTCTGATGTTCACATTGAGCCTAGGGAGACCGAATCGCTGGTCAGATACCGGATTGACGGGATGCTCCACGATGCAGCTGTTCTTCCTAAAGAGATTCATCAAGAGATTGTGACGAGAATTAAGGTGATGGCGAACCTTCGTACGGATGAGCATCTCGCCGCCCAAGATGGGAAGCTAATTTTCCGGACGGGCGTCGGCCTTCCCAGAGAGCAGCAGACAAAATTGGATGTTCGCGTTTCGGTTATGCCCATTACCTACGGAGAGAAAGTGGTTCTACGACTTCTTTCGGCACGAGTACGTCGGCTCTCCTTTGAGGACATGGGTTTTGAACCGGCGGATTTGAAGAAGCTCCAGCAGGCTTATGTGAAGCCATACGGTATGATCCTTGCTACTGGGCCTACCGGATCGGGAAAGACGACAACGATGTACGCCATCTTGAAAGTCCTCAATAAAAGAGACGTTAATATCACAACGATCGAGGATCCTGTGGAGTATGATATGGAGGGCGTCAACCAGATTCAAGTTAATCCTAAAACCAATCTCACTTTTGCCCACGGGCTGCGCTCAATTGTTCGTCAGGACCCCGATATCATTCTCGTTGGGGAGATTCGCGATCCGGAAACGGCCAACATTGCCGTCAACGCTGCCATGACAGGTCATCTGCTTCTTTCTACGATGCATGCGAATAACGCTGCTACTACTGTGGTTCGCCTGCTAGATATGGGAGTGGAACCATTCCTGGTCGCTTCGACGGTAAACGTTATTATTGCCCAACGGTTGGTGCGGAAGCTATGCCAGAACTGTAAAAAGAAGGTGTTGGTCTCGAGATCTGTCTTGGAGGAGCGGATCTCGGCGGCGGAAGTGGCAAAATACTTCGGTAAGGGGGAGAAGATTACCGTTTGGCTTGCCCAGGGATGTTCTCTTTGTCAGCAAACCGGCTATGCTGACAGGATTGGTATCCACGAAATCTTTCTTGTAGATGATGACATTCGACAGGCGATAATTGACCGGAAGGATGCCGAAACCATCGAGCAAATGGCAGTTGAGAAGGGGATGACGCCAATGCTGGGGAACGGGTTGAAGAAAGTTAAAGCGGGAATCACAACCGTCGAGGAGATTTTGCGCGCGATAAAAGAGTGATGTTCGAGAGGCGGGTTTCCTTCAGCGAAAAAATGTTCTTCACCAAGCACTTGGCGGTGATGCTTAAGAGTGGAATCCCCATCACCGATATATTGGCGACTCTTACTGCCCAAGCCAAGAGTGGCGCTTTTAAGAGGATTTTGGAGCAAGTCCATGCAGATATCTCTCGAGGGAAGAGTTTGGAGAAGGCGCTTTCAAAACATCCTAAGGTCTTCGATCTCCTCTACGTTAGCCTTATCCGTATTGGAGAGGAATCGGGAACTCTCGAAGGAAGTCTTGCTTACCTAACCGAGCAGCTGGAAAAGGAGAGTGATCTCCGGAAAAAAGTCCAATCGGCAATGCTTTATCCGGCGCTGGAACGATGTCAACAACATTTTGACGGCGATTCATGAGTATATTGTCGACAACGACGGATCTCTGCCAACCGGTCTTAGCGCTGGGATGACCGTGACACAGATAGGAACGGCGGCGAATGGTTGCGATGACTGCGGAAGCGCTGCGGCGTGCGTTAGCCTTGCCACGCCTCTTGCTCGGTATCTGGCTTCCATTCCGGAAGATCCGTCTGGCGGAAGTGCCGCCGAGACAAGATACAGCGTGTCGGTGGACGCAAATAATATCGTTACTGTTTGCGCCTGCGGCGCCGAATTGAGCGCTACCGTTTGTGTATCGCGTTAACTCGTTAACTTTTGTTGCTCTCTTGAGCGCAACAATGAGGTACCTGCCCCTTGCCGGGTAGGTGCCTTGTTGTTGAAAAGCTATCCTCTCTGTTAAAATTACTTATTGACAACTTGCATACCGAGTTGTCCCTTTGGTCTACGGAATTTGCCTGCCCGCCATCGCTGGGGCTTGAGCTGGGAGGTCGTCTTCCGACCCTCATGGTCCTGATAAATCAGGATCTAGAGGTCGAGAATACGCGATTCCCGACCTTAAGGTCGGGAGATCGGTATAATGGCTGCTGTGATCGCATTTGTTTATGTATTGAAGTGTGCTGACCACTCGTATTACGTCGGCTCTTCTAAGTATCTAAGGGATAGGTTGATAGCGCATAAGACAGGGAAAGTGAAGTACACTAAGTCTAGATTGCCGGTACGACTGGTCTTCGCGAAATCTTTCTCTTCCTACGGGGAAGCGTCTGTCTTTGAAAGGCGGGTTAAGTCGTGGAAAAAGAGAAAATGTTCGGAAAGAAGGATAATATATTCGGGAGGTTCTTGAAGGACTAAATGTCACGAGCAACTCGCACTGTTCATTGCCGGGTCGTCCAATGGTAGGACGACGGAATTTGGATCCGTTAATCTAGGTTCGAATCCTAGCCCGGCAGCCATCCTTCGCCAAGGCTACGGAATGGCAGGTCGTTATGTTCTATAGCTACA
>CAZQCZ010000055.1:0-3324 GCA_964592215.1 uncultured Candidatus Saccharibacteria bacterium
GAAGACAGGAGGAGCGTTTCGCCGCGAGAACGGCAATCTCCATAAAATACTCGTCCCAAGTTGGACGCAAGTCAGACATTTTCCCTCCTACTCCAGATAAATTGTTTGTTAAGACGGCAGGTTACAAAATTGAGAACCCAAAAACAAGGTGCGAAAAACAAGGAAAGGTTAGCACATTCCAGCGCACCTCTCAACAGAGAGATGCCAATCCGTGTTTCTAGCAAGAGGAAAAGAGGAGAGGCGCCCATCTTCGAATCCCAAAGTCATTCCACTTTAGCGAGCGAATGAAGATTCCTCGGTAGTGCAAATCGTCAGAGACGAAGATAACAAGAAGACTATCCCGTACAGCGGGATGGCTGATTACTCTGGAAGAGGGGTGATCGCTCCAAGCTTGTGACGCAGGTCACCGGAAAAGCAAAAGCGCTTCCCTGAAAGAGAAGCGCTACGCCCCTAAACCATCACCGAAACGCTCGCGGACGATCCCGAGGATTTCCACAGCTATTTCGGCTGCACTCCGCTCCCCGTCGACAACTACCACAATTGGCTCGAACATCTCCGCCAATCGCCGGTAGACCTGGCGAACCCTCTTGAGTTTCCCCAGTTCCTCGAAAAGCTCCAGCTCTGTTCGAGACTTCTTCATCCGCTCGACACAGACCTCCGGAGCAACGTCGAGGATTACCACCAAGTCAGGCAGCAGAAAATCGCTGTTCCAGCGCAAAAGATCGCTCCGCGGCACATCCAGCGACCCGAAGGCAACGGTCGAAAAGAAGTACCGGTCGGAGATCACCGTAACCCCGCGTTCGAGGGCGGGGATAATCTCTGCCAACAGATGTTCCTGACGGTCAGCCACGAACAAACGCTGAAGAGTTCTCGGTGAAACTACCTCCTTGCGCTGGAGAATCGCCCGGATGAGGGCACCAACCACCCCACCGGTCGGCTCCTTGGTCACCAGCACCTCAACACCTTCCTGCCGAAGCGCCACTGCCAGCAGCGCAGCCTGGGTAGTTTGACCGCTTCCGTCCGGCCCCTCAAAGACGATGAACCTCCCCTTGTGAAGGTTTCTCTCCACCCTCTCCCTCCTCCTCGCTAGACTTCCCCGGTTTCCTCCACGAGGCCCAATGGCACTCTGGGTACCTCGAGCAACCATAAAAAATCTTACCACGGCGGGTGCGCTTTACGATAACCTCCCCTACTTCGCCGCCACCGGACCTGCCCGCCGAAGCCTCGGCACAGGCGGGACATTTCATCCCGATGGTCTCGACAAACGGTTTAATGAACTTACACTCCGGGAAACCGGAACAGGAGTAAAAACGGCCGTACTTCCCCAGCTTGATAATCAGCGGCTTGCCGCACTCGGGACACTTCTCATCCGTCTCCGCCAAGGTAGTGATGGCAGATTTATCGACGCTCTTCTCCGCCTTCTCAAGATCTACGACAAACGGTTTGTAAAAATCGCTTACCACCGGCACCCAATCCCGTTTCCCGCCGGCGACCTCGTCCAACTTCTCCTCCATCTCGGCAGTAAACGAAGGGCCTACTATTTCGGGGAAATAGGCGACTAGAAGATCGTTAACGACGATTCCGATATCTTCCGGCCTCAATTGCTGCCCCTCCTTGGAAACATAGCCGCGATCTTGAACGGTGGAAATAATCGGGGCGTAAGTCGAGGGGCGCCCAATCCCCTTCTCCTCCAAAGACTTGATCAAACTCGCCTCCGTGTAGCGGGGCGGCGGGGAGGTAAAATGTTGCGTTGGGTCCAGGGAGATAAGATCCAGCTCGTCGCCTTCCTTGAGCGGGGGCAGAATCGTTTCCTGGGCGTTACCCAGAACTTTCAAAAAACCGTCGAACTTAACTTGTGAGCCGTGGGCCTTGAACAGGCAGTCGTCGGCCTTAATATCAACTCGTGTGAGAGCAAGAACCGCCGGCGCCATTTGGCAAGAAACCGCCCGCCGCCAGATTAAGTCGTAGAGCCGCTTCTCGTCACTTGCCACTTGTAACTTATCACTTTTCACTTCCGCCCGGGTGGGGCGGATGGCTTCATGCGCTTCTTGCGCCAATCGCACTTTAGTCTTGTATCTGATAGCAGTCTCGGGAAGGTATTTGCTACCGTATTCACTCCCGATAAAATCACGGATTTCTCCCAGCGCTTTCTCGGCGAGGGCGACGGAATCGGTCCGGTGGTAAGTGATCAAACCGGCCTCGTAAAGCCGTTGAGCGATGGTCATCGTTCGCTTAGCGGAAAAGCCCAAGGCGTTAACCCCCGCCCGCTGCAACGTTGAGGTGGTAAAAGGAGGATAGGGAAAACGCTTTTGGTCGCGCGACTCAACCTTCTCGACAACAAATTTCTCGCCCTTAAGACGATCAACTATCTCATCGGCCCCTGCTTTTTCCCCGATTGAGGTGCTAACTACTTCATACTCGCCGTCGAAAAGATCTATCTTCTCCTTTGCTGCCAAGGGCTTTCCGGAGACAGAATCCAGCTCCGCTCCAAACTCCTGTCTCTTGACTCCTGACTTCTGACTTACCAGTTCCGCGTCTATTGTCCAGTACTCACTGGGTTGAAACTTCCCCCTCTCCCGCTCACGCTCAACGATCAAACGCACAGCAACTGACTGCACCCTCCCAGCGGAAAGACCATAACGCACTTTCTTCCAGAGCAAGGGGGAGAGCCTGTAGCCCACCAAGCGGTCAAGAACCCTTCGTGCCTGCTGAGAATCGACGAGTTTGAGATCTAGATCTCGGGGATGGGCAAAAGCCTCCCTAATTGCACCTTCAGTGATCTCGTGGAACGAGACGCGGCGTATGGCTAAAGGCTTATGGCTAATGGTTTTACTATTCGCTATTTGCTTTTTGCTTTTCGCCTCGCCCAACACTTGGGCGATATGCCAAGCAATCGCTTCCCCTTCCCGATCAGGATCAGTTGCTAAAAACAGAAGATCCGCCCCCTTAGCTGCTTTTTTAAGCTCTTGGATAACCTTCGTCTTTCCCTTAACAGTGATATATTGAGGTGCAAAATCGTGTTCGATATCCACCCCAAGTTCGGATTTAGGCAGATCCCGCACATGCCCCTTGGAAGAAAGAACTTTGAACTCTTCGCCAAAAAGCTTCGATAATGTCCTCGCCTTCGTCGGAGATTCAACGATAACTAATTTGTTCATAGTTCGGGGTTCGTGGTTCATCGACTTCTTCAGACCACTAAGCATCTCCGAATCCGTGCTACAAACAACGGACTACCATACTACCATACCATTTGTCCACGAACTACCAACCCATTTCGCTTGTCTTACCTGCGGTAAGCAATAGTGGTCCTCGGCTGCGCCTGCG
>CAZQCZ010000056.1:0-3318 GCA_964592215.1 uncultured Candidatus Saccharibacteria bacterium
CGGCACTCGCCGCACCTGCCCTTCGGAAAACAGCCCAAACTCTGGCAAGGGATCCCGCCATCTAACTTCAAGATCTAATTCCTTGCTCAATTGCTGAAAAAGAGTCTGCGCCAACTCTTTGCGTTCGCTTGCCAGAAGGGCACAGCCCTCCCCTGAGGATAAGGATTGTTGCTCGAGGCAACGGCACCGGAATCTTTCTCTTTCCCCTCGGCTTCCTCGAGATCAGGAAGAATAACGATGATCTCCCCTTCTTTCGCGTAGTTTAGTTGTTCCCGCGCCTCTTTCTCTATATAAAGAGGGGATTGGCGGTAGGCAAACTCCTCTTCGAGATCAGCGTACTTATCTCGAAGCGTCACAATCTCAGACCGCAACTGCTCCAAGTGTTGCGCCCTCCCTTTGATCTCAATATAAGTCCGGACAGGAAGAACAAGGGAGAGAAGCAACAGAAAAATAAGAACAGGCAGGTTCAATCTAATCACTTGTGACTAAGTCTAGCATTGCGCGGGCAGCAGAAACAAAGTTCGACGGGCCTGCCCGCCGACACCTATTCAGAAGGCAAGTAGGCACTCCCCGGCCGGCAACCGCATACTTGTGCCGTCGCACTCTTGACAAGGCTATGGGTTGCGTGGTAGTCTCTCCGATGAAATGGCTTCATTAAAGAGCGCGCACGAGGAATTCATCAGTCATTTAAGGGAACGAAACCGTGCTCACGCTACCATTTTGGCCTACGGCAAGGACATTGATCAGCTGATCGAGTTCCTCCAAGAACTCAAGCATGCCAACATCAGCGACATCACTAGCGATGACATCCAGGCCTTCTTAGCAAAGCTTCTTAAGAATGGCTATACACCCAAATCCGTTTCGCGAAAGACGAATGCGGTCAAGACCTTCTTTCGCTTCCTCAAAGTCAATGAGTACATTGCCGACGACCCGGCCGCCCTCGTTTCTCACCCCAAGTTTGAGACCAAGGCACCTCGTATTCTTAATGAGATGGAGTACCGTGCTTTGCGCGATGCTGTCAGCGGCGACGCGCGGACCTATGCCGTCGTTGAGCTTCTGCTCCAGACGGGCTTGAGAATCGGCGAGTTGGCCAGATTGCGCCTGGAGGACATTAAGCTCGGCACCGGAAACAAAGACGGCGAGCTCACTGTTTGTCCCTTTAACCGCCATGAATGCCGCATCATCCCCCTTAATCAAAAAGCCCAGAAGGCGCTCAGAGCATATCTTGAAATCCGACCCAAGAGCGCAAGGAGCAAAAACCTCTTCATTACCCGTACCGGGAAACCGTTGATGGTCAGAAACATCCGGGCAACGATCATGCGCTACTACGATATCGCCGGGATTGAAAATGCCAGCATCAACGCCCTTCGCCACACCTTCATTGCCCATCACCTCAAGCGGGGCGCTTCGTTGGTTCTCGTCAGCAAAGTTGCCGGCCACAAGCGGATCTCCACAACGGAGAAGTACCTCGATTATATTAACGTCGACGCCAAGCAAGAGAAGATGGAGCTGGCAGAACTCTAATTTAGGAGCTGGCCGCCCGCAACTAAGGCCACCACTGCGTTGGTGGCTGTTTCTTTTTCGGGAGGTTGGGTTTGACTCCTCGCTTTCGATATCGCCGCTACCACAATACAGAGGAAGATCAATACGGCTATCATCGCGGCAACGACGTTGCCCAGACCCCGCCCTATTTTTATAGACTCTAAGGCCATGTCCTCGTCTATATTGATCTGCCTCAAACGCAGCTTCAACTCCCGAAGGACCTTTCCCGCCGTCAGCGGCCAAGGGAAAAGCTTGATCTCTCTGCGGACATCTTCCCCTCCCCTCGCCTCGCCGTAGAGAATCTGCGTCACTCCGCCATGGATCACTCTCACTTCCCGGATGTCTCCGTAGAGAGCTTCCTTCTTGAAGAAAAACAATGTTCTTATGACCAGCCTATCTTTCTCTAAGATAATTCTCGTTGTTGCCTCCCAAAGGAAGATGGGTAAGAAGATGAGAAAACATACCAGAAAGGTAAGCCCAAAGATCGTCCACAGCGAACCGCTCCCTGCAGACGGGAGCGCACTTAGAGGCAAACCGCTAACCAACGGGATGGCAAAGACCGGCGCCATCATCAGCAAGAACATCGCCGGCACGTACCAAACCCTGTCCCCGAAAAATCTTGGCTTGAAGACTTTTCTCTCTCCGTCAATGGATTGTTTTGGCAGATTCGCGTCCGAAAAAGACACTACCCGCGCCGCAAGGTACCTCATCTTTTCTTTTATCAGAGTCTCCTTTTGCTCCTGCCAGATTTCTACGGCAAAGCTGACTCCCCTCCCCGCCAAAAATCCCAAAGACCAATGTTGCACCTGAAGAGCGACAACGAGCAGGGCATAGGCGAAGCCAGACCAGTAAAGAAGGTCAATAACATTTCCCCCGACAGAAAAGCCGACCAGATTATTAACGGCGCTTGGCAGCGACCAAGAGGCATCATAGTTTATTCCTAGCGGAAGAGAATGAAGAACCTGGCAGCCATACGCGCTGTAACAAGAAAGGTAGGCGAAGAAATAAGGAATCTGCACCCACGGTGGGAAAGCGACAACAAAGTTGATTGCGGTAAACAGAAGGAGCAGGACAGTTATGACGCCGAAGAATTGATTCCAATCGAAACCACTCTGCTTAAGGATAAGAATTGCAATTGCCAAGTCAAAAATGAGAACCGACCAGAGAGCAACCCCTAAAATCTTTGAAAAGATTTTCCAAAGGGTCTTGGCAAAAGGAGTCCCCGTCAACATTAGATCCTAACCCTGATCCGCCAACGGGCGGAGAGGGGTGGCAACTCGTGCACTAGCATCGAGCTCTGACGAAAACCGAAACGACCAAAAGCCAAACCGAGATTAACAGCCACTGGGTTGAGGCCAGCCAAACATCGGAAACAAACGCCCCGTAGGTCGCCAACACTAAGGAGATTAAAGCCAGAATACCCAACCCTTTGTGAATTCTTTTGTCGCTCATCCAAAGAAACATATGCTGCTGTAGCCTATGGCAAGGTAGCTAGTTATGGCCTCAGCCAGAGGCCGATCCGCCTCTGACGGAAAAGGCATTCGCAATCTGCTATATGCCTTTTGCCTTCCGCCATTATCAGCTACCCGCTATCAGCCACTGACAGTTTCACCCCCTTTCAGACTCATTTAAGCATTTTTAACTAGATAGGTGGAAGAACTAGATAGGTGGAAGGGACGCAGATATGACTTATCGCCCAAAACTTCGGCGGGGGGGGTGGTAGGCTCAGCTGGCGGGGCCTTCGGCCTCGCTCATATTTTTTATTTTTTGCGCGCG
>CAZQCZ010000057.1:0-1549 GCA_964592215.1 uncultured Candidatus Saccharibacteria bacterium
TCGCTCCTACTGTACCACTACAGGGTAGAACTGTCAACGGAAAACAACCGTCCTTGACAGCCGTCAGGGTTGTGTGGTAAACATTTAACCTGTATGGTTCGAAATACGTATTCCTGCAGGCATATTACCTCCCTCTTTATCCGCTGGGAAACAGCGGCGGGGGGTTCTGTGGGATAGTCGTATTTTTCTGCGCATGCGCCCAAGGAACCTCCCGACCGGGGAGGTTTTTAGTTTGACAATTAAGGAGGAGAGGATGACAGCTGTAGGAGTTCGTGAGGTCCAGACGAAGGGTTTCCAGTGCGTTCTCTGCCAGACGGTTTATCCGTCCGAAGAGGAAGCGGCGTCCTGCTACCGCCTCTGCGTTGAGGCGGACAAGGACCCGGTCAGCAAGTTGCCTACAAGCGGCGTCTGCCGCAGATAATGCGCGAGAGGCAAGGAGAAGCGGAAATGAGAGAAACGACAGTCAAGGCGGGTGTGATGGTTTACACCATCAGTGAGGGAAAGCTCTACAGTGACTCCCTCCCCAAGGAAGGGGCGGAGCTGGTCAAGGTGATTTCCCGAGAGCCCGGGAAGCCATTCGAGGCGCTGGTGAAGATTCACGGCCACCTCTGGCACCTTTGGAGCGGTAAGCCGGTTGAGAATGTTACCGATCGGCCGGTCGACAAGCTTACCGGCGCAGAGATGGTGGCCGAGGGCAGGTTACCGAACCATCTCGTCATCTAGGCGGAGGAAGTGATGTAGGCGGAGGAAGTGATGGAAACAATTGTCGCCTTTCCGGGAAGTGACTGGCAAGCGTTCACTCCCCTTCTACTTGCCCGCGTATTGAAGGAGGAGGCCGAACAGCCGAAGGAGGATCACTTCGACTACGGCACTTGCCACGGCTGTCGGTGGTACGGGGTCAAGCCATCCGGGGCCAGTTGCGGCGACGCCAGAATGCCGGTCTTTGGCTGTTCAAAGCCGCAGGAAGAGCGGTGCCCGAAGAAGCAATAAGGACAACGAATGGGGAGCAGAAAGAGGAAACCGGCTAACTCCCCCTAAATCGAAACAGGAACGATTTTGGTTAAAATGCAGAAGAGATGACGGAAATTGTCAAAATCCTGAAAAGTAAAGACGAGACTCGTAACCTATCACCCGTTGAGAAACAGGCGGGCGAAAATGTACCGTCCTCGCTGACGCTCGAACGCGCAATTTCGCCATGCCTAAACGCACTATGCCGGAGATAATCAAAATTCTTAAAACCGAAGATAGAACCCGCGACCTATCCCCAGCTGAAACGCGGGCGGGCGAAAATGTTATGCGCTCTTGCTTTGATTTGAAACCGAACGAGAAAGTCCTTGTCGTCACTGACTCGGGCAAACTCGAAGAGGCGGCCGTTTTCTTCGAGGCGGCTAAGGGTATCACTAAAGACGTCACTCTCATCGAGATGAGGCCGCGATCGGAGAGCGGCGAGGAGCCGCCGGCGGAAGTGGCGGCAGCGATGTGCCAATCGGACGTCGCCTGCCTCGTCACCACTCACTCCCTTACCCACACCAACGCCTCCGGCGAAGCG
>CAZQCZ010000057.1:1559-3219 GCA_964592215.1 uncultured Candidatus Saccharibacteria bacterium
CGCCAGCATGCCGGGAATCACTTTGGAAATGATCACCCGCACCCTCGTTCTTGACTACGGGGAAATCGCCGCCTTGACCAAAGATGTTACCGCTGCCCTCACTGCCGGCGAGACGGCAAGAATCACTAGCCCGGCAGGAACAGACGTTACCCTCTCCCTCACCGGCCGCGACGGCATCGCCGACACCGGCCTGCTGACCAACTCCGGCGACCTGGGAAACCTCCCTGCCGGTGAGGCGTTCATCGCTCCCAAAGAAGGCGTCGGCGAGGGAATCGCCATCTTCGACGGCTGTTTTGCCGGTGTCTGTTTGGATAAGCCGATCAAAGTAACGATTGAAAAGGGAATGGCAATTAAGATCGAAGGGGGCAAGGGAGCGCGAGAGCTGGAAGATGCCCTAAAAGCGGTTGGAGAAAAAGGACATAACATCGCCGAGCTCGGCGTCGGGACAAACAAAGCGGCGCTGCCATCAAAAGAGGGCGACAATCTTCTCGAAGTGGAGAAGCTCTACGGCACCGTCCACCTCGCCTTCGGCAACAACGCCCACTTCGGCGGTGAGGTCGACGTCCCCTTCCACCGCGACGGGGTGATTCTGGATCCGACATTGGAAATTGATGGGAGAATCATACTAAGCGAAGGTGTTTTTAGGAGTCCATAAGTGGCTGTAAGAGTCTGTAGGTGCGTTCGCCTATAGCCACGCAAAGTCACCTACGCTCATCTGGTTAATATGTTGCAAAGCAAATATCAAAAACTCGCTAAAATTCTCGTCAACTACTCGACCAAGACCAAGAGCGGCGATCATGTTTTGATCGTCATGAAGGAGGTCGAGGCGTTCCCGTTGGTGCGGGAGATTTACGAGGAGGCGACCAAGAAGGGAGCCGAGGTCGTCGTTCTTTTTGAAAGCACGGACCTGGCGAAGAGAAAACTTCGCTGCGCCGACCAAAAATGCCTCATCCAGGTTTCCGATCTCGACTACAAAGCGATCGAATGGGCTGACGTCTGGATGGGGATTCGAGCAGTCAGAAATCCGTACGAACTCGCCGGCATCCCCGCCGCCAAAATCGCCGCCCACCAGCGGGCCTACGGCAAGCTGGCCGACAAGCGGCTGGAAAAGTGTCGCTGGGTGCTGTGCTGGGTCCCGACCGAGGCCTTTGCCCACAAAGCCCAGATCGGCACCGAGGAAATGTACAACTTCTTCTTCAAAGCGGTCCTCAAAGACTGGGAGAAAGAGGCACAAGAGTATCGCCGACTGGCGAAGATATATGAAAAGGCAAAGACGGTGAGAATCGTCGGCGAAGAAACAGATATCACCCTTTCGACCGTCGGACGAAAATACGTTGTTGCCGGTGGCGACCACAACATGCCCGACGGAGAGATATTCACCGCCCCGGTGGAAAACGCTACTGAAGGAAAGGTCTACTTCGAATTCCCCGCCCCTTACGGCGGGCAGGTTGTTGAGGGCATTCGACTTGAATTCAAAGAAGGAAGGGTCGTCAGAGCAACGGCGGAAAAGAATGAGAAACTGCTCAAGAAAATCATCAGCGGTGATGAGGGCGCTTCACGGATCGGCGAATTAGGAATCGGCCTTAATTACGGGATCAAGCGCCACACCCTGGACATTCTCTTCGACGAAAAAATCGGCGGTACCATCCACCTTGCCTTG
>CAZQCZ010000058.1:0-3151 GCA_964592215.1 uncultured Candidatus Saccharibacteria bacterium
AGGGTCTTGTACACACCGCCCGACAACTGAGAAAAGTCGAAACTATCCTAATCCTGACGTTACGTCAGGACAAGATGGGGTCGGCGATTAGCAGTAAGTCGTAACAAGGTAGCCGCAGGGGAATCTGCGGCTGGATCACCTCCTTTCAAGGAGATTAGATCTTCCACGCTTCAAATTAGGATACGGATTGACCAGCTACTCCTAATGTGGCAAGGTCTTAAGTGGGGCTTGACCCTCACGTTGAGCCCTCTCGGTCGAGTTTGATGGTTTGCTGGGGGACATAGATGCCTCGAAAAACTATCGCCCTGTTCCTTCCTTATCTCTGGTCTCCGGTCCAGCTTACAATCATAGATGCCGAGTGCTAGCAACCCGTTCTTGCTAGTGATTATGAGAGGAGATCTGGTCAACTCGGCTGGCGGCCCCGATGTTATGTCGGGGCTTTGTGTTATCATTAAGCCGTTCGGGCGGGTAGTTCAGTGGTAGAACGCTGTCCTGATAAGACAGAAGTCGGAGGTTCAATCCCTCCCCCGCCCACCAGGCGACTTCGTCCCATCAGAGCGGTACTTTTCTAGAGGCAGAGTGTAAGCTACTTTAAATCCTGTCGAGAGCCGGGGGCTAAAAGCCCTCGGATGAAGACAGGAGGAAAGGAAAGATCTCGAGGCCGAAGGTCGAGAAAAGCCGAGGCCTATCCGGCCTCGGATATTTACAGCTAGATCCAAATGACAATTCGTCCGCATTCTTCTGAAGTCACATTAGGAAAAGGGATTCTCGAGAATAGAAGGAGTTCAGGTCGGGCTTTAGCAGTGCCTCATCCGCCTTCCTCAAACCCCGCTTGTTCTTGATTTTTTTCTGATTCGACGATAGGATTGGAGTGATTTCTCAAAAACTTACGAGATGGAGGGAGAGGGATGACCCAACGGGTTTGGGCGTTTGACCTCGACAATACACTGATCGAGGCATCAAGGTTCTACGGGTATGCCATTCTTGATTTTACCCGATTGATGATGGGCGTCCTGGGGTGGAGGACGCTTTCTTGGTGGGAGATCGGGCAGCTCGTCTCCAAGATCGATCGGGGGCTTGTTGAGAAGTGGGGCGCTTCCCGCGATCGCTTCCCCGCCGCTTTGTGGCAGTCCTACTGCCGCCTCTGTGAGTTTGTCGAGGTTCCGTACGACGACAAAGTGGGGGCGGAGGTCTGGGCGATCGGTAAGAGGGCCTTAAGCCGCACAAACTACTCACCGCTTCTAGTTATTCCGGGGGTAGGGGATGTCCTCAATCGCTTGAGTCGGCGGGGTGACGAGCTGTTTGTTGTTACCAAGGGCGACCCCGTTGTCCAGTGGCGCAAGTGGCAGGGATGCGAGCTCCAGCGTTGGTTTCCTCGTGACCGCTTCATTGTCGTTCGGTGGGAGCCAGCGGCCGGTTATCCCGGCGACAAGACCGAGGCCCTTCTCGAGCTTCGTGATCGGTATCCCTTTCATGAGCGTTTCATGGTGGGGGATTCGATCAAGGATGATATTCTTCCCGCTCTCCGAGCGGGAATGACGGGAATTTACGTTCCGTCGAACTGGCATTGGCATCCGGGGGAAATTCCTCTCTTGCTTCCCAACGGCGCCATTCGCCTGAGGAAGATCACCGAGATTCTCGATGGTTTCCCGGGGCGATAGTAGCTGTAGCCAGCCATTCGTTACCGATGGCTGGCTTCCGTTTTTTGGGGTTGACAGAGTGATGCTTTAGGTTTATATTGTTATCGCGTGATGGTTGCAACACGAAATATGACAAGTGGATTCGCTTCTGGCGGATCAACCCCGTGAGGGGTGAGCTGTCTTGAGTACCCCGCTTAGGGCGGGGCCGGTTGCAACCCCGCGGAGCGGGGTTCTTTCATTTGAGGGGCTATAGCTCAGCTGGTTAGAGCACCTCATTTGCAATGAGGAGGTCGTCGGTTCGAGTCCGACTGGCTCCACCACCGAGTCAAACGCGGTTCGGAGAAAAATTTAAGTTGAAGAAAAGTCCGACTTTTCTCCTTAAATTTGGAGTTTGATGAGTCGCGTCTGACGCGGCGAGATGACTGGGCAAGTTTGACTTGTCCATAGGTTAGATCGGGAACAAGTGGGCTTTGGAGAAGTTCCTTGCCCCGCACGAGTGCTTCTAGACTCATTCTGTTACACAGATATCTCGTCTAGAGCAGCGTACCATGCGGGACTACGGTGCTCACTTCGTTCGCACCTTGAAATCTGGATAGAAGTTCGTCTTGTCCTTCAAGAAATTGAAGGGTTGAATTTTTTAGCAAGGCGAATGGTGGATGCCTTGGGGCAAAGAGCCGAAGAAGGACGTGTGAGCCTGCGATAAGCCTCGGTGAGGTGGCAAGAACCGTTATCAGCCGGGGATTTCCGAATGGGGAAACCCTCCGCCTTTGGCGGAACACTTTGGCCAAGTTTCTCCCTTTTGGGAGGATATTAACCAAAGTGAGGGAACCCAGCGAAGTGAAACATCTTAGTAGCTGGAGGAAAAGAGAACAAAAGTTTATTCCCTGAGTAGTGGCGAGCGAAAAGGGAGGAGCCCAAACCATAATATCTTATGGGGTTGTGGAACCGCTATCGGAGGTGCGAATGGCTAGCAGAACGTTCTGGAAAGGGCGACCATAGCGGGTGATAGTCCCGTATGCGAAAGTCTGAAGCACTTCTGCGGTATCCCGAGTACCACGGGGCACGTGAAATCCTGTGGGAATCTACCCGGACCACCGGGTAAGGCTAAATACTCTTTGCCACCGATAGTGAACCAGTACCGTGAGGGAAAGGCGAAAAGAACCCCGGGAGGGGAGTGAAATAGAACCTGAAACCATTCGCTGACAAGCAGACAGAGCTCGCGCTGTGCGCGAGTAATGTCGTGCCTATTGAAGAATGAGCCGACGAGTTAGCGTTGCATGCGAGTTTAATCCGCTTAAGGCGGGGAAGCGTAGGGAAACCGAGTCGTCTTAAAATGGCGCACATAGCATGCAGTGCTAGACCCGAAGCCGGGTGATCTACTCATGGGCAGGGTGAACCCCATCGAGAGGTGGGAGGAGGCCCGAACTAGTGTCTAGTGCAAAAGGCTTGGATGACCTGTGAGTAGGGGTAATATGCCAATCGAACTCGGTGATAGCTGGTTCTCCCCGAAA
>CAZQCZ010000059.1:0-3109 GCA_964592215.1 uncultured Candidatus Saccharibacteria bacterium
CGAAAAACGGGAGACGGAGAGGAACTCCTTATGCTAGAATTCGGCTAATGGCACGGATCCTCCCCAAGTCCAAGATTCCAAAACTGGTTGAACTCCTTTCCAAGAAAAGGCTAGTTTACGCCCCACAAAAGATCGAAGGAGAACTTCTTTTTGCGCCCGTCGACCCCTCGGAGACAGATGGAGTCATCCTTGACTATCAGACAACCGTCCTCCCCCCGAAAGCACTCTTCTTCCCGCCAGAGGAAAATCTTTTTGTGGCGAGGAAAGAGAAAATCGCCGAGACAAATCCCCCCGCCGAATTTGTTGTCTTCGGGCTAAACGCTAAAGACCTCGCCGCCATCTGCTACCTCGACGAAATTATGAGCAAAGAACCGGCCGACAGCTTCTACCTTAAGCGGAGAGAGAAGGCAGCGTTGGTTGCTGTCGCTGGCACAAAGATGGGAACTGCGCCGGGGGGGGATCTCATCTTGGAAAAGGCGGGCGACAGTTACCAGGCAACGGCTCTCACCAAAGCTGGGGAAAAGATCACCAGACTTTCGGTTTTCGAAGAAGGGGGGCCGACAGGGTCGGACCCTTCAGGGTCCAACCCTACTGAAACGGAGTTGGAAGAGTTACTTGCTGATAGCGAACTCCTTGCCCAAGCCGTGGCCTGGTCACGGACAAGCTGTCCCGAAATCTGGGAGAGATTGGGAAAGCAGTGCCTCGGCTGCGGCATCTGCACCTATGTCTGCCCTCTCTGTTACTGCTTCACCGCCGAAGATAGAGTTGACCTTGATGGAACGACCTGCACCCGTTGCCGCCGCTGGGACGCCTGCACCCTCCCTGACTTTGCCACCGTCGCCGGGGGATTCAACTTCCGAAAGACTATCAAGGAGCGCTACTACAATTGGTACCATCACAAGTTCGTTCGGGCGTATAAAGAATTCGGCCGCTCCCAATGCGTTGCCTGCGGCCGCTGCCAGAAGTACTGCCCGGCGGGGATTGATATTGAGAAGGTACTGGTGGAGATTGTAGATGCCTTCCAGAAAGTGCATCCAGAAAGAAGGTTCTGATAGGTAATTAGTACCTGCTGCCCACGGTCGATTACTATCTAATGGCTAATAACTATCGACCACAAAAAGCAAAGATCGTTAAGATCGACGCAATGAGCGGGGATTTTAAACGCTTCCGTTTCATTTTGGATAAGAAGTTCCCCACCAGCAAAGAAGGCACATCTTTCGTCCCGGGGCAATTTGTCCTTGCCGGCGTTTGGGGATACGGCGAAGCGCCTTTCGGAATAGCTTCCTCCCCCTTCGAGCAACAATTTATCGAGATTGGGGTAAGACGGGTAGGGGCGGTCACCGCCGCCCTCCACAACCTAAGCGAAGGTGGCGAAGCTACCATCCGCGGCCCTTACGGCAACGGCTATCCGCTTGATTTCTTCGAAAAGAAGGATATCGTGATGGTCACCGGCGGGTGTGGTATTCCCCCGATCGCTGCCCTTTGCGATTACGTCGCTACCAGACGGGATCTGTTTGACAATGTCTACCTCCTCTACGGCGCCAAAACGCCCGACGACCTGCTCTTCAAGGATCGCTATCAACTGTGGGAGGAAAAAGGGATCAAAATCCTCCTGTCGGTTGATCAACCGACCCCCGATTGGAAAGGCAGCGTGGGACTCGTTTCAAAACTTGTGGACCAGATCAAGATCAACCCTAACGAAGCCGTCGCGGCGATGTGCGGCCCGGGGCCGATGGCCAAGGCGCTCGAAAATATTCTCCGCCCCCTAGGAATCTCCGATCGGCGCATTTTCGTAAGCGAAGAGCGAAAGATGAGTTGTGGAATTGGAAAGTGCCAACACTGCACAACTGGAGATAAGTACGTTTGTACCGATGGGCCGGTCTTCAATTATGATGAGGTGCAGGGGAATTGGGATTAATGACTAAGCTAAGGATCGCCATCTTCGAATTTACCGATTGCGAGGGATGCCAGGTGGAGCTGGTCGGACTCCGGGAGCGGTTGGCGAAAATTGCTGACAGAGTCGACGTTGTTCGTTGGCGGTTGGCACAAGAAAAAGCCGAGCCGGGACCGTACGACATTGCCATTGTCGAAGGAACGCCCATCACCGAAGAGGAGCAAAATTTCCTTCGCGAGATTAGGGAGGGGTCGAAACTCCTTATCGCCCTCGGTTCCTGCGCCGGGCTGGGAGGAATTCCGGCGATTATGGATAAAGAGAAGCGGGCTTACTGGTACAAGAAGATCTACGGTAAGGAATATAAACCGCGAGGAATCGACGCTCTCCCGCTCTCTGCTTTTGTCGCCGTGGATTTTCACATCCAGGGCTGCCCAATCAGCGGCGACGAAGTGGTGCGGATTGTGGAGGAGCTTTTGGCAGGGAAGAAACCGAGAGAGCGTGGCTACTCCGTCTGCTTCGAGTGCAAACAGGCAGGGAATCCTTGTCGAATTATCGAAGGCAGACCCTGTTTGGGCCCAATCACTCAAGGCGGTTGCCGAGCAGTCTGCGTTTCCGGCGGCTCCGCTTGCTGGGGCTGTTTCGGCTTGCGAAAAGAAGCGAATATTGATGGTCTTTTAGATGTCCTTCTCAAAATTGCTGATAAGGAAGAGGTTGAGAAGTATCTTTCGATGTTTTTGAAGAAGACGAAGGTTTACGAAGAGCTCAAGGAGAAAGGAAGCAAGAGCTAGCGGTCGAAAGGTACCATTTTCGAGGAACATCCCGCAGACCTTCGTAGCTTGATAGCTAATAGTTGATTGTTTATAGAGGGAGAAGGTCGAGGGCGAGGCGAGCCAAGGGAATCAACCCAGGTATAGAAGAACCAGCTACGCCGTTTCCGAGAAAATCGGTACCTAAGACCCCGTCTAAAGAGATGGAGGATTTCATCACCAAAATCGAGGGCCATGGGCGGCTGAAAGCCGACTGGAAGAAGAACAAGGTTGTCCTTGAAGTCCACGAGGGGGAACGGCTCTTTGAGGGAATTGTTGTCGGCCGACCTGCAGAAGAGGCGGCCTGGATCACCGCCCGCATTTGCGGTGTCTGCCCCATCGCCCACACCCTTTGCGCTCTCAAGGCAGTTGAAGGCGCTTTGGAAATCGAACCGGATAAGAAAACGGT
>CAZQCZ010000060.1:0-3061 GCA_964592215.1 uncultured Candidatus Saccharibacteria bacterium
CCCCGAACCCCACCCGCGTCAATTTATCTTCGATCATTTTCAATTCCAGCTCCTGGCCGGGAGATAATTTGACATACTCCGTCTTTGGCGGGAGGGGCGCTTTGGCCGGTACTGCTGTCAGCTCGGGGTTGGTCCACTGCTTCAGGGCAAACGGAATCAAGGCAACAATATCCTTCAGTATCCCCTCAACAATATCAACCAGAGATATCCTAGCCGATGACACTCCCAACCGAACTTGCTCAACATAGCGATGCCCCGCCGCTTGCCAAATGTCAGGTACCGGTTGAACTAACAGCTGGAACCAGATATGCTCCCCCTCATCCACCTCCGCCATCGATCCGGTAATCGCCGCCAATGGATCGACCTCGAAGTCACGGAAGGTGCGGATCGGAAAAAAATCCTCTTTCGCCGAAGATAAGTTCTCGCCGTAGAAGGAGGCCCCAGAAAGATCGGCGGCAACATAATCCTGCTCCATTGACTTTAACTCCGCCGAGGGATACTGAGCATAAATCTGGCCGGCAACAAAATCCCGAAGATGTTCGGGACACCAAACGAAGAAGTGAATACCCGTGGCATCGGATACGATCTCAAAGGAAACGTGTTCCTGTTCCGCTGGATTGGCACGCAAAAGCCCATGAAGCGAGGCAAACATCTGCTCCGCCGCCAACGGATCCTTCTCATTCCCCTTCGGTACCCGTATCTCCATAAGGATACCTTTACTGCGGGACTGTCGCGACTGATGGTTGTTTTTGCCGTTTTTCTGAGCCGACTGGACAGCCCCAATCAAGGAAAGACCCGCTACGCCTAATGCTAAGGGTAGAATCGACATTGTTTTCTCTCCGTCGCCATCCTGCCTACCAGTGGGCAGACATAAAAGAAACCGCCCCCAGGCGGCTTAACCCGGGCAGGCTTGTCCCGCCGAACCTGTCAACTGGCGGAGACAACTTCACTTTATCAGAAAGAGGAGCAAAAGAGCAACACTTGGTAGGATCCCCCTCATCTAACGTCGGTTGCCTGACTCCGCCCAGCCCCTTTGCTGCCGGAACGTTCCGCCTACATCTACAATAAGATGGGCCTGGGCTAATTTGGCCCAGGCCCGGAAAGGAGAGAGACAATTCCATTGTAGAATGGAAAGTTAATTTTGTCAAGAAAATCACAGAAAGAAAATTGGACTGATAACCCCTCTCCAAAGAACCCCGAACCGGGAGAAAGACAATCTTTAGGTAACATGATTAACTAAGAAGACGAGTCTCACGGCTCCTCGCCCTTCTCTTCCTCATCTTCTTCCTTCTCGGCAGACGCTTTCTCCGCCGGCGCAGAAGCAGCCGGTTTGGGAGATTCCCCCACCTTCCCCTTCCTTGAGAGAAAGGCAGACAGGAGAATACCGGTCAGAACCAGGCCAACAACGCCGGCGCCGATCAACGTCCAATTGGTAGTTCCGGCAGCCGTGCCTCCGGTGGTACCACCGGTCGAGGTGCTTCCCCCATTCGTGGGCGTCTCCTCGCCACCACCGGTACCCACTTCTTCAACAGCGGTCGAGACCTTTATAGAGTATCCAATCACTTTAGTGGAGTATGAGTAAGGGGCCTCTACCAAAATGTAGAGATCATCCGCGGTCGTGAGCGAATCTGACAACGCAACCGTCAAGATCGCCCCATCGTTAGCCGATGCGTCGCTCACTAATTCTTCCCGTGTGCTGTTGAAGATAGCAACGCGCAACGATTCGTCACTCGGCGGCGTCGCCGTCACCGATAATGACGCCCCCGCCGCGACGTGAAGGCGGTATAGATCTTTGAGGTCTGTTCCCGCCCGATAGCTCACCAAGTAACCCTGATAAGTACCGATGTCAGGAAGGGTAAACGCAGCGTCGAAAGTCCCTCCGGCATCCGCCTGACCGCCAGCATCGTAATAGCTGGGAAGGGAAATCGCGTAGGTAGCGCCGAGGGCGTTTGTATCGTACTCGTTTCCAACGGCAATGTAAAATATTCCGGCGTCTTCAGCGCCTGGAATCCAAATCACACTATCCGTCGCGGTAGCGTCGCCAATAATATCCACGCCGCCGACTTCTTCCCGCCCCAAGTTGTACATTTTGACTCCGGCGTAAGGATATTCGCCGGAAGGGGTGGTGATCGAAACTGACAAAGCTTCGCCCGAAGCTACTGAAACTTTGAAAAATTCGTAACTGTTTTGAGCAATCTCGTGGTCGGTGGTGTAATTGCCCTCCGAAAGCGTGACTGCCGTTTCAAAATTGCTACCGCCCGACGGCAACACATCCGCTGCCATCATGGTGCCGGCCCTAACTCCCAAAAACAGGACGCCTGTCAAGGCGGCCGCTCCTATTGTTTTGGCAATAAATTTATTCAACGCTCCTCACCCCCTTCTCAACCATCCAACAAAACGAAATTCTCCTAAAGCCGATATTGCAGATACGTCCGAATCGCCTCAACCAGATACCCCTTGTCAATCTGCCAAATGAGCGCCGCCGAGCTAACCAAAATGATAATTGAAAGCCATTTGGTATATCGCCCGGCCGTCTGCTGGAAGAGAAGGATCGCCAAAACAATTGTTATCAGCGGGAAGACAAAGACGATATCTCCGAGAGGAAGCCAGTAGCCGTAGAAGTAGGCTTGCTCCTGATCAAGAAAGGTAGCGAGGTTAAAACGAATAACGCCGGCGATGGCAAGGGCTTCGAGAATCGTCAGAACAAGCATTCCTACCGAACTCAATTTGGTATAGGTCCCTTCCGTCCGAATTGCTTCGTAAACAACGGCCGGGAAATAGCCAACAAGAATTAAATAGGGGCTGTTGAAACCAAAAGAGAGAAGGATGAAACTAACGGCAAAAATGGTGCAGAGAATGCAAACATTCGACGGAGTGGTAAATCCCCCGCCCTTCCTCGTTTTTGGTACAAGCGCTCCTTCCGGCGTAACTTTCTCCCAAGCCATAGGACTAATTAGAATTTATCAAGATGGGACAATGGAAAGCAAGAAAGACCCCCGCGATCGACATAACCCCGGGGGTTTAGCAGCCCAAGCCGATATGCTAATCTTAAGGAGATGCC
>CAZQCZ010000061.1:0-3047 GCA_964592215.1 uncultured Candidatus Saccharibacteria bacterium
CTTGTCCTTGACTTCTTGGATCTGGTCGCGAGGCATACTGAATCAGTATAGCAGGCAGGATAAAGCCGCCTCTAGCCAAGCTTTCTTAACAGCCCAAGGCTGCTCAAAAGGAGGGTGAGCACTGTTATAGCGGCCAAGGCGGCGGTCTCGGCGCTTAAGACGGCGTAGCCCACCCCTTTGATGAGAATCCCCCGAACGATCTCCATGTAATAAGTAAGGGGAAAGACGAGAAGAATCCTCTGGACCACTATCGGCATACTCGAGACAGGAAAGATAAAGCCGGAGAGGATAATGGAAATAATGAGGAAGACTGTTACCGAAAAAGCGGCTTGGAGGCTGTTCTGGACAAAGACGGAGAAAAGCAGCCCTAGCCCAAGAGAACTTAGGATAAAGACAAAAGAAGTAGCGATGAAAAAGAGAACGCTCCCCGCGAAGGGAATTTTAAACCAGAAAATCCCGAGGGCTGAAGTGACACCGAGGCCAGCCAAGCCGATCGCGGCGCAGGGAATCATTTTTCCGAGAATGAAGGTCAACCTGCCAACGGGAGCGGCGGCGATCGCTTCGATCGTCCCCATTTCCTTCTCCCGAACAATCGCCAAACAGGAGAGAAACATTGAGATGGTAGTAACGATGATCCCGATTACCCCCGGGATAAAGAAATCCTGGTCGCGGAGCTCAGGGCTGAAAAGAATTTCCTTCTCGACTTCAATTGCTTGGGTTTCAAACTCGAGGCCGGCCGCCGAAAGGGCTTCGGAAGCGGCACTTCGGTTTTGCTCGTTCACGATTCCGCCCACCTTTTCCGAAAGTGTCTTCAAAGCGAGCGGCTCCGTCCCATCAACCTGAATCTTCAGAACGATCTTCTCCTTCTTCCCTAGTTTCTCACTATAACCTTCGGGGACAAAGATAGCCGCGTCTATCTCACCGTGATCGAACTTCTCCCGGACATTTGCTTCCGCGATATTCTCTACCACGGCGAAATCCTCCTCTTTCTTAATCTCCTCGACAAGCTGCCTGGACTTATCGCTGCTGTCACCGTCAAAAATAGCCAAATCGATATTCTTGACCTCAAACTTCAGAGCGTAACCAAAAAGCAAGATTGTGCTCAACGGGAAAATGATAAGGACGATCAAAACGGTCGCTGGCTCCCTAATAACTTCAATAAACTCTTTCTTTGTTATGGCAAGAATTTCACTTAGCATCGGTCCTCCTTTTCCGGTTTTGAGAATCCGCTAACTGAACGAAGACGTCCTCGATGTTAGGAATTATTTTCCCAATCCCTCTGATCTTTATCCCCTGATCGACGGCAACCTCCCCCACCAACTTAAGGACGTCGTGACTGCCATCGCCGACAACTTTCACCGTTTCCCCAAACTCGTAGACGTCAAAAAACTCCTTCCGCGACTCCAGGACTTCAAGAAGTCTGAACGGCTCATCCGAGTCAACGGCTATGACCGGCAGCAGACTCTTCTCTTTCACAATCTCTCCCGGCGGACCTTGAAGGAATATCTGACCGCCACCCAACAGAGCAACCCGATCGCAACGCTCTGCTTCTTCCATGTAATGGGTGGTAACAAGCAGAGTGACACCCTCTCCGCGCGAGAGTTCATAAAAATGGTCCCACAGCTCGCGTCGGGCGACGGGATCGATACCTGCTGTCGGCTCATCGAGGAGAAGAACCTCCGGCTTATGGGCCAAGGAACAAGCCAACGCCAGCCTCTGGCGGTACCCGCCGGAAAGGTTCTTGGCCAGAATGTTTCTGTAACGGGTTAACCCGTACTTGGTAAAGAGCTTCTCTTGGGTCTCTCTAATTTTCTCTTTGTTTGAAATCCCGTACAGTCCGCAGTAGAAGCAAAAATTCTGAGAGGCGGTGAGGAGCTGATAGAGAGACGCTCTTTGGGAGAGATAACCAAGGCGCTTCTGGGCTTCTTTTACTTTTTGAGAGAGAGGAAAGCCCAAAACCCTCGCCTCCCCGGAGGATGGTTTTGAAACCCCGGCCAGGATTTTGAGAGTCGTTGTCTTCCCCGAGCCGTTTGGCCCCAAGAGCCCAAAAATTTCTCCCTGGCCAACTTGAAATGAAGCGTTGGAGAGGGCGGTGATATCGGGAAACTTCTTGGTCAGGTTTTTGACCTCAATGGCGGGTGATGGCATTCCTCAAAACTTAACGCCGGTAACGGCGGATAAAATCGCTGACGGCGGCTTTTGTCTTCTCGGCGGGCAACTTGAAATAGCGGGCGTAATCTTTGAGGAATTTGATCATCTGCGACTTTATGAATTCGGTCCGGGGCCGGCCGGTGAGCCCTCTCTGGCGAGCGTACTCCACTGCCAGCTCATACCCCTCCCGCAGGTAGTCCAGAGCGGCTTCTTGTGGAGTCCGCTTGTGATGTTTCAAGCGGTGATGAAGACCAGTCAGGGGAACAAGGATGATCTTCTTCCCTTTCTTGGAAAGTTCATAGTTCAAGAAAAGCTCAACGCCGCGCCGCTTGGTCTCTAACTCCTTGAGATACGGAAGAACATCTTTTCGGAAGTAACCTCGGTTACCGCAGACACGCCTAAAAAGAGCCGCTTCTTTATTAAATCTTCCGCAAGTAATAAATCCAATAACGCAATCGACTTCGCCTGCCACCAATGGGTCAATCATCTTGGTCAGGTGCTCCTTTTTAACATCCTCTCCGTCGGTATCGAAGAAAATGACAATATCGGCGGTCGATTTCGCGACGCCCTTGGCTAAAGCGAATCCCTTACCGCGGTTTCTTTTGTAGTTGAGCCAAATAATCTTTTTCCGCTTGGCATAATCGCCCAGGAT
Organism: uncultured Candidatus Saccharibacteria bacterium; assembly: GCA_964592215.1. Lineage (GTDB taxonomy): Bacteria > Patescibacteriota > WWE3 > 9FT-COMBO-53-11 > 9FT-COMBO-53-11 > CAZQCZ01. The sequence goes on from CAZQCZ010000061.1 coordinate 2,804, forward strand.
TTCCAAACTCCGATCGGTTGTTCCATCAGTGACGGCGATAATCTCGTCGAAGAGGTTGAATGAGAGGATGGCGTCAATCACGCCTTTAATGGTTTTTTCCTCGTTATGAACCGGCAAAATAACGGCCAATCGCTGGTTCTTCATGGACTGAGATTATTCTAGCAAAGCCGGGCAAAAAGAATCCTATCTCGAAAAACGGGAGACGGAGAGGAACTCCTTATGCTAGAATTCGGCTAATGGCACG
>CAZQCZ010000062.1:0-101 GCA_964592215.1 uncultured Candidatus Saccharibacteria bacterium
GGGCTGGCCGTCGTCGCCGCAGGCGGCGAAATGCGTTCGAACTATTTTCAGAATAGAGCACCAAGATTGGATTTTTGCTGCGCGGGCTCGTGTGCACCTTG
>CAZQCZ010000062.1:201-2919 GCA_964592215.1 uncultured Candidatus Saccharibacteria bacterium
TCTCGCCTTCAGCGAGCAATAGTGCTCCTCCCCCGCTGCGCGGGCTCGTGTGCACCTTGTCTCGCCTTCAGCGAGCAATAGTGCTCCTCCCCCGCTGCGCGGGCTCGTGTGCACTATTGACAAGCGGGGAGACTTTCCATTAGAAAGGGAACAGCTGATTGCTCTTCGGAAGGAGGTGATCACTAAGTGGAGGAAACGCTTAACGTTTGCACAGATTGCGGTTACGAGGGGCCGGAAGGACCTGGTAAAGGACAGTGTCCTGAGTGCGGGGGGGAGATGGTTCCGTCCGACGATATTAATGGGGATGTTGATGAAACGGAGAAGGAAAATATGGAAGAAGAAAGTGAAGATAGCGACGAGGAGCTGCCGGATGAATCAGACGAAGATCTGCTTTAGCGAATGAAAGTTGAGGTTAAACGCAAGTCGGGGGAAATCACCCTTAGGATAACAATCCCCGCTAAGAGAGTAAGGGATGTGTTCGATGAGGTTAAAAAGAGCGCCTTGAAGGAGGTGGTGGTTCCCGGTTTCCGAAAGGGGAAGGTGCCCCCAGCGATTGCCGAGAAACACCTAAGTGAGGACGCTTTGGCAGAAGCGCTCTTCAATCAGATTGTTCCCTCTGCGTATGCCGAGGCTCTGAAAAACGAGAACATTCGACCAGCTGTCCTGCCGCAACTAAAAATTGTTTCTTTCAAAAAAGACCAGGATCTCGTATTTGAGGCACGGACGGCGGAGAGCCCAGCAGTTAAGTTAGGGAATTATAAAGCGGCGTTAAAGGAGTTAAAGGGAAAGATCATTTACGGGCCGGATGGGAAGCCCCTCAAGGGCGGGGCGCAAATAACAGCAGGGCAAGTCCTGGATAAGCTGCGGGAGATAGTTAATATTGAGGTCCCGACCATCATGATTGATCAGGAGACGCAGCGGATGCTTTCCTCCCTTCTTGAACAGGCACAAACTTTGGGAATAACCATCGAGCAGTATTTGGCAGCAGAGGGGAAGACAATTGACCGGCTTAAAGAAGAGTACCGCCAAACGGCGGAAAGGAATATCAAAGACGAGTTAATCATTAGTGAAGTCGCTCGAGAAGAGAAAATTGAAGCCAGTTCTAAGGAGGTTGAGGCGGCTATTGCTGCCGCTCCAGATGAGAAGGCGCGAAACGCGTTTAATGAAGACGCCGGTCGGCGGTACATTGGAGATGTCCTTATGAAGCGCAAGACTATCGAGCACCTCCTTCGCATAGCGGAGGATAAATGAAACCGTTATGCAGTTACTCAACGGCTCAAATAAAAGGTTTGCTTAGTTGATTTTTAGTTGACTTTACTTTATTGGTGCCGTTAAGCTATTATGCTTCTGTTATGTCCGGCGGATATCCGGTACCGTTCGTAGTTGAACAAACACCGCGGGGGGAACGAGCGTTTGATATTTTTTCCCGCCTTTTAGAGGAGCGAATCGTCTTTGTTGCCGGTCCGATCTCTCCGGAACTCGCTAACGTGGTAATTGCCCAGCTGTTACTGCTTCAGCAGAAGGATCCAAACAAGGAAATTAAGATGTATATCAATTCCCCGGGCGGGTCAGCCTACGCCGCCTTTGCCATCTATGATACAATGCAGCACATAAAATCGCCGTTGAGTACTATTGCCGTTGGCACCGCTGCTTCAGCGGCCACCGCTCTCTTGGCTGCCGGAAATAAAGGGAAGCGGTTTTCTCTTCCACATTCGGTAATTCATATTCATCAGCCGATAGGAGGAGCGGAGGGGCAAGCAAGCGATATTGAAATTTCGGCTAAGGAAATTCTTCGGTTGAAGGATCTTTACGCCGAAACGCTGGCTAGGCACACAGGACAAACGAAGACTAAAATCCTCAAAGACATCGACCGCGATTTCTTTATGACTCCTCAGGATGCAAAGAAATATGGTCTCGTTGATAAGATTCTCTAGAGATGGCACATGATGGTAATGAGGTAACAAGCAAATCTTCAGAAGGTAGTCCGACAAGAGAAGAAGACTCCCTGAGGAGGAAGAAGGAAGTGTTGGGCAGATTAGTGGCAACATCAGTGTAGTTACTGAAGGACGGCAACGCCCTTATGTCTCAATCTCAAGTTGAGGGATAAGTAAGGCGTTGCAGGTGGCAGTACACCTTTTTGGTGACGGAGATTACAATACGCCGAGAGGGTGCTTGGGGGAGATGCTGTTTTATTTGACAGAAGAAGATGTTGATGAAATGTTGGAGCAGTGCGGGCCTTTTTTCCTAACAGAGGAAGACCGCAAGATGTTTGAAGCGTGTGCAGGCAGCATGAACGATGCAACAAAGAAAGAGGTGGCCGCATTCTTACTTAACAAGATGAGAAGCGCGTTTTAGGAACGGTATTCTCCCGAGGTATTCCTCCATTAGATATAATAGATGAGTAGGGTCGGGGGCGGTTAGCTCAGCGGCTAGAGCGCCTCGTTGACATCGAGGAGGCCATAGGTTCAAGTCCTATACCGCCCACCAGTATTAAACTTTCAGTAATTCTCCCGACCTGTTCAGCCGTGCGAAGCGTGACGGAAAAAATTGAGCAAAATGAAAAAGGCAATTAAGCTAAAATTACGGAAAACTTTCAGGGTTAAGCCGGCAAAACCATTTGCCTTTGATCCAACTTTTCACAAACCCGACCATTTTACTTCGGAAGATAATTTTTGGGAGCCGGGCATTCGTTGGCAAACTTGGAATTGGCAAGGAAAA
>CAZQCZ010000063.1:0-2801 GCA_964592215.1 uncultured Candidatus Saccharibacteria bacterium
CGCCTGCGGTTCCACTATTGACATTTCTTTTTGGGTCGTGTTAAGCTAAGGTCGTTCCTCGAGTTTCATATTTCCCGATGATTGGCGGAGATAATAGAAGCAAATCTTCACCGGTTGATAATGGCTCTACCCCATATCAGGGTCAGACGATTCCCGTCGTTGGGGTTTTGGAGATTCTACCCGACTTTGGTATCCTTCGCTCCGACATTGAGCAGGAGGGAGATCTTCCTTCTGATACCTATGTTTCCCTCTCCCAAATAAGGCGGTTTGATCTTCGGGTGGGCGATACAGTAGAAGGATTAGCACGGCCCCCGAAGGAGAGTGAACGCTATCTCTCCCTTCTCAAGGTCGAGAAAGTTGCCGGGGAGGACCCGGAGAAGGCCAGAAAGCGTCCTCGGTTTGAGCAGTTGACGCCTATCTTTCCCAACGAGTGGCTAAAGCTTGAAACCAAGCCAGATATTCTCTCGACCCGGCTGGTTGATCTTTTTGCCCCCATAGGGAAGGGGCAGCGGGGAATGGTCGTTTCCCCCCCGAAGGCGGGAAAGACTTGGCTGCTTAAGGATATTGCCCACGGCCTGGCCGAGAATCACCCTGGTGTTGTGATAATGGTTGCCCTTATCGGTGAACGGCCAGAGGAGGTAACTGATATTGAGCGCTCAGTGAGGGGGGAGGTCTTTGCCTCGAACTTCGACGAGCCGGCCGAGGAACAGGCGCGGGTGGCGGAAATGTGTTTGGAGAAAGCGAAACGTCAGGCCGAGGTGGGTAAAGACGTCGTTATTTTGATGGACTCAATTACCCGGTTGGCGCGGGCCTACAACCTTGTTGTTCCTCCCTCCGGACGGACGCTGACCGGTGGGTTTGACCCCGTTGCTTTATATCCTCCCAAGCACTTCTTTGGGGCGGCCCGGAATTTTGAGAAGGGTGGATCGTTGACGATTGTTGCCACCGCGTTGGTGGAGACAGGCTCGCGGATGGATGAGCTTATCTATGAAGAGTTTAAAGGGACCGGCAACATGGAGCTTCACCTTGATCGGAAGTTGCAGGAGCGACGCATCTTTCCGGCGATTGATATTGTCAAGTCGGGGACGCGCCATGAGGAGCTTCTCTTCGACAAAGAGACGCTGGAGCAGATCTACACCTTACGGCGGATGGTCGATACCTTGGGCGATGCAGCAACTGAGCTGGTCACCGGCCGTCTTAGGAAAACGAAGTCGAACGGAGAGTTCCTGAAGACGCTGAAGGAAGCAAAATAGAGTTTAGGGCTTAGGGATTGGAAATTCTCCAAGGTTTGCCAGCTGCAATCTTAAGCCCGTAAAAGCGTGCTGGTCAGCTTGATTTTCCCCCCGATTTGTGCTATGTTGAAGACTGCCCTCTGATTACTTCTGCCCTCCCGCCCCTTCCTACTGCCCGGTTTTTTATTCGCCCAATTTTTTATGGATTGGGAGGAAGGGGCGGGAAGATTCGGAGGGCGATTATGAGTGGATGGAAAGAACCTCCTTTATCTGTTTTGAGCCGCCAAGGGCGAGCCTTGCCCTTGGTGGGAGGGCAGCTCAGATTAGGGCTGAAGGAGGAGATCAGACAAGAAGCTCTTCTGGAAGAAGTTAGCGCCTTTGTAACGGGCCTCTTTTCCTATGGAGTCAGTCGTGTTCGTGGGTTCTGTGCTTCCCTATGGGGGACTCTCGCTTCCGGATTTACTTTTACCTCGGAGCTGAAACTTTTCGTCCAGCGAAAACTCTATCGAAGGAAGGGGCAGCTGGCATTTCCTTTGGCCCACGCATCGCTTTTGGGTGTTTCCTTTTCCCTTCTCTTTTTTGCCAGTGGCTTTGGCGAGCTTCTGTACCAGCGGGCGGGTATGTTGGATTTGAGCAAGGGGGCGGCGATCGTTATTGATCGGATGCCAGTGGCGACAGAAGAGTCCGAACTTCTTAGGACAGAAGTTCAGATTTATACTGTCCAAAGTGGGGATACGCTCTACGATATCGCCGAGCGTTTTCGAGTGTCGGTAGATGCTTTGGCTTACGCTAACGATATTTCCAATTTAGAAGACATCCTTAGAATCGGAACTGAACTGACGGTTCCCCCCGTTGAGGGTCTTATCTACACAGTTAGGAAAGGCGATACAGTGGAGAAAATTGCCGATAAATATAAGGCGAGTGCCCAGAGCATTGTAGAGTTTAACTACCTGTTCCCTCCGTACGAGCTGGCTGTGGGAACGGAGTTGATCGTTCCCAATGCCCAAATTCCAAAGACCACTCCCGAGCCGGTGTATGTTGCTGCTGGTGGGTACTCCTCCGGTGGTTTTCTTTCCACCGCGAGCGGGGCTTGCGGGCCGTTGTCCTTAAGGTCCTTAAGCTGGCCGACATCTACCCGTAACATTACCCAATACTTCTGGTGGGGTCACCGCGCTATTGATATTGGCGTCAACTACCAGCCGCTCTACGCCGTTGCCGACGGAGTGGTCACCGGCGTGGGCTATCATGGTGTCTGTCGGTCGTTCAGCCGCTATTGCAACTACGGTTACGGGGGATACATTTTCATCGACATCGGTGGCGGTTACCAAGTGAGGTACGGCCACATCTCAGAGGCTAGAGTTGGGGTGGGAGAAAAAGTTTCGCGGGGTCAAGTGATAGGTATCTCAGGCGAGTCGGGAATGGCTTTTGGGCCCCATCTTCACTTTGAGCTTTGGTGCGGTGGCACGAAGATTAACCCTCTGCCATATCTTCATTAAGCTAGCATCCTTGTCAAAATGGTGGTGTTTGCTGGACGATGTCAGAACTTTCTTTGAGCAAAATCCAGACACT
>CAZQCZ010000064.1:0-2724 GCA_964592215.1 uncultured Candidatus Saccharibacteria bacterium
TCTTTCTGGTGGGCTGGATTCAATTCTGGCGGCGAAACTTTTGACAGAGCAGAGGATCAAAGTAACCGGTTTAATCTTCAAAAGCTGCTTCTTCGATGAACGGGCTGGCATCGCTGCAGCCGAGCAGCTCGGGATTCCCTACCGCGTCATTGACTTCTCGAAAAAGCACCTGGCGCTGGTCAAAAATCCACCCCGCGGTTACGGCAAAGCCGCCAACCCCTGCATCGATTGCCATCTAATGATGTTAACAACGGCGCGAGAGATTATGGAAAATGAGGGCCCTGCCCGTCCGAAGCCTTGCGCAAAGGAGGGTTATGACTTTGTCGCCACCGGCGAAGTTTTGGGTGAGCGCCCATTCTCCCAAAACAAACAGGCGCTGGAAATCATCGCTCGAAAATCAGGACTGAGGGATCGCCTGCTCCGCCCCCTTTCCGCCAAACTCCTTTCTCCTACTCTGCCGGAAGAAACGGGATTGGTTGACCGTGGGAAACTGATGGATATCCAGGGACGCCAGCGCCAACCGCAGATAGAGCTGGCAAAGAAGTACAAACTTTCCTACCCCGCGCCGGCCGGCGGCTGTATCCTCTGCGAGAGAGAATTTGGCCGTCGGCTCTTTGAGCTTTTCGAAAAATGGCCGGAAGGCGACGCGGATGACATCGAACTTCTTAAACTCGGCCGCCAATTTTGGCACGATAGAACAAAAATTGTCCTCGGTCGGAACCAAGAGGACAACCAACGGCTGAAATCATTGGCCAAAGCTGGCGACATTCTCCTCAAACCGGCCGGTTTCCCCGGCCCAATCGCCTTAATCCACGGCGAGAAGATAGATGATGGAACAGTTGAAAAGGCAAAGTCCCTCATCCTTTCTTACTCCAAGAAACTGCCGCCGCGGCTTGGGACCGCGGAGTCGTCGGTTCAAATCCGACCGTCCCGACTGTAATGGTAGCTTAGGGTACCAAGGGTTTCCGCCACCGCTTTCCAAATCTAGAAAGCTACGGCGGATCCGCCGAAGCTAAGCAATAGCGGAGGCGGACGAATCCTCTCGGTCACATGATGATCACAAGCCCCGGACGTAACAAGCGCCGGGGTTTTCCTTTGCAAACCGCCGGCAAATACATCAAAATGGAGACATGGCCGAAGCTGAGAAACTAACGCCCTTTGAATTTGAACCGCACCTCGAATATTCCATCAACGCTATGGCGGAAAGGATAGTTGACCTAATTGAAACCGCCAGAGATGGCGGCACGGATGTTCTCATCTTTACCGATAAAAGCGCCCGTCCCCTATCGTGGGTGTTTATGGAGACATGGCGGCGGCTTTATCCGAAGGAGCGACGGCCCGAGATCCGTTTCCTCAACGTTGGCTCAGAGAAAAAGCCGGATGACTTTCCCTCTTCCCCTACCGATGAAGAAACCCGGGATTACGCGGCGCGGACGGTAGAGCGGTTTCGCATCGACGGCCAGCTAAAGAAGTTGTATAAGGGACAGGGCTTTGAGGCAGGGAAGAATATTCTCGTTGTAGAAGAGCAAGCAGCAACCGGCTTCAGCTATCAGGTGATTAAGCAGGGTTTGGAAAAGGCCTTTCCGGAATCAAACATCCAGCTGTTCGACGCTATGCTTACCTCATGGAATTGGGGATTTGTGGCAGAAGTGGCCAAGGCTAAAAAGGATCCGGAAGAGGAAAAAAGCGACGAGTACTACCGTGAATACGGTGACGCGACCACCGGCGTAATTGGAGACTCGCCGGCAGATATAATCTCACGGCCGTATTACACCTCAGACGAGGAGATGCTCAAAAGAATTGACTTCGGCAATATCGTTGAGGGCAGGGTTTGGCGACCGCATCAGTGTCTAAGAGAAGATCTCAAACGAGTAACGGACAAAACGGTTGAACTAATGAGATCGGGCGATCGTAGCTGGCGGAAGGACTAGTGAAAGTTTAGCTCCTTCTCCATCGTCACCATCTCCACTGCTCCGGAACCCAGTGCGAATTCTGTCTTTCCGGTGACTTGAAATCCCAGCTTCTTATAAAAATCCGCAGCGTTCAAAGTCGAGTTAAGTTTTATCCTGCTGATGCTATGTTCGACGAAATCGTCCTCGATGTACTCGTAAATCGCCCGTCCGCACCCCTTCCCTTCGAATCTTGGCAAAACATCTATCTGATAGACTTCGCCCTCACCGATTGAATATTGTCCAAAGCCCACCAATTCCCCCTCGATTTCAGCGACAACCCAAGTAGACTTGCTGAACTGATTCTTGACGTTTTCCTTCGATATTTCCGCGAGCCATTCTTTGATTACGTCTTGAGGGTAAACTCGGGAGTTAATCTCCGCTACCGCCGCCTTGTGAATGCCGACGACGGCAGGAATATCTTTCAAAACCATTCGCTTAATCCTTGGAGCACTGCTACTAACCATATCGAGAAAAGTCTAACAAGATGGCCCGACCGTTGTACAAATCCCCGCCCCGCTCTGTCTCAATGAATTAATTCATGTAAGCAAGGGCTACTTGTAAAGGAGGAAACGGTGCTGATATGATCGAAGCAAGATGGCAAAGATCCAAACTCTCAAGGGCTTTCGCGACATTCTTCCCGAGGAGGCACTGAAAAGAGGCCGGGCGCTGGCGCTGGTCAAAAGCGTCTTCAAGTCCTATGGCTTCGTTCCCATTGAAACGCCGACTCTCGAGTACGCCGAGCTGGTTGAAAAAGAAGTCGGTGAGGAGATGC
>CAZQCZ010000065.1:0-2521 GCA_964592215.1 uncultured Candidatus Saccharibacteria bacterium
TGTCATGGGGCACCCAAAAGCGGCCACTTAGGGGCACTTGAAAACCGGCCATTCTAAATCTATCCTCTAATCAATAAAAGATTGGAGGAGAAGGGATGGCAAATTTTTTGAGTGAAGACAAGAAGCAGACAGTTTTAGCGTTATTACGGTTAAAATACAGCCAGCGAGAAATTCAGCGCCGAACCGGGGTCAGAAGAGAAACAATCTCCAAATATGGGAAATCAGCCGGGATTTTAACTGGCGCCGCGATCAGAATCGATTCCAACGAAGCAAAAGCGGCCAGCGAAGTGCCCCCCGGCTCTCGTAGTCTGGCCCAGCCTTACCAGGAACAGATTGAAGCCGCGCTGGCACAAGGACTGACCGCGCAGCGGATCTACCAGGACTTGAGAGAGCTTGGCTTCCCGGGCAAGTATTGGAGCATTAAGCGCTTCATAAAAAAGCTGAGGAAACAAAAGCCGGAGGTTTGTGCCCGGATAGAAGTTCCGCCCGGGAAAGAGGCGCAAGTAGACCTAGGCAAAGGCGCTCCCACGCTTGATCCCGCGACCGGGAAATACAAGCGGCCGTATCTTTTCCGTATGGTACTTTCTTTTTCCCGCCACAGTTACGAAGAGGTAATTTGGCGGCAGAACGTCGAAAGTTTCGTCCGCGCCCATGAAAATGCTTTCAGGTTTTTTGGCGGCGTGCCGGAGATCGTCGTGCTGGATAATTTAAAAGCCGGCGTTAGCCAGGCCTGTTTCTACGATCCCACGATCAATCCCGTCTACCAATCTTTTGCCAAACACTGCGGATTCGAAGCTCTTCCCTGTAAGGTACGAAAGCCGGAACACAAAGGCAAGGTTGAGAACAGCATCGACTACGCTCAGGATAACGCGTTAAAGGGGAAAAAGTTTGAGGCCCTGGAGGAACAAAATGCCCATCTGCGGAATTGGAACCGGACCATTGCTTCCTTAAGGATCCATGGCACCACCAAAGAACAAGTCATTAAAAGATTCGAAGAAAAAGAACGGGCGGCCTTAAAGAATTTACCGCCAGAGGCGTTTAAACTATTCAAAATTGGCCGACGTCGGGTCCATACCGACGGGCACGTGGAAGTGGAAGGGGCATATTATTCCGTCCCCTGCGAATACCTCGGCCAGGACGTGACTATCCATTGCGACACAAAAATGATTCGGATTTACGATCGGCAAGGAAAAGAGATCGCCGTCCATGTCCGCCAGCTCAAAGGCCATTTCCAAACCCTGGAGAATCATTTGCCGGAGCACAAGCGCTGGAGCCAATTGCGTCTGGAAAACCAATTGAAGGAACAGGCCGCGCGGCTGGGCAAAGAGACGTCAAAGTGGGCAGAAAAAGTTTTTGAGGAGCGAGGGGTCTTGGCCTACCGGGTTTTGCAGGGAGCAATCGGCCTAAGCCGGAAATATTCACCGGCGCAGATCAATTATGCCTGCGGTCAGGCCTTGAGCCTCCACAGCTTCCGTTATCATACTTTGAAACTATTTTGTGAGCGGCAACAGGCCAGGAAAGAAGAGCCGATCTTTAAACAAGAGGATGAGATCATCAGGCCGATGCTGGAATACGCGATTTAAAAGAAGAGAGGAGGTGAGCGATCGATCTGAAGAATAACTTTCGTATTAGGCGATTTATCGAGGCCTGATTTTGAAAGGACGGGACAAAAAGGAGGTTCTCAAAGATGAATCCGCAATTGCAGAGCAAATTAAAGGCGCTCAGGCTTTCCGGTTTGGCTCAGGTATTGGAGGTCAGGGTTCAGGAAGCACAAGCGAGTAATTTAACTCACCTCGAACTTTTTGAGTTGCTGATCGAGGACGAGTTGGCGGTTCGCCGGCAAAGATTGATTGAAAGAAGATTTCAAAAAGCTCGCTTGCCGGCCGTGAAAACTCTGGAGGATTTCGACTTTAGCTTCAATAAAGAGCTAAACAAAAAACAATTTTTCGAGCTGGCCACTTTAAAGTTTGTACGGCAAAATGAAGATATCCTTTTCATGGGGCCACCCGGGGTCGGCAAATCTCATTTGGCGATCGCCCTGGGCATTTGCGCCATCAAAGCAGGCTTGACCGTCGTTTACAAAAGCGCCTTTGATCTCATCGCGGAGTTAAAAGAAGCCGACGCCATTGGAACGCATAAAATCTTAACCAAAACATTAAAAGAAACCCAATTGTTAATCATTGACGACCTGGGCATGAAGAAAATGCCGGAAGCTGCGGCTGAGCATTTCCTGGAAGTAATTATGCGGCGCTACGAAAAAGCCTCTACTATCATCACCAGCAACCGACCCCTGGAGGACTGGGGAAAATTACTGGGTGACAACGCCGCCACTTCGGCCATTCTGGATCGTTTTTTGCATCACGCTCATGTGATTAAGATCAAAGGCAGAAGCTACAGGCTGAGAAATCAACAAGCCATAAAATGGCTCGACAAGGAGGCCAAAGAGTAGTATTATTTTTTTAGCTCGGATGGCCGGTTTTGCCCCGCCCCCAACTGGCCGCTTTTAAACCGCCCTCTGACA
>CAZQCZ010000066.1:0-2187 GCA_964592215.1 uncultured Candidatus Saccharibacteria bacterium
ATCTTCGTTACTCATGACCTCCCGCGGGCGGAGGAATTCTGTGATCGGGCAATACTGCTTGATAAAGGTAAAAAGCGGCTTGTTGGCAGTCCCGATAAGGCAGTCTTGAGTTATAAGCGTCTGGCGGATTTGGCTGACGAGAAAGCGCTTAAGCGCGCGAAGAGCGCTTCAATTAGAGCTGTTCCTGCTGATGCCGGCATCCGTTTTACGGGGGTGGAATTTCTTGATAGCACTGGCAAGCAGCGGCGAGTCTTCAAAACGGGGGATGACCTCTGTATTAGGCTGAGCTACAAGGCGGCCAAGAAGGTTCCCGACCTCAGTTTTGGGTTGGCGATATATAGAGGGGACGGTACGCATATAACTGGTCCGAACACGGAAACATCCGGCATTACGATTAATAAGCCCGGGAGGGAAGGCCACATCGACTACAACGTAAAAGATCTGCCGCTACTGGCGGGAACATACACCGTTACCGCCGGTGTCTCCGGAGTGGGAAGGGATGTGCCGTACGATTTCATTATGAACTTCGGTACTTTTAGGGTAACCGCTAACGAAAAGAACCAGTACGGCTTGATAACGCTTCGCGGGTCTTGGAACCATCATATCGACCATGGCTTCAAATGACGAGAAAAGTTTACTAAAGAAGGGGAAGGAGCGAGTGGAGGATTTATCTCGCCTTTCTGTCAAAGGGCTCGCAGCGAAACCGCTTGTACGGTTAAGGAAAGACGGGCCGTTTGTTTTCGTTCTGCGCATTCCTTACTACCTCCTTTTGATGATTGTCGCTCTTGTCGCCAAGGTTCCCGGGATTTGTCGGGTGCTCCGCTATGCCGGACGGAAATTTGCCCGTGATCCGAAGACTTTTCTCAAGAAGAACGAAAAAATTTTTCAGGAGCAGGGTTTTGTCGGCCTCATTCGGAAGTTTCGTCACCTGTCTTCGATCACGCTTTTTCCAGAAGAGCAGTTTGAGGTTTGGCTGGAGAACCACCGCTTGACGGATGGGATGCTGAGGAGAATGAAGGGAAGCGCCGCCGCGCTTAAGTACCGTCCCAAAATCAGTGTTGCTGTTCCTCTTTATAATACTCGGAAAGACTGGCTCGAAGAGATGATTGAGTCGGTGCAGGGCCAGATATACGAAAATTGGGAGCTTTGCCTCGCCGATGACGCTTCAGCGGAACCGCACGTTAGGGAGGTTATTGAGGCTTATCGCAAGAGTGATGCCCGGATCAAAGTCACTTATCGGGAGAAGAACGGCCACATTTGCCGCGCTTCAAACTCGGCGCTTAGCCTCGCCACGGGAGAGTTTGTGGCGCTTCTTGATCACGATGACCTCCTTACTCCCGATGCATTTTACAAGGTAGTTAGGCTTCTCAATAGCCACCCCGACGCGGATATGATTTACAGCGATGAAGATAAGCTGGATGCCAACGGCAATCGCGTCGAGCCGCATTTCAAGCCCGATTGGTCGCCGGACACGTTTACGTCTTGCATGTACACCTGTCATTTGGGCGTTTACAGAAGGAAACTGATTGAAGAGATTGGGGGATTTAGACCCGGATTTGAGGGGGCCCAGGATTACGATCTTGTTCTTAGGCTCACCGAGAAAACAGGGAAGATCTATCACATACCGGAAATTCTTTATCATTGGCGGAAGGTTCCCGGATCAACCGCGGTAGAAGTCGCTTCCAAGCCCTACGCGGTCGAAGCGGGGAGGAAGGCGGTAGAGGAGGCCATGAGGCGGCGCGGGACCAAGGCCGAAGTTTTATCAAGGCCGGATATCACCATTTATAGAGTTCGTCGAGAGATCCGCGGCCTTCCTCGCGTAACCATTCTAATTCCCACCAAAGACAAGGTCGATTTTCTTAAAAGGTGTATCACCAGCATTGAAGAGAAAACAGGATATAAGAACTACGAGATCGTTATTGTAGACAACGACAGCATTAGGGAGGAGACAGAGCGCTACCTTAGAACCGTGCCCTATACAGTGATGAGATTTAGGAGCCCCTTTAACTTCTCCAAGATCAACAACTTCGCCGTTGAGAAAACGAGGGGCGACCATCTGCTCTTTCTCAATAATGACACTGAAGTAATCAATGGAGATTGGCTGGAAGCGATGCTGGAACACAGCCAGCGGGACGAGATTGGGGCAGTTGGTGCCAAGTTGCTCTACCCGGATAACACTATTCAGCA
>CAZQCZ010000067.1:0-2149 GCA_964592215.1 uncultured Candidatus Saccharibacteria bacterium
GGACGGAATGTACGACGGATCCCGTGTGATCTCGGCTCTCTTGGCCTGAAACTCCTCGGTGAAGTTCTGAACGATGCGGGTCAGAGTCTGTTTGAACTGACCCATCACAGGTTTTCCGCCCTTGTGTGCCTTGATGATAGCATCCACCTCATCGCGTTCCGATTCGGTTTTCGCCAACGCCTTGGCAATCAGGATATGGCTTTCCAGTTTCTCGTTCATCACCCCCTCGAAAGCAGTCTCAGCCACCTTGATCTTACTGGTAACCGTCTTTACATCATCCGTCAAGAAGAGGGCTCCACCAGGATTGGTCTTGCTCATCTTACCCTCTCCCCTCAGAGAGAGGATGCGAAGCGCCTTGATCTGCAACACCTGAGGAATTGGGAGAAGCTCCCCGTACCTCTTGTTGAACCTACTGGCAAGCAGGCGCGTAACTTCCATGTGTGGTAGCTGATCTTCCCCGACTGCAACCTTCTTGGCTCTGTTGAGTAAGATGTCAGCAGCCATCATGACCGGATAGAGAAGAAGGAGAGCGTTCGCCGTTTCCGGCCGTGCATTGTTCTTGAGCTTATCCTTGAGAGTTGGCACCCTCAAGAGTTCAGCCACAGAAACAAGCCGAGCTAGAAGTGTGGTAAACGTGGTAACCTCTCCCGCCACCTCCGATTGGAGATAGATCTTTGTTTTCTTCGGATCTATCCCAAGCGCGATGTAGTCAGTCACGACTCCGTGGATGTACTGCCTCACAGTAGCCGGTTCGTTGTCCGTGATCGCGTGAAGATCGGCAACGAAAACTACTGGAGACACGCCCTGTGCTTGAAGTTCAACAATGGGTGCTACTGCCCCCAGGTAGTTGGCGACGGTCAAGTCGCCAGTGGGCCTGATGCCCGTCAATAATTCAACCTTGTACTGCATGGCAGTTACCTCCTTTCTTTGGGTTTGGGCCTTTTTCAAGGTACTCAAATTGCTGGATCTAGTATAATCCCTTTGCTTTTTGTCAAGACTATGGGTCATATTTATTTTTAATTGATAAATTTAATAATATCCTCTTTTTTGTATCGCCTCACATTTTGCAGTGCTGGCCTGAAGGGCTTTAAAATCCCTCTGGCATCCCAGCGCCTCAAGGTCATACTAGAAACACCGAGTATCTCCGATACTTGTTTCATTGTTAGTAATTCTGGGAGTTTTTCTAAATCCATATCGCTTGCTCTAAAACTTTATCATTGTTATACAATGTAACAGAGCAAATGAATTTTGCAAAATTTAATCCAGCCTTTCAGCAGACGGGCAAAAATTGGGGGAGCACGAGGGGGGAAATTTTTGCCCGCCTGCTTTCCGCGCCGAAGGCGCGGGAGTGTGTGGCGAAACGTGGAGCGGAGCTATTCGAGCATTTTCCGTTCAAAAAAGGTTCGAGCTTCGTCCAGTAATTGCGACCATTCTTTTTCCTTGCTTTTTTCATCGTGGGCAGTAAGAACATAAATGACTTTAACAAGAAGGAAGGGAAGGCAATGAAGGAACTCCATTTTGGCGAAGGAGTCTTCGCCAAGTTTCTCGAGAGGGGAGCGGCATCGGTGACCATCCGCGCCGGCGTGCGCGATTTCGCGCCCGGTGAGGAAGTAGTAGCTGTCTGCGCCGAAGGCGATCGGTATCTCGTCAAGATTGTCTCCTGCGAGTACCGCCGCCTCATCTCTGTCCCCGAGCGGGACCTACGAGACGATGGGTTTGCCAGTCGCTGGGAGGCGCTCGACCGGCTCCATGCTTTCTATCCAAAGTTGACGTACCGGAGCTTGGTGACGGTGATCCGTCTCGAGGTGATTGGGAAAATCAGGGAGGAAGGGAATGGTTAAAATCTTTATCATCTGTCCGGTTCGGAATGCCGATCCGGCGGTGGCCAAGGCGATCGGGGCCTATGTGGCCAAATTGGAGGAGGACGGTCACAATGTCTACTGGCCGGCGCGGGATACCGATCAGAGTGACACTCACGGCATCTATATCTGCATCGCGAATTGCGATGCCCTTATCAATGCCGATGAGGTCCACATCTGGTGGGATCCGGCCAGTATGGGATCTTATTTTGATTTGGGGATGCTCTTCGCCCTTCTTCGGATGGGGGTGCCGAAGAAGGTAGTGCTGATCAACAAGGTAAACTACACTG
>CAZQCZ010000068.1:0-2035 GCA_964592215.1 uncultured Candidatus Saccharibacteria bacterium
TACGAAATGATTAATTTGATAAACCCGCCGTACATCGCCCTCTGGCAGATCGAGCACTACGCTCCGGAAAGCTGGCGAGTGGCGGTGGAGTTTGACAGCCTGCGAAGAGACGTGGAAGTCTCCCGCGAAGTATTCGAGAGCGTGACGGTGGGAACGGCGCAAACGAAGTTGGTTGTGGTAAAATGCCTTGAATGTCAGTCTTCAGCAGAAGAATGCCACTACCAACGGGACTCGAACGTGCACCACAGGGGGAAAGTGTCCCTATTTACCCATGGAGTGTATCCGCAACAAAACGGTACAACCAGGAAGCGCTCCGAGAGCTGCGCGATAAACCCCCCGAAAGATTAGCCGAGGAGTCGTTATCAGCTGGAGGGAATACACTGAAATTCACTCTCATCGAACTGATGTGTCACGGAAATCCTAGGAAAGCGGCTGAAACGGCGAGAGCGGCAGCTGATGAACACTCTGAAGTAAAAAACCTAGTGGAACAATGGTTTGGAGGGGACGCCGGTGTTGTCTGTATGCTGTTGAGAGATAACCTTGGCTCGATAGCCGCTACTGCTAAAGACTTCCGCGGCCCTGTCACCTATATCAATTAAATTCCAAAAAGGGCCTGTGAGAAATGCTCAACCTTTGCTATTGTTTTAATGTGGGCCGAAAAAATTCCCTCCTAACGGCGACAATCCTTTTAGCCATCGTTATCGGCGGCTTCCTTGTCCATCTCAAACTCTTCTCCCAAACGCCTTACGTCAACGGCACCGACGGCGGGTTCTATGCCTACAAGGTACGGGAGATCGTCGAGGAGGGACGCTTCAGCTTTAGTTTCGGTTCCCCGCCTGTCATCTTTCTAACTTCGGCCCTTTTCGCTAAGTTCTTTGGAATATTCAAGGGAGTTAAGATTGCCACTACCCTTTACTCTGTTCTGCTGGGCATCTCCATCTTCATTCTCACCAGCTACATTGCCAAGAGCCGACGGGCCGGCCTCGTCGCCGCCTTCTTCGCCGTCTTCAGCCCGATGTCATTGAGAATCGCCGCCGATATCCGCAAAACTTCCGCCGTTCTGTTCTTCATCCCATTGATCGTCTACTTTCTCCTGAAGCTACTCGAGAATTTGGAAGCGGCGGAATCCCTTGTCCCCCGCTCGCTTAAAGGGGCTATCGATGCCTGGAAATATGTCATTCCGCTAGCGATTGCTGGAGCGCTCGGCGTGTTATCCCACACGAGCGTTATCACTATTTGGTTTGCCTTGCTGGCTTACTTTGCCTTCTCCTTAGGAATTGGAAGGAGGACTACGAAGAAGGAATTTATTCCTTTTCTCGTCGCCAACATAGCCATTCTCGCTCTAATGGTCTTTTTCTATGACAAGCTTGGCGCCGATCTTGAAACGGTCTCTGCCCCGCCCTTCCCCGTCGTTGAGCCACAATTCCAAGAGCTGGGCAGCTTTATCCTTCCCCTGTTGATTGTTGCCGTTCCCGGAGTCCTTCTTGCCATCAAGAGGAGAAATCGCCAGGATATCTTCCTGCTTGCTTGGTTCTTTTTGAGCTTCCTCCTCACTTTCTCGCAGGTTGTTGGGCCGAGCGAATTCTGGCGTTTCATCTCTTTAATGTTCGTCCCGACGGTCATCTTCGTCGGCTACTCGTCCGAATGGCTGTTGAGCCGATTACGGTTTGCCGGCGCAGCGATCCTTCTCGCGACAGCAGTGCTCGTCGTCTCCCAGTTTCTCGATTTCGGCCGAATGAATCCCCAAATGATGGCTCAGCCAACGGAGTCGATACTCAAATCGATGGAAGCCGCGGCCGAGAAAATTGAAAGGAACAGCTATGTCTACGCCAATTTCGAGTACCACACCTATCTATGGCTTCGATATTTCTTCGGTGTCAATACGAGGCGTTACACCTCCGGATCACTTGAGGAAATCAACGATTTGATCGAAGAAGGTAGGGATGTCTATCTCGCCAGAGCACTTTCCACCGACATGCCTCCCGAGGGAGATAAAAAGGACGGAGCTCCAGCAACGAACAAAGTTGTCCTAGGC
>CAZQCZ010000069.1:0-1997 GCA_964592215.1 uncultured Candidatus Saccharibacteria bacterium
CGCGGAGTAATCTTTGACCTCGATGGGACAATCATTGACAACGAAGGCCTCTACGGAAGGGCGTTCTGCTCCGTTCTCAAAGACCAAGGAATCTCCTGCGAGGAAGTAGGACATACCTCCGGCATCGGCGTCCGGGAAAATTGGGAACGGATGAAACGTGACCTTAACCTTACTCCCGATCCGGATGATCTTACCGCCCAAACTCAACGATTCTATCTTGATCATTTGAATGAGATAAAACCCCGCCCCAACCTCAGCGCGGTTATCCACTACATCAAGGACACGAGAAGAAAGGTTATCCTTGCCACCTCCAATACTAGCGACATCGGCAAATACGTACTCGGAACACTCGGAATCGAGAAGCTATTCGACGTTACTGCCTTTGGCGACGAAGTTACTCGCAAGAAGCCCGCCCCGGACCTCTTCCTCAAGGCGGTAGAAAAGGCAGAACTCCGCCCCCAAGAGGTGCTCATTGTTGAAGACTCTCCGGCGGGAATCGAAGCCGCCAGAGCCGCCAATATCAAGGTCGCTGCCATCAAAACCGACCGCTTCAACCGCATCCAACTTGCCCGTGCCGATCACATAATCAACAATTTGGAGGAAATCAAGGACTTGCTTTAGGGATGGAATCATTGCCAAATTGCCCGGGAAAGAAAAACTAACTGAAACTCACTGGCTCATGATTGACAATTCTTAGCCTGATCAGAAAATCCGCTCGTAGTCCTCTAAACCAAGGACGATGGTGATATCTGCTCGCTTTTCAGCGGAGGTTTTTGGCGGATGGCTACCGCTAACCCCAAAGGCTCGGGAGAGCCGCTTCGCCGTATAGCTCCCTGTCTCATCAAGGATAAGAAAACCCTTGGTGAGATCTTGCCGCTCGTAATTCCCAACCCGAACTACCTCTCCCCCCATATTCCTAATCACCCGACTGACATGGGAAGCGAGGCCGGTCTTGTATGTCCCGTTCAAGACTTGAATTTTTAACTGCCCGCCAACGAGAGTTTCATCCCGCACCAAAGGGCCAACCAAGCCATCAACGATGTCTTGGTCGACAAGACGCTGAGGATCAAAATCAATCGTCCGCACCCGATCCGAACGCACCTGCCAGAGAAAATAAACCACACGTGCCAACTCACCGAGAGAAAGACTCGTCTGCAAATGATCGCGGGCAAGAACAAGAATTTGGGGCAAACGGACAATACTTTTAACCGAAAAATAGCTTTTAAGCGGACCGTCGCCAAGATAATGAGCCAACTGCTGCAGTCCGGAGGCGCTTACCACCAAGTAACCATCAACAGAAACTCCCAAAAGATAGGAGGCGCTCTTGGCTGCCAGCGCTACCCCCCGCCTCGGCTCCGCGGAATCACCCGCTTGGTAAACCGCCTGAAGCGACTGCCTATCCTGCGATGGAAGCTCAACCTCATATTCCAAAGGAAGGTTGAAGACCGAAAATCGGCCCGACGTTGGATTCAGCGAGATGACAGAAAGGTTGGCTATTTTCGTTTCGCTCACTTCAACCCAAAGAAGATTAAGCGGTTGCTGCCCGTCCCACGACCCTTCCACCCCAAAAGTCTCCGCCGCCCCGGCAAACGGCTGACCAAAATACGACCATAAATGAATCGCTCCTAAAGTGAGAAGAACGCTAGAGAAAACAAGGAAGGCAAGACCAAATTGACGAAAGCGCTTCTTCAGCTGGAAGCGCTTTCTCAACAGCTTCCAAGAGAAATTTGAACTTTTCCGCTGTTTCGCTTTGCGGTACTTTCTAGCCATCGCGAGTCTTTTCAGCCCCCCGTATCTGCCAACCGGCGGAAAGGAGGGTGGGACAGGGGCTCTTAGTAAGATTTTAACAAAAACCTCCGCGGGGAAGCTAACTCCTGTGACAAGCTAAAAGATCGGCTCCAATCCTATCAACTCAACTGCGAATGCGAAAAGGCCTGATCATCGGGTGATCAGGCCTTCCGGTCAGAAAACAACACCAACACCGCCAATATTGCCAC
>CAZQCZ010000070.1:0-1773 GCA_964592215.1 uncultured Candidatus Saccharibacteria bacterium
CTTTTTGTTAAACTTCGGTTGATGAGAAAGCCTTCGGCTGCCTTTTTGGTTACCCCGCTTCTTTTGTTGAGTACCTTCTTCGCCGGCGACACCACTTCGTTTACGCCTGTTCAGGCAGCAGAGAAGCCCGGCCCTCGAAGCTCGGCGGAGCTTGCATTGGGCGAGAGCGAAGCAGGGTGGACGATTGAGAGTTTTGACGCCGATATCTACATCCCGAAAGACGGCAAAGTTCAGGTGACGGAGACGATCGTCGCCGATTTCGGGGGCATCCAGAAACACGGAATCTATCGGACGATCGACACAACCGGTGTGAGATTCAAGCTCGTCAGTGTCGGGCAGGACGGCGCCGAGGCGATTACGGAGGTTAGCTCCGTTTCCAGCGGGAAGAAGATTCGCATCGGCGATCCGGACACGACCATCTCCGGCCGCCACACTTATATCATCACTTACGAAGTGGGGAATGTCATTACCCGCTTCGATGATCACGACGAGTTCTACTGGGATGTAACGGGCAGTGATTGGGAGGTTTTGATCGAAAAAGCGACGGCGACGGTTACTTTGGAGGGCGGAGAGATTCAGGAAGTTACCTGCTACACGGGTGCTTTCGGGTCGAAGGCGCAGGACTGCTCTGCCTCCATCGCTAGAGGAGTGGGCGAGTTCTCGACCGTTACGTCTCTTCCGGTGGGGCATGGTTTAACGATTGTTAATCGCCTTCCTAAGGGTTTGGTCGCTGACCCGCTCTACTGGGAAGATATCCTGAAGCCGCTTTGGATGATTCTTGGTTCATTGGCGGCGGTTGTTTTCATGTTCCGTCGCTGGTGGAGACACGGGCGGGATATGTGGTATCGGACGGTGATTATTCTTGACCCCAACGCGAAAGCGGAGATGAAGCCCCTCTTTGCCAAGCAAGCCGTCGTTGCTGAGTTTGATCCACCCGTTACCAAGGATCTGGGCCTGCCCGGGCCGGCGAGGGAATTGCGGCCGGCCGAGGTGGGGACGCTTATTGATGAGCGGGTGGATATGGCTGACATCTCGGCCGCGATAGTTGATCTCGCCGTCCGTGGTTACCTCAAAATTGTTGAAGAAGCGTTGGGGAAGAGGAAAAAGGTTTATCGGTTTGAGAAGCTCAGGGACTTCGAGAATGATAGATCTCTCGTCGAGTATGAGAAGGAGATTCTGCGAGGGCTGTTTGAACGCGGCGATGAGGTGAATCTCGGTGATCTGGAGAACAAATTCTATGTCCACTTGGGTAAAGTTCGGGACAAGCTTTACGATCAACTGACGAGGGATGGTTACTTCTCCGGCCGCCCTGACAAAGTTAAACAGAAGTATCTCGGCTTGGGGATTCTCCTCATCATGGCGGGCGGCTTTGTTGTCCTTATGACCGCCGGCCTTCTCATTTGGTCCTGCATTCCCTTCCTTGTTTTGGGTGCCTTAATGTTGATAATGGCGCCGGTGATGCCGAAGAAGACGGGGGCGGGGACGGAGGCGGTGCGGCGGGCCAGCGGGTTCAAGCTGTTCATTTCCAAGGCGGAGAAATATCACCAGCGATTCAATGAGCGAATCAATCGTTTTGACGAGTTTCTCCCTTACGCAATGGTCTTCGGTGTGGTTGACAAGTGGGTTAAGACTTTTGAGGCGCTGGGGATTGAGCCGCCCCAGCCCAATTGGTACGCCGCCCCCTACGCCTTCAATGCTCTTGATTTCTCCTCTTCGATGCGTGGGATGAGCAGCGCATTCGCTTCAACTTTGCCCTCTACTCCTTCCAGCCTG